>JAXDTV010000070.1:0-44909 GCA_034089785.1 Eubacterium sp.
ATTCCGGCGGTATATTCTGACCGCAGTAAACTGGCAAAACATGCTGGTATGCAGGTAATGGAAATGTACAGACGAAACATCCGCCCAAGGGATATTATGAGTGAAAAAGCATTTATGAATGCCATGACAGTAGATATGGCACTGGGATGTTCTACCAATACGATGCTCCATTTGCCGGCGATCGCTCATGAAGCAGGCGTAAAACTGAACCTGGATATTGCCAATGAGATCAGTGCCAAGACACCGAACCTGTGTCATCTGGCACCGGCAGGACACACATATATGGAACAGCTCAACGAGGCTGGCGGTGTGTATGCTGTTATGAACGAGTTGAACAAGAAGGGACTTCTTTACACCGATTGTATGACTGCTACAGGAAAGACCGTAGGAGAGAACATTGAACATGTATACAATCGTGATCCGGAAGTAATCCGGCCAATTGACAATCCATACAGCGAGACTGGTGGTATTGCTGTATTGAAAGGTAACATCGCTCCGGATTCAGGCGTTGTAAAAAGATCGGCTGTCGTACCGGAAATGATGGTACACGAGGGACCGGCCAGAGTATTTGACTGTGAAGAGGATGCTATCGCTGCAATTAAAGGCGGCAAGATCGTAGCAGGAGATGTAGTGGTGATCCGCTATGAGGGACCTAAGGGAGGTCCTGGTATGCGTGAGATGCTGAATCCTACTTCTGCCATTGCAGGTATGGGATTAGGTTCTTCGGTTGCATTGATCACAGATGGCCGTTTCTCAGGAGCATCCAGGGGAGCGTCCATAGGACATGTATCTCCGGAAGCAGCAGTGGGCGGACCAATCGCATTGATCGAAGAGGGAGATATCATTAAGATCAATATTCCTGAAAATACATTAAATGTAGATGTGTCAGACGAAGAACTGGCAGAAAGAAGGGAAAAATGGCAGCCACGGGAACCTAAGGTCAACAGCGGATATCTGAAGAGATATGCCAATATGGTTACCAGTGGAAGTACAGGAGCGATTTTGAAATAAGTTACATTGATAGAATACGGAGAAAGAGGTGCAGAGAATGCAGTTAAATGGATCTCAGATTATTATTGAGTGTCTGTTGGAACAAGGTGTTGATACTGTTTTTGGTTATCCGGGGGGGACAATCCTGAATGTGTACGATGAGTTGTACCGCTATCAGGACAGGATCCGTCATATTTTGACTTCCCATGAGCAGGGAGCTTCTCATGCGGCAGACGGATATGCCAGAGCGACAGGAAAAGTTGGTGTCTGTATGGCTACCAGCGGACCGGGAGCTACAAACCTGGTCACAGGAATTGCTACCGCATATATGGATTCTGTTCCATTGGTTGCGATTACCTGTAATGTGGCAGTACCGGCGTTAGGAAAAGATTCTTTCCAGGAGGTAGATATTGCCGGTGTTACGATGCCAATCACAAAACATAGTTTTATCGTAAAAAGTATAGAAGATCTGGCAGCTACCATGCGCAGGGCGTTTTCCATTGCCCAGACAGGCAGACCGGGACCGGTATTGGTAGATGTGACAAAAGATGTTACTTCTGCTGTAACAGAGTTTGAGCCAAAGTCACCGGAGATCATTCAGAGAAAGGTAGATACTATCGATCAGAATGATATTGAAAATGTGATCAAGGCCATCAAAGAGTCAGAAAAGCCGATGATCTTTGTAGGTGGCGGTGCTGTTATTTCCGGTGCGGCAGCTGAGTTAAAAGAATTTGTAAAAAAGGTGGATGCACCGGTTACAGATTCTCTTATGGGAAAAGGTGCTTTTGACGGTACAGATGATTATTATACCGGCATGCTGGGAATGCATGGAACAAAGACATCTAACCTGAGTGTAACAGAGTGCGATCTCCTCATCGTATTAGGAGCGAGATTTTCTGACCGAGTTACAGGAAATGCTAAAAAATTCGCTTATAACGCCAAGATTGTCCATATTGACATTGATGCGGCGGAAGTGAATAAAAATATACAGGTGGATTATTCCATTGTAGGCGATCTGAAGTCTGTTCTTGAGATTTTGAACAAAAAACTGGAACAGCAGTATCATAAAAACTGGATCGACAAAGTAATGGCAAGAAAAGAAGCAATGCCGATGGAGTACAATCATGAAGGACTGACAGGACCTTACATGATCGAGAGAATCGATGCTTTGACAGACGATGATACCATCGTGGCGACAGATGTTGGACAGCATCAGATGTGGGCTGCACAGTATTATAAATATCGTCAGCCGAGACATCTTCTTACTTCCGGTGGTATGGGAACTATGGGCTACGGACTGGGTGCCGCTATTGGTGCCAAAGTCGGAATGCCGGGATCTACTGTATTTAACATTGCAGGTGATGGATGTTTCCGTATGAATATGAATGAACTGGCTACAGCAAGCCGTTATAATATTCCGGTTATTGAAGTTGTGTTTAACAATAATGCGCTGGGTATGGTTCGCCAGTGGCAGACTTTGTTCTACGGAAAGCGTTATTCAAACACGATTCTGGAAGATAAGGTAGATTACTGTAAAGTAGCAGAAGCACTGGGGGCTAAGGCAATCCGTGTAACCAAGAAAGAAGAAGTGGATGATGCTATTTTGACGGCAGTAAAAGAAGAAGGTCCGGTTCTGATCGAAGTGGTTATTGACCACGACGACAAGGTATTTCCAATGGTAGCACCGGGAGCGCCGATCGAGGAAGCTTTTGATGAGAAAGACCAGGAAAACCGTGTTAAAAATTAATTTATGTTAGTAATTTAAAGGAGGATATAGAAAAATGGCTAGAGTGTATAACTTTTCAGCAGGTCCGGCTGTATTGCCGGAAGAGGTATTGAAGGAAGCAGCAGATGAGATGTTGGATTACAGAGGAACAGGCATGTCCGTTATGGAGATGAGTCATCGTTCCAAAGCATATGACACCATCATCAAAGAAGCAGAGCAGGATCTCCGTGATCTGATGAAGATTCCGGACAACTACAAAGTTCTGTTTTTACAGGGCGGTGCTTCCCAACAGTTTGCGATGATCCCAATGAACCTTATGAAGAATGGGGTAGCAGACTACATCGTAACAGGTCAGTGGGCAAAGAAGGCTTATAATGAGGCATGTAAGTACGGAAAAGCCGTAAAGGTTGCTTCATCCGAGGATGAGACATTTTCATACATCCCAGATTGTTCTGATCTGCCGATTGATGAGGATGCTGATTATGTATACATTTGTGAGAACAACACAATTTATGGTACAAAATACAAAACACTGCCAAATACCAAAGGCAAACCATTGGTAGCAGATGTATCCTCCTGTTTCTTATCTGAGCCGGTAGATGTTAGCAAATATGGCGTGATCTACGGTGGAGTTCAGAAGAATATCGGACCAGCCGGTGTTGTGATCGTTATCATCCGTGAGGATCTGATTCCAGAGTCAGTAGATGAAAAAGTACCTACTATGCTTCAGTACAAGATTCATGCAGATGCAAATTCACTGTATAACACACCACCAGCTTATGGTATTTATATCTGTGGTAAAGTATTTAAATGGCTCAAGAAGATGGGCGGTTTGGAAGAAATCCAGAAGAGAAATATTGAAAAAGCAAAAGTTTTGTATGATTTCCTTGATTCTTCCAAGTTATTCAAAGGTACTGTCCGCAAAGAAGATCGTTCTCTTATGAATGTACCGTTTGTTACAGGTGATAAGGATCTGGATGCTAAATTTGTAGCAGAAGCAAAAGAGGCTGGACTTGAGAACCTGAAAGGACATCGTACCGTTGGTGGTATGCGTGCCAGCATCTACAATGCTATGCCAAAAGCCGGCGTAGAAAAACTGGTTGAGTTTATGAAGAAGTTTGAAGAAGAAAATGCATAAGGAGATATAGGATATGAGCATCAAAGTAAATTGTTTGAATCCAATCGCAGCATGTGGACTGGAAATGCTGGGGGATAATTACGAAGTAACAGATAATTTTAATGAGGCAGAGGCAGTATTGGTCCGCAGTGCAGCAATGCATGATATGGAACTGCCGGAAAGCCTTCTGGCAGTAGCCAGAGCAGGAGCAGGAGTCAATAACATTCCACTGGATAAATGTGCTGAAAAAGGAATTGTTGTTTTTAACACACCGGGTGCCAATGCAAACGGTGTAAAGGAATTGGTTATCGCTTCTATGTTGCTGGCAGCCAGAGATATTGTTGGCGGTATTAAGTGGTGTCAGGACAATAAAGATGATGCTGGCATTGCGAAAAGTGGTGAAAAGGCAAAGAAAGCATTTGCCGGAACCGAGATCAAAGGAAAAAAACTTGGTATCATCGGTCTGGGAGCTATCGGTGTACTGGTAGCCAACGCAGCCAATCGTCTTGGCATGGATGTATATGGATGTGACCCATATCTTTCTGTTGAAAACGCATTGAATATGTCCAGAGATGTAACAATGGTAAAGAGCAATGAAGATCTGTATGAAATGTGTGATTACATTACAGTTCATGTTCCACTGCTTGATTCTACCAAAGGTATGTTTGACAAAAAAGCTTTTGACAAGATGAAAGACGGCGTAGTACTTTTGAACTTCTCCCGTGACACACTTGTGAACGAAGAGGATATGAAAGAAGCACTGGCTTCCGGTAAAGTGGCAAAATATGTAGTGGATTTCCCAAATCCAAATACAGTAAACATGCCAAATACAACGGTTACACCACATTTAGGTGCATCCACTCAGGAGTCTGAGGATAACTGTGCCAAGATGGCAGTCAGTGAGATTCGTGACTTTATGGAGAATGGTAATATCCGTAACTCCGTAAACTATCCAAATTGCGATGCCGGTGTATGTTCTGCAGAAGGCCGTGTTACAGTAGCTCATAAGAATGTGCCAAATATGCTTACTCAGTTTACCGGTCTTTTTGCAAAAGACAATGTAAACATCGACAACATGATCAATAAGAGCCGTGGCGACTATGCATACACAATTTTTGATGTTAGTTCGAAAGTAACAGATGAAGTTGTAAATGAATTGAAAGCCATCGACGGTGTGATCCGTGTTCGTGTGATCAAATAAGAGACGGAAAAACAAAACATATGTGGGGCGACAATTTATGATTGGTCGCCCCTTTTAAATGGAAAGAAAAAGGGAAAAATAATGCAGTATGAACAAGCGAGGGGATATTTGACCCAGACGGCCGGACGAGGGATCCAGCTTGGCCTTCACCGTATGAGGGCATTTATGAAAGACCTGGGGGATCCTCAGGAAAAAACAGCTTTTATCCATGTGGCAGGAACCAATGGAAAAGGATCTGTGTCGGCTATGATTGCCAGTGTGCTGGCTGAAAGCGGCCGGAAGGTGGGACGGTATTGTTCGCCCTGGGTTTTTGTTTATGAAGAAATGATCCAGTGCCAGGATAAAGACGGAATCCGTTTTATTTCAAAGGAGGAACTGGTTCTTTGTGTAGAAAAAATAGAGGCAGTCTGCAGAAAATGGCAGCAACAGGGAAAAGAACTGCCAACGGCCTTTGAACTTGAGACCGCCATGGCTTTTATGATGTTTGACCGGTGGAACTGTGATGTGGTTGTATTGGAAGTAGGACTGGGAGGAGAGGAAGATGCAACGAATATCATAGGTACACCGCTTGTATCTGTTATTACCCCTATCGCCATGGATCATATGGGGATATTGGGAAATACACTTACAGAGATCGCAGAAAAAAAGGCAGGAATCATAAAAGGGAGTGTAACAGTCAGTGGTTTTCAGGATCCGCAGGTAGAAGAAGTTTTGAAAAAACGATGTGATGCCTGTGGCGGAACATGGATTGAGACAAAACCGGACATAAAAGTCCTGGAGAGTTCTGTCCATGGCACGAAGTTTGCTTATAGAGACCATGTGGCAGTCATTCATATGCTGGGGAAGCATCAGGTGGAAAATGCTTCTCTGGCATGGGAAGCCTGTCTTGCCCTGCCGGAGTATTTACGACCATCAGAGCAGAAAATAAAAAAAGGGCTGGAACAGGCAAAGTGGCCCGGAAGATTTGAAATATGGGAAAAGGATCCTGTGGTTGTAGTAGACGGAGCACATAATCCCCAGGGGGCCCGGGCCTTGAAAAACGCCATAGAAACATATTTTCCGGACTGTACAGTTCATGGAATCATGGGAGTTTTTAAAGATAAAGACTATGAACAGATCATCCGGATCCTGCAGGGAATCTTTGCAGATGTGACAGTCACAAGAGCCAGAGTAGCAAGATCTGCAGAACCGGAGCTGGTGGCAGAGGTGTGGAAAAAGAATGGAATGGAAAAAGTGACGCAGGAAGATCTGCCGGCAGAAGCCCTAAGAAAAGTGAAAGAAAGATCTGACAGGAAGGATGTTATTGTGATCTTTGGCAGTTTATCCTTTTTGCAGTCGTTGAGAGAATAGGAGGAACGGGATCATGGCAAAGAAAGAGAAGATAGCAAAGACCAATGCAATGAGAATGCTGGAAAAAAACAAAATACCATTTACTATCAATACCTATGAATGTCAGGAATTTATTGATGGTGTCCATATAGCAGACCTGTTGCATCAGCCATATGAGCAGAGTTTTAAGACGCTGGTAATGCAGGGTAAAAGCAAGGAGTATCATGTATTTGTGCTGCCGATCGATCAGGAAGTTGATCTGAAAAAGGCGGCCAGAGTGGTAAATGAAAAGTCGTTAGAGATGGTACATGTAAAGGATATCCAGTCCGTAACCGGTTATATCCGCGGCGGCTGTACGGCCATCGGAATGAAAAAGCAATATGACACGGTGCTGCATGAGTCAGCACTGCAGTTTGACCAGATCATTGTCAGCGGAGGAAGGCTGGGAACCCAGATTTTCATTGCACCTTCTGATTTTTTGAAAGTAACAAAAGGAAAAAGCGCAGATATAATTGTATCGTAGCGGCAGAATATATTGGAATCGTTCAGGGTATTGTGTTATAATGATAAAATCAATGCAATATGGACGGATGGAGGATATAGATCATGGATCATAAAAAAATAGAGCAGGCGGTAAAACTTTTTTTAGAAGGAATCGGCGAAAATCCGGAGAGAGAGGGATTGAAAGACACACCTCACCGGATCTCTGCCATGTGTGACCAGCTCTTTGGCGGATATAGCCAGGAAGCATCGGAGCCTTTAAGCCGCACATTTCATGCAGAGACAGGGGATATCGTGTTAGAAAAAGACATACAGTTTTATTCTGTGTGTGAACATCATTTTCTGCCATTTTATGGAAAAGTTCATATTGCCTATATTCCGGATGGAGAAGTAGTGGGCCTGAGCAAACTGGCAAGAGTGGTAGAAGTATTTGCCAGAAGAGCCCAGATCCAGGAGCAGCTTACAGGCCAGATTGCCCAGGCTGTCTGGGATGAGTTGAAGCCAAAAGGAGTTATGGTCATGATAGAGGCAGAGCATATGTGTATGACGATGCGCGGAGTACAAAAACCGGGTACGAAAACAGTTACTTACAAAGTGCTTGGCAAATTTGAGACAGATGAAAGTCTCCGGGCTATGTTTATGGGAATGCTTCGCGCATAAGAAAGAGAGGATACAGTTGTGAAAATAGGAAATAAAATCTTTGAACCATCGGAAAAAACCTATGTTATGGGAATTTTAAATGTGACACCGGATTCTTTCTCGGATGGGGGAAGTTATACAAACATTGACAAAGCCATGGAGCAGGCAGAGAAAATGATCCGGCAGGGAGCCGACATCATTGATGTGGGAGGGGAATCTACCAGACCCGGACATGTACAGATCGGTGATGAAGAAGAAATCAAAAGAGTTGTTCCTGTTATCCGGGAGATCAAAAAGAAGTTCGATATTCCGGTATCTATTGATACATACAAATCAGCGGTAGCAGAGGCGGCGCTGGAAGCAGGTGCGGATCTTTTAAACGATACCTGGGGCTTTCGCTATGACGAAAAAATGGCAGAACTGGCAGCAAAGTATGATGTGCCGGTGTGCCTTATGCATAACAGAGACAACCAGGAGTATGATGATTTTATGGAAGATGTAAAAAAAGATCTTCAGATCTGTCTGGATATTGCTGAGAAATATGGTGTGAAAAAAGAAAATATCATGCTGGATCCGGGAGTGGGATTTGGCAAAACCTATGAGCAGAATCTGATAGTAATGAATCATCTGGAGGAGATCGTGGATATGGGATATCCGGTGCTTTTAGGCACATCCAGAAAAAGTGTGATCGGACTGACACTGGATCTGCCGGTGAATGAGAGAGAAGAAGGAACGCTGGCTACCAGTGTGCTGGGAGCTATGAAAGGCTGTCAGTTTGTACGGGTCCATGATGTAGAGAAAAATGTCCGTGCATTAAAAATGACAGATGCTATTTTACATTCATAAGATACAGAGGTGAAACAATGGATCGGATTTGTATTAAAGATCTGGAGATCTACTGCCATCACGGTGTGCTGGAAGAGGAAAACGCACTGGGCCAGAAGTTTTTAGTCTCCATAGAGTTGTATACAGATACAAAAGCGGCAGGAGAGAGGGATGATCTTTCTCTTTCTGTGAATTATGCAGATATTTGTCATTTTGCAGAGCGTAAAATGAAAGAAACAGATTATAAACTGATAGAAGCAGCGGCCCAGCATCTGGCAATGGATATCCTTTTGGAATTTGACCGGGTAGACCAGGCAGAAGTAACCATTAAAAAGCCGTGGGCGCCTATCCTGCTTCCCCTGGATACAGTAAGCGTTACTGTAAAAAGGGGATGGAAGAAAGTGTATCTTTCCATTGGATCGAATCTGGGAGACCGGCAGAACTATATAGAAGAAGCCATAATGGATTTAAAGACGGACAAAAAAATCCGAAATGTTGTCTGTTCTTCTTTGATCGAGACAGAACCTTATGGATATACAGACCAGCCGGATTTTCTTAATGGGGCAGTGTGTCTTGAGACGCTGTATCCGCCGGAAGAACTGTTAGAGAGGATTCACGAGACAGAGAAAAAGGGCGAGAGAAAGCGGGAGATCCACTGGGGGCCACGCACCATTGATCTGGATATTTTGTTGTATGAGGATCAGGTGGTAGAGACAGAAAATCTGATCATTCCACACAGAGAGATGCATAAAAGGATGTTTGTACTGGAGCCTTTGAGACAACTGGCTCCCTGGGTGCGTCATCCGGTATTGGGAACCACGGTGGAACAAATGTATTTAGAGTTAAAGGAGAATGACCAATGATTGATTTATCAGTTACCCGCAGGGAGATTGACAAAATTGACACGGAGATCGTAAAGCTGTTTGAAAAAAGAATGGAAGCAGCCAACGAAGTGGCTAAATATAAGATGGAGACAGGAAAGGCTGTTTTTGATAAAGAAAGGGAAGACCAGAAACTGGATGCCCTGGGAGAACTTTCCCATGGAGAGTTTAATGAGCGGGCTGTCAGGGAGTTGTTCAGCCAGATCATGTCCATCAGCCGTAAGTACCAGTACGGAGTGCTCCGCAGTTCGGAAAAAGTAACAGATTTTGAAAAGGTGGATACGATATTTCAGAAAAAAGATCCTACGGTATATTATTTTGGTGTGCCGGGAACCCACACACAGCAGGCCATGGAAGATGTGTTCGGGGCACAGGTAAATGGAGTGAGCTGCCGCAGTTTCCAGGGGGTCATGGAAGCGGTCAAAGAAGGAAAAGCAGACTTTGGTGTGCTGCCCATCGAAAACTCATCCACAGGAGGGATCACTGCCAATTATGATCTGCTCTTAAATTATGACAATGCTATCGTAGGACATTATGTCATGAAGATAAACCAGTGTCTGCTGGGACTGGATGGGGCAACACTTGACAGCATCCAGACGGTATATTCCCATCCGCAGGGACTGCTTCAAAGCAGAGAGTTTTTGGACGCTCATCCGGGAATGACTGGAGTAGAGTATGCCTCTACTGCCGAAGCAGCCAAAAGAGTGGCGGAAGACCGGGATTTATCCCAGGGAGCCATCGCCAGCCGCAGGGCAGCAAAAGAATACGGTCTGAAGGTGTTGGCAGAAGATATACAGTCAGAAAAAAATAACTGTACCCGTTTTATCATCATAGGACCAAAACAACTGTACACAAAGGAAAGTAACCGTGTGGCAATGTGTATTGAACTACCTCATCAGAGCGGATCGTTGTGCCGGATCTTGTCCCATTTTTTGTATAATGGATTAAATCTTACTCTGATCGAGTCCAGACCGATACCGGGACGCAACTGGGAGTACCGTTTTTTCCTGGATGTAGACGGAAATCTGGATGATCCGGCTATGAGCAATGCACTGCGGGGCGTCAAGGAAGAATCAGCGGCAATGCGTGTTCTTGGCAACTTCCGGGTGTAGAAAGAGGCTTCACAGTTTCATCATATTTTCAACACAAACCATACAAAAACCCGTCAAAATCAACACACATTTTTTCGTTATCATAAGCTCATACAAAACGAAAGGATGTGTTTCATATGAAAAAGATGGTAAAATTGGTCGCATGTGCAGCGGCGTTCGGAGTATTAGCAGGAGGAACTTTTCAGGGAGTCAATTATGCCACAGGAGCATTATTTGGCCAGGAGTCACAGGCCGATGAGAATCAGGAGACAACAAAGATTGCCACAACCAATGTAGTTTCTACAACGGCATCCACAGGAACTTCCGATGTTACGACTGTAGCGGAGCAGGTTCTTCCTTCTATCGTAGCCATTGATGTAACAGCGCAGACTACCACCGGTTATTCCATGTTTGGTCAACAGCAGCAACAGGAAACCACAGGCAGTGGATCCGGTATTATCATAGCAGAGAAAAATAACAAAATGTACATCGCAACCAACAATCATGTGATTGAAGGTGCTACCTCTGTTACCATTACTTTTAATAATAAAAAGACAGCAAAAGCAACCGTAAAAGGAACGGATTCATCCAAAGACCTGGCCGTGGTAGAGGTGGACATGTCTTCCCTTTCTTCTGAGACATTAAGCAGTGTAAAGATTGCTACCATTGGTGACAGTACGAAAACAAAAGTAGGCGAACAGGCCATTGCCATTGGTAATGCATTAGGTTATGGAACCAGTGTAACAGTCGGATATATCAGTGCAAAAGACAGAGAGATCAATTCAGAAGACAGCAGCAGTGTAAAACTGCTCCAGACAGATGCAGCCATCAACCCTGGTAACAGCGGCGGTGCACTGGTAAACAGCAAAGGTGAAGTAATCGGTATCAACTCCTCTAAATTTGCTTCCGAAGAAGTAGAGGGCATGGGCTTTGCCATTCCAATGGCAACGGCAGAATCAGTTCTGGAAGAGTTGATGAACCAGAAAACGGTAGATGCATCCGAGCAGGCCTACCTTGGTATTACAGGACGGGACATCACAAGTGAGTATGTAAAAGCATATGGACTTCCGGAAGGAATCTATGTTTCAGAGGTGACAAGCGGATCACCGGCAGAAAAAGCAGGAATCCAGTCTGGATATATCATTACCGGTATCAACGGAAAAGAAGTGAAAACCCTGACGGAACTTCAGGAAAAACTGACTCAGTGCAAGGCCGGAGAAAAGGGTGCGATTACTGTAAAAATAAATTCAGAAGGATCATATAAAGAAAAAACCATTCAAGTCACATTTGGCAAAAAACCTTCATCCAATTCCTGAGAGGGTATTGCTTGTGATAGAGAATGGATATCATAAGCAAAAGGATTGGAGATAAGAATGTTTGAAAAGGAAAGATTTGAACAGGTAGATGAGTGGGGCGAGGCGCCATTGCAGGAACCGGAGCGCCAGTACTACTACATGAAGAAATGCAGACAGTGGGCACAGCAGGAAGAGAGCCGTCTGGGACGGCCTCTGACCATGTCCATTCAGACACTGGGATGCCAGATGAATGCGAAGGACTCGGAAAAAATGACAGCAATTTTGTCTTATATTGGCTATGAAGAGACCGAGGAACCGGTGGCAGATCTTGTTTTGTTCAACACCTGTACCGTACGGGAAAATGCCAATATGAAGATTTATGGCAGACTGGGTTACCTGAAAAATCATAAAAAGAAAAATCCTCATATGAAGATTGTATTGTGCGGATGCATGATGCAGGAAGCAGATGAGGTAGAGAGGGTTCGCAAAAGTTATCCTTTTGTAGATATTGTATTTGGAACCCATAACATTTACAAACTGGCTGAACTTTTATACACTCAGATCCAGTCAGACGGCCGGGTCATGGATGTGTGGGAAGAAGCGAAAGAAATTATCGAGGATCTGCCGGGAAAAAGAAAATATTCCTTTAAAACCGGTGTCAATATCATGTTTGGCTGTAATAATTTCTGCAGTTACTGTATTGTTCCTTATGTCCGTGGACGGGAACGAAGCAGGGAACCGGAAGAAATCATTAAGGAGATCCAGGGACTGGTACAGGATGGCGTAACGGAGATCATGCTGTTAGGCCAGAATGTCAATTCATATGGTAAAGGACTGCCACAGGAGATCACATTTGCTGATCTTCTCAGAAAGGTCAATGAAATAGAAGGCCTGGAGCGGGTCCGTTTTATGACTTCCCATCCAAAAGATCTTTCCGATGAACTAATCCAGGCGATGGCAGACTGTGAAAAGGTATGCAGTCATCTGCATCTGCCACTGCAGTCGGGAAGCAGCAGGATACTGAAAAAAATGAACCGGCATTACACGAAAGAAGATTATTTGCTGCTGGTAAAAAAAATCCGGGAAAAACTTCCGGATATAGCCCTGACAACGGATATTATCGTAGGATTTCCGGGAGAAACAGAAGAAGACTTTGAAGAAACACTGGATGTAGTGTCAAAGGTAAGATATGACAGTGCCTATACTTTTATATATTCCAAGCGAAGCGGAACGCCGGCGGCCTCGATGGAGGGACAGGTGCCGAAAGATGTGGTAAAGGAGCGGTTTGCAAGACTTTTGAAAGTAGTCCAGACCATATCGGCAGAGCGGACCAATGAAAAATTAGGCATGACAGAGCCAGTGCTTATCGAACAGGTTAATGAGCAGGATGAAAACCTGGTAACAGGAAGACTGTCAAACAATGCCGTAGTGCATCTGCCGGGAGATGCTTCCATGATCGGTTCTATCGTTCCGGTTCTTTTAAAAGAAAGCAAGGGCTTTTATTACATGGGCCAGCGTGTCTGATATGCGCTGCCATTCAATATGAAACACAACAAAGATCTCATACAGAAAATTCTGTATGAGATCTTTGTTTATGAGGAGAAAACTATCAGCATTTTTCAGGTTCCGGATAGGTTTCGCCAAATGTATCTACCGTTACGGTTTTCATTACAACCGGTGTCATTGGGGCATCGCTCCAGTCTGTCTCGCAGGTGGCGATCTTGTCTACGATATTCATACCTTCTGTGATCTTTCCAAAGGCAGCATACTGGCCATCCAGATGTGGTGCATTTTTGTGCATGATAAAGAACTGGGAACCGGCAGAGTTCGGATCCATGGCACGGGCCATAGAGATAACGCCGGCTGTATGAGCCAGTGTATTTTCTGCAAAATCATTTCCTGAGAACTCACCTTTAATACTGTAACCCGGGCCGCCGGTACCGTTGCCGGATGGATCTCCGCCCTGGATCATAAAACCGTTTATAATGCGGTGGAAGGTGAGACCATCATAAAAATTTTTCTGAACCAGAGAGATAAAATTATTTACAGTGTTTGGTGCCATCTCCGGGTATAATTCTAATTTCATTGTGTCACCATTGGACATTTCAATGGTAACGATTGGATTTTGATTTGCCATGATATTACATTCCTTTCTTTATGGGTTTTTATTATTGTAAAAGATTTGGGCTGAATATGCAAGTCCTACACGAATTCTGTCGATGAAATCCGGGTAAATGAAAAAAACGGGTATAAATTATGACAAATTCTGCTTCCTGATTTTTCTATAATGGTGGAGAAATGAGGGAGACAATTGATTGTTTATATTGACTTATATTTTCTCATGAATTTTCAAATGAATCTGGTTTTACTTTGGATGGAGGGGCTGCTGCTAAAGAGGAAATTTTTCTTCGGACGGTTTGTGCTGGCTGCCGCCCTGGCTTCCCTGCTTGCCCTGCTTTATCTGGTAAGCGGTGTGGGAGCCCGGTGGTTCCTTACCCTTCCCTTTACCCTTAGTACCTGGTTTGTTACGATCCGTCTTGCTTTTGGAAAAACTACGAAAGCATCCTTTGTCAGAAACTATGTGGTGCATGGGCTGCTGGGATTTTTCCTGTCTGGTTTTTTGTACTATGCTGCCAGAGCCGTACCGGTGGGAAAAGGGTATCTTTTCTATACCGTGTGCAATGGCTTGTGTCTGTTTGCAGTATGGAAAAAGAGAGAGGTTCCAAAGGAGTTTTCAAAACAGCGGAATCTGTTTGTACCTTTTGTCTTGAAGAAGGGAGAACAGGTGGCGGAGGGAATGGCTTTTTTAGACACAGGGAACCAGTTAAAAGAACCTTTTTCCGGTTCGCCGGTGTGTCTGGGAGAGCGAACATGCATACAGAACCTTTTGGAAGGGGAAGTATCCCGGCCTATTCCGTACCACATGGCTAATGGCAAGAGCGGTTTTTTTGAAGGCTTCTGCATGGATGAGATGATCCTTGGCAGCGGAAAAAACAAAAAGCACTACAGGCAGGTCTGGATTGCCATGGGAGATGAGAGAATATCCCAGGACGGTGAATTTGACCTGATCTTAAACCAAAAATATCAATAAAGGAGAGAAACAATGCTTTTACGAATATGTGTACCAAATCGTTTTCAATTCAGGATGATGCAGGATTTCAGACATTTTTTATTTCATCCGGGCAGTGACATACATTACATAGGAGGGGCGGAGATCCTGCCGGAGCCGCTGGATGCAAAAGCAGAGGCCGAATGTATCAGAAAACTGCGGGATGAACAGGATGAGACAGCCAGAAATACGCTGGTGGAACATAATCTCAGGCTGGTTGTCTACATAGCAAAAAAATTCGACAATACAGGAGTGGGAGTGGAGGATCTTATTTCCATTGGGACCATTGGCCTGATGAAAGCCATTAACACATTTAATCCTGACAAAAATATTAAATTGGCCACCTATGCCTCCCGGTGCATCGAGAATGAAATCCTTATGTATCTGAGAAGAAATAATAAAACAAGAATGGAAGTTTCCATTGATGAGCCACTGAATGTAGACTGGGATGGCAATGAACTTCTTTTGTCGGATATTTTAGGGACCAGCGAGGATATTATTTACAAGGATCTGGAAAGAGAGGTGAACCGGGGACTTTTGATCAAAGCCCTGGAAACCTTATCAAAGAGAGAGCAGACCATTATCCGCCTGCGGTTTGGCATCGGAACAGCCGGGGATAAGGAACTGACACAAAAGGAGGTGGCAGACCAGCTAGGGATTTCCCAAAGTTATATTTCCCGCCTGGAAAAGAAGATTATGAAAAGGCTGAAAAAGGAGATCCTCCGGCTGGAAG
This sequence comes from Eubacterium sp., assembly GCA_034089785.1. Taxonomy (GTDB): domain Bacteria; phylum Bacillota; class Clostridia; order Lachnospirales; family Lachnospiraceae; genus Eubacterium_F. Next base: position 15,438 of record JAXDTV010000070.1, read on the forward strand.
GAGCCTGATATTACGGAATCAGATGTTTTTTCATCTGGGCCAGTGCGTTTTTTTCAAGTCTTGATACCTGAGCCTGGGAAATCTGGATCTCTTCTGCTACTTCCATCTGTGTTTTTCCTTCAAAATAGCGGAGTTCAATGATCCGGTTTTCCCGTTTGGGAAGACTTTGCAGGGCGTTTTTCAGAGAAAGATGTTCGACCCAGGTGTTTTCCCGGTTTTTCTTGTCGCTGATCTGATCCATGATATATAAGGTGTCGCCACCTTCTGAGTAGACAGGTTCGTATAAAGAGACCGGGCTTTGGATGGCATCCAGGGCAAAAGCCAGTTCTTCCGGTGAAACATCTACCTGGCTGGCCAGTTCTTCCAGCGTAGGCTCGGTTTCCTGCTGTTTCATGATCGCTTCCTTGGCATAAATTGCCTTGTAAGCCAGGTCCCGCAGGGAACGGCTGACCCGGATGGTATTGTTATCCCGAAGATGTCGGCGTAATTCTCCCATAATCATGGGAACCGCATAAGTACTGAACTTTACATTCTGGCTTAAGTCAAAGTTGTCGATGGCCTTCATAAGGCCGATGCAGCCGATCTGAAACAGGTCATCCATATTTTCATTGCTGTTTTGAAAACGCTTGATAATGCTTAAAACAAGGCGCAGATTGCCTTTTATATAGCGGGTGCGGGCTTCCTTATCCCCTTGTTTAATGCGGCGGATAAGAGCCTCTTTTTCATCGTTACTAAGCAGAGGAAGTGTTCCCGTATTGATACCGCTTACTTCAACTTTGTACTGTGCCATTTTGTACAACCTCCCAGTTAAAATTCCTTTCTACTAAGGATTGCCACAGGAGGAACGAATTATACTTTTTTTACATAAAATAATAAGAAAAAGAGTGAAACAATGCGTATCTGTGATCTGAAAGAAAAAGAAGTGATCAATGTATGTGATGGCAGACGGCTTGGATTTGTGGAGGATGTGGAATTTGATCTGTGCAGTGGCTGCATTACCCACATTATCGTACCGGGTCCCTGCAAATTCCTTGGATTTATCGGACGGGAAGAAGAGTATGTGATTGAATTGTGCCATATATGCCAGGTGGGCTGTGACTTGATCCTGGTAGAGGTAAATCTTGAGAAAGTCACAAAAAAATGTTCTTTATGATTCTTTACATAAAGGGCAAAGTTCGTTATAATTAAAATGTTTTGACGATCTGCCATGGAAAGTGGCAGGGAATAGTTTATACGAGGAGACAACAAATATGAAATGTCCGTTTTGTGGAGAAGAAAATACAAAAGTAATTGATTCCAGGCCGGCAGATGATAATGCATCCATCCGCAGAAGGCGTAAATGTGAAAAGTGCAGCAAGCGTTTTACCACATATGAAAAACTGGAAACGATCCCTTTGGTCGTAATAAAAAAAGATGAGGTAAGAGAGCCGTATGACCGGTCTAAAATGGAGGCAGGCGTATTTCATTCCTGCATCAAAAGACCTGTATCGGTAGACCAGATCAATGCCCTGGTAGACAAGGTGGAGAGCACGATTTTCAACATGGGCGAAAAGGAGATCCCAAGCAGCAAGATCGGAGAACTTCTGATGGATGGACTCCAGGATCTGGATCAGGTGGCCTATGTCCGTTTTGCATCGGTTTACCGTGAATTTAAAGATGTAAATACATTTATGGATGAGATCCAGAAAATTTTGAAATCAAAAGGAAAATAGTCATTGCTTTTTGAGTGCCGGTGTGGTATTCTTTAGCAAAGATTGATTTCCGAAAAAGAAATGTATAGTTATATATATGGAGCAGATATTTTTGGCATAGAGGCAAGGATGATCCGTATCGAGGCAGATGTGAATGAAGGGCTGCCTGTTTTTGATATGGTTGGATTCCTTGCCTCTGCTGTTAAAGAGGCAAGGGAGCGGGTGCGCATCAGCTTAAAGAATGCAGGCATTCCCCTGCCACCTAAACGCATTACGGTGAATTTATCACCGGCCAATCTGAGAAAAGAAGGCACCAGTTTTGACCTTCCCATTGCGGTTGCCTTACTGGCTGCCTTTGGAAAGGTTCCTGCTGATCAGGTCAGTGAGTATCTGATCCTGGGCGAACTGGGACTGGATGGGAGAGTGTGCGGGATCCAGGGGGTGCTGGCTATGATACTGGAAGGACGCAGACAGGGAATGACACGGTTTATCGTTCCGGCTGAAAATGCCGGAGAAGCAGCCCTTGTAAAAGGAGTTCGGGTTTACTGTGTGGATTCGCTGCAGCAGGTCCTTCTTTTTTTACAGGGAGAGACGCAGATCCGGCCGGTAAAATGCCGGGAGGAAGCCTGGGAGGAACAGGGTGAAAGAAAGGATTTTCTGGATGTCTATGGGCAGGAAGAGGCCAAGCGGGCGATTCAGGTTGCGGTAAGCGGCCGGCACAATCTTTTGATGATCGGGCCGCCGGGCAGCGGGAAAACCATGCTGGCGTCCAGAATACCGGGGATCATGCCGGATCTTACATGGGAAGAAAAATTGGAAATTACGAGATTGTACAGCATCTGTGGGCTGCTGTCACAAGACGAGCCGGTAGTGGCAGGTCCGCCCTTTCGGGCCCCTCATCATACACTGACTCCCATAGCTCTTACAGGAGGCGGCAGAGTGCCGGTGCCGGGGGAGGTATCACTGGCATCCAAAGGTGTTTTATTTTTAGATGAGCTGCCAGAATTTTCCAAGGACACGCTGGAGGTTCTGCGTCAGCCGCTGGAAGAACATAAAGTGCGCCTGTCCCGGGTGGGACATGCCTATGAGTATCCCTGCGATTTCCTTTTTATTGCAGCCATGAACCCGTGTCGCTGTGGAAAATTCCATGGAAGAGGAACCTGCCGCTGCACCATAGGGGAGGTGCGTAGGTATCTGGGAAAGATCAGCGAACCTTTGTTAGACCGGATGGATCTGTGTGTGGAGACAAAAACCCCTGCCTTTTCGCTGGAGAGACAGGCTGGAAACCAAAGTTCGGAAGAGATGAAGCAGAGAGTGGTGCAGGCAGTTGAGAGACAGAGAAAAAGATATGAGAAAGAATCTTTTTCCTATAATGGGGAAATACCGGATTCCATGGTGAAAAAGTACTGTCCGTTAGGAAGAGAACAGGCTGATTTTCTGGAGGAGTTTTACCAGCAGGGACAGATCAGCATGAGACAGATCTTTAAGATCATACGGGTGAGCAAAACCATTGCCGATCTGCGGGAGAGTGATGAGATACAGGGCGAGGATCTGGCAGAGGCTGTGTGTATGCGGAGTATCAATAAACAATACTGGGGAGGGATTGAATGAAAGAAGAATATTATTTCTACTGGCTTGGGAGGATCCGTGGGATTGGACTGAAAACCATGGCTTCCTGGGTAAAGAAAGGGTATACACCGGAATTTTTCTATAAAGGAGGAATGGAAGAGTTAAACGGTATAGAGGGAATGACTGAAGCAATGAAAGAACGGATACTGGACCCTGTATGGAAGGAGCAGACGAGAAAAGAATGGGAACTTTGTGAAAGGGAAGAGATTTGCTATTATTCTTATTTTTCGGATTCGTATCCGGAGGCTTTGAGAAAATTGTACCAGCCGCCGAAAGAGTTATTTGTAAGAGGCGTACTGCCGGACGATATAAGAAGATCCGTTGCCATAGTAGGAGCCAGAGACTGCAGTTTTTATGGAAGAGATATGGCAAGGTGGTTTGGAGCAAAACTTGCCGGAGCAGGCATGTGGGTTATCAGCGGGATGGCACTGGGAATCGATGGCTGGGCGCACAGAGGTGCACTGGAAGCCGGTGGCAGAACCTGTGCTGTGTTAGGAAGCGGCGTAAAGGTCTGTTATCCGGAGAGAAACCGTTCCCTGTATGAGCAGTTGTGGGAGCAGGGCAGCATCGTATCCGAATGGCCTGTGTATACAAAGGCGCAGCCGGCATTTTTCCCACTGAGGAACCGCATCATCAGTGGCCTGGCCTCCGGTGTCCTGGTAGTGGAAGCCAGAGAAAAAAGCGGCTCCCTGATTACGGCAAATGAAGCACTGGAGCAGGGAAAGGATGTCTTTGTCATACCGGGAAGGATCGGGGACCGGTTGAGCCAGGGGTGCAATCGATTGATCTGTTCCGGTGCCATTCCTGTCCTGTGCCCGGAGGATATATTGAATTATTACGGTATAGAAGACAGAGAGGAAATGAGAAAATTTACCAAAGAGGAAGAAAAAATATGGAAGGAGCTGGGAAGTTATCCGGTCAGCGTGCGGGCCTTGTGCCACAGTACGGGGATCCATCTTGAAAGGGTATACAAGATACTTTTGAAATGGAAGAAAAATCAGTGGATCCGGGAGGTGGCGCAGGGGTACTTTATAAAAGATTGAGAAAAAAGCCTAAACTTAAATTTAATATTTTCCTTGAAACTACTATTAAAATGTTGTATGCTGTTAAAAGTTGTATTTTTATAAGTAAGAAAAGGGAGCATTGTTATGGCTAAAAATCTTATTATCGTTGAGTCACCGGCAAAATCAAAAACTATCAAGAAATTTTTAGGCAAAAATTATGAGGTGGTTGCCTCTAACGGGCATGTACGGGATATGCCTAAAAGCCAGATGGGAATTGATTTTGACAACGATTTCGAACCGAAATATATAACGATCCGGGGAAAAGGAGAACTTCTTGCCAAACTCCGCAAGGAAGTAAAAAAAGCAGATCATGTTTATCTGGCAACTGACCCCGACCGGGAAGGAGAGGCTATTTCCTGGCATCTTTGTTTTGCATTAAAGTTAGATCCTGAAAAGACAAGTCGTATTACCTTCAATGAAATTACAAAAAATGCAGTGCGCCAGTCGCTGAAACAGTCCAGACAGATCGATATGGATCTGGTGGATGCACAGCAGGCCAGACGTGTGCTGGATCGTATGGTTGGATATTCCATCAGTCCTCTTCTGTGGGACAAGGTAAAGAGAGGATTAAGTGCCGGACGAGTTCAGTCCGTAGCACTTCGGATCATTGCGGACAGAGAGGCTGAGATCGATGCGTTTATACCGCAGGAATACTGGTCTTTAGAAGGTGTATTTCAGTTAGAGGGAAGCAAAAAGCCGCTTCTTGCAAAATATTATGGCAACCCGGAGAAAGCCGATATCCGCTCCAAAGAAGAAATAGATAAGATCATGGCTGAATTAAAAGGGGCCAGATATAAAGTTTCTTCCATTAAAAAAAGTGAGAGAAATAAAAAGCCGCCCCTGCCGTTTACAACCTCTACTTTGCAGCAGGAAGCGTCCAAACAGCTGAACTTTGCTACCAGAAAGACGATGCAGATCGCACAGCAGTTGTATGAAGGTGTCCAGGTAAAAGGGCACGGAACCATTGGTCTTATTACCTATCTTCGTACAGATTCTACCCGTATATCCGATGAGGCAGATGCAGCATGCAAGGCTTTCATTACGGAAAATTATGGAGAAGAAAATATTATAGAGAAAGATGTAGTGCCACAGAACCGCAAAAATGCACAGGATGCTCATGAGGCGATCCGCCCTACTTATGTGGATCTGACACCGGCCCAGGTAAAAGAGTCTCTCACAAGAGATCAGTTCCGTCTGTACCAGCTTGTATGGAAACGCTTTGTGGCAAGCCGTATGCATTCAGCCAAATATGAGACGACATCTGTAAAAATCGACGGAAAAGGTCATCGTTTTACCAGTTCCGGATCCAAACTTGTTTTTCCTGGATTTATGTCGGTTTATCAGAGTGCGGAAGATAAGGAAGAGGCAAACTCTGTACTGGCCAAGGTAAAAGAAGATTCAAAACTGAAAATGCAGGAATTAAAAGAAGAGCAGCATTTTACCCAGCCGCCGGCCCACTATACAGAAGCATCCCTTGTAAAGGCACTGGAAGAACTGGGGATCGGCCGTCCAAGTACATACGCGCCGACTATTTCTACCCTGATATCCCGCCGTTATGTGGCAAAAGAACAGAAAAACCTGTATTTGTCAGAACTGGGAGATATTGTAAACCAGATCATGGTAAAGGCGTTCCCTAGCATTGTAGATGTGAATTTTACAGCTACAATGGAGGCACTTTTAGACAGTGTGGCGGAGGGAACGGTAGAGTGGAAAACAGTGATCCGCAACTTTTATCCGGATCTTGTTGAATCGGTCAACAAAGCAGAAAAGGTTCTTGAAAAGATTGAACTGCATGATGAAGAAACCGATGTGGAATGTGAACTTTGCGGAAGAAAGATGGTGATCAAGTACGGACCACACGGCAAGTTCCTTGCCTGCCCGGGATTCCCTGAGTGCAGAAATACCAAGCCATACTATGAAAAAATAGGTGTTACCTGTCCAAAATGCGGAGGGGACATTGTGATCAAAAAGACCCAGAAGGGACGCCGTTATTATGGATGTATCAATAATCCGGAGTGTGATGTGATGACATGGCAGAAGCCGTCAGACAAACGATGCCCGAAATGTGGAAATATGCTTTTGGAGCGTGGAAATAAACTGGTCTGTGCAGACAATACATGCGGATATGTAGAAGAAAAACCGAAGAGTTAATGCTTGTCATTTGTTACAATATGTGATAAAATCTGCTATATGAGGATAGGAGGATTTTTTATGAGCGTTGAGTTGTTAGATAGAACTCGTAAGATTGGTTGCCTTTTGAATGATCGTCAATCCTCAAAAGTAGCGTTTTCGGATATTTGTTCTGTTTTGGGGCAGATGATGTCATCGACGGCCGTTGTGATCAGCAATAAAGGCAAGATCCTGGGGGCGTTTCAGATGCCTGAGCAGAAGTCGATCAAGAAAATCCAGACAGCCAGAGGGGATTTTGTGGACAAGAAACTTAATGAGAGGCTGTTAAGTGTTCTCTCCACCAAGGAGAATGCAAATCTGGAAATGTTAGGTTTTACCAAAGATGAGGTAGAGGGATATTCAGCTATGATCACTCCGATCAACATGAGGGGAGAGCGGCTGGGTACTTTATTTTTGTACCGGGATCATGTCCTTTATGGGATCGAGGATATTATTTTGAGTGAGTACAGTACTACGGTGATCGGGTTAGAGATTGTCCGTTCGGACAAGGAAGCGTCTGTTCAGGAAGCCAACAAAAAGAAAAATCTGACCCATGCCATGACTACATTGACACCGCTGGAGTGCAAGGCGGTGGAATGTGTGATCCGTGAGATGAACGGCCGGAATGACCGTATCGTCACAAGCCAGTTGGCAAAGAAGTGCGGCATCACAAGGACTGTGATCGTTAATGCATTAAGAAAACTGGTCAGTGCAGGACTGGTTCAGACGAAATCTGCCGGAGTAAAGGGAACGCAGATTGAGATTCTTAACGACATCGTATATACTGAATTTGATAATAAATTATAACAGGAATGGAATCCCAAGACGCAAATGGAGTTGTGAACATGAGTTTCATGATGCTGTTTGCGTCTTTGTAAGAAAGGATGATAAATATGGTTTTGTCAAATGCATACAACTACATCAATGTATTGGATAAAGCGGCAGATGCAAGCTGGGTGCGTAACGATGTGCTGGCAAACAACATTGCCAACGCGGATACGCCGAATTACAAGCGAAAAGATGTCCAGTTCGAGACTTATCTGTCCAATGCGGTAGCAGGTACGGATTCACTGGATGAGACAGTGGCAAATATTGATCTCTCCACACTGGAAGCAACTACATATACAGAACAGGCCGGACTCAGTTACAGGGAAGACGGCAACAATGTTGATATCAGTACGGAGAATGTTGAGCTGGCTAAAAACCAGTTGAAATATTATACACTGATGAATTCTGTAAACCAGGAATTCAGCCGGTTGAAGTCGGCTTTGAAGACTACATAGAGATAAATAGAACGACGGAATAAAAAGGCAGAAAATGTGAGGAGGTTTTAGAATGTCTATTTTTGGAGCAATGGATGTAAGTGCAACAGGAATGACTGCACAACAGACAAGAATGGATACGATTTCTGAAAATATAGCGAATGTAAACACTACCAGAGATGCAAATGGTAATGTTTATAAAAGGAAAACAGTGGTTTTTGAGGAAAAGAGTTATCCTAGTTTCAGCGAAAGCCTCAGTATGGCAAACGGACACATTGGTAAAGGAGTAAAGGTGTCAGAGATCATCGAAGATAATTCAGAGGGAAACAAGGTATATGACCCTTCTCATCCGGATGCAGATGAAGATGGTTATGTTACATATCCGAATGTGAATACCGTAACAGAGATGACAAACATGATCGATGCAACCCGTGCTTATGAGGCAAATGTGACCGTTTTGAATTCTACTAAGGGAATGGCATTGAAGGCATTAGATATAGGTCAGGCATAAGGAGGATTAGGATCAGATGGATCTTACTAGTTTATCAGCAATTAACGGACTTGAATCGGTCAGTCGTTATGACAAACTGCAGACAATTCAGGAAAATGCAGAGCAGAGCGGCAAAACAGGAACAGCCAGTTTTGACAGTTTACTCAGTTCTGCCATGAAAATGGTTCAGGAGACGGAAGATTATTCCAATGCGGCAGAGGAAGAGGAGATTAAGTATGCTACTGGACAGTCTACCAGCATGCATGATCTTATGATCGCACAGCAGAAGGCCAATGTGTCCCTGCAGTATACGGTTGCGGTAAAAAATACAGCCGTTGATGCATACAAAACAATCATGAACATGCAGTTCTAAAAATACTTTGAGTTAGGAGAGGGATAACGCGATGATGGATCGACTCATAGCCATCAAGGATAAGTTCCTGGCATTTTGGGATAAATATACGACAAAACAGAAGACATTGATTATTTCTGTAGTGCTGGCTATTTTCTTTGCAATCGTATTACTGAGTTATTTTCTGACGAGACCGGTTTATACGGAACTTGTTAAGTTAAGCGGCGATACAGCATCTACTTTTGACTCTGCACTGAGTTCCGGTGGGATTGATTATAAGAAAGAATCGGATTCCAAGGGAAATACAGTTTTCAGTGTAGAACAGTCTCAATATTCAGACGCTGTTTTGTTGATGGGAGAGAACAAGATCACAGACACGGAGATGTCCTGGGATGATGCTTTTAACAATGATATGACAGTCAGTTCGGCAGAAAAACAGACCAAAGCCACGCTGGCACTCCAGTCTTCTATCCGGAAAGGATTAATGAATTTTGACGGAGTAGAGGATGCTACGGTATATGTGAACCGCCCGACAGACGATGGAACGATCTTTTCTGAGAAGAAAGAAACATCGGTCAGTGCATCTTTGAAACTGGCAAAGGGGTCAGAAATTACGTCTGAGACGGCACAGGCGATTGCTTATTATCTCGCCAATGCGGTAGGAAACAGCACCACGGACAATATCATTCTGACAGATACAACAGGAAATCTTCTGTACGGACAGAAAGAGGACAACACATTAGGTGGCTCTGTCTCCGGAAGTGATGATTATAAAGAAAAACTGAGAAATACATTCTGTAAAAATGTCAGCAATATGCTGATGAAGGCCGGATATGATGATGTACAGATCGGAAGTGCCAATATTAAATTTAATATGGACAAGGTAACCGAGCTGGTTAAGACATATACAGCCAATGAAGGACAGGATCAGGGATTATATTCCAGTTCCTACAACTACAAGTCTACAGGAAATTCTGGAAGCGGCGGAGTGCCGGGAACAGATTCCAATGGAGACGAGACGGATACGATGATCCAGACAACCGGATCTTCCAACAGTGAGACAACTTTGGATAAGTACAATTATCTTCCGAATGAAACGGTTCAGAATATTGAGCATGAAGTTGGTGCAGTAGAGCCGGATCAGTCTTCGATCGGTATTGTGCTGACCAAATATAATGTAGTGAAGGAAGAAACCCTGGAGTCTCAGGGCCTTTTGGATAATACTACATTTGAAGAGTATGTAAATAATAACAGTGCTGTTACGGATCTGCAGGTTCCTCAGGAATTGATTACGCTGGTATCCGCAGCAACTGGTATTGCAACCAACAATATTACCATCCAGATCAAGCAAAAGCCGGTATATGAGGCGAAAGAAAGCAGTTCGTTCACAGATAACATATCAAATTATCTGATGGTGATCCTGACACTTTTGATTGCAGGCCTGCTTGTGTTCGTTATCATCAAGGGTACATCTCCGGTAGAAGTGACCGAACTGGAACCGGAATTGTCAGTGGAGGATCTTCTGGCAACTACCCAGGAAGATGATAAGCAGAATCTGGATGAGATCGAACTTAGTGATAAATCGGAAACAAGACAATTGATTGAAAAATTTGTAGATGAAAATCCAGAGGCAGTGGCATTGCTTCTGCGGAACTGGATCAATGAAGATTGGGGTGCTTAAATGAAAAATGGCAGTTCAGTAGGAGAATTAGATGGACTTCAGAAGGCGGCAGTACTTCTGATCACATTGGGGCCGGAAAAAGCGGCAAATATTTTTAAACACTTAAAAGAAGAAGAGATTGAGCAGCTTACTTTGGAGATCGCCAATACAAGAAGCGTGTCCCCATCCCAAAAAGAAGAAGTTCTCAATGAATTTTATGAAGTGTGCCTGGCTCAGCAGTACATAGCAGAAGGTGGTATTGGTTATGCCAAAGACCTGCTGCAAAAGGCGCTGGGAGAGGAAAAGGCCAAAGATGTTCTTGGCAAGTTGACAGCCTCTTTACAGGTTCGTCCATTTGAGTTTATCCGCAAAACGGATGCTTCCCAGATTTTGAACTTTATCCAGGACGAGCATCCACAGACGATTGCGTTGATTTTATCCTATCTGTCACCAAATCAGGCGGCAGGTATTGTGGGTTCACTGCCACCGGATAAGCAGACGGATGTTGCTAAGCGTATCGCAACAATGGATCGTACATCACCGGATGTGATTAAAGAGGTGGAGGACATTTTGGAACAGAAACTTGCATCACTGGTAAGCCAGGACTACACCATCGTCGGTGGTGTAGATTCGGTTGTGGCTATTTTGAACACAGTGGATCGTGGAACAGAGAAGCATATTATGGAAAATCTGGAGATCGAGGATCCGGAACTGGCAGACGAGATCCGCAAGAAGATGTTTGTATTCGAGGATATCCTTATGCTGGACGATCGTTCCATTCAGCGTGTGCTTAGAGATGTAGAAAATAACGAGCTGGCAGTTGCCTTGAAGAACGCCAACGAAGATGTGCGTAATGCAATCTTCAGCAACCTGTCTACCCGTCTGGCAGACATGATCCGTGAGGATATGGAATACATGGGACCGGTTCGTGTCAAGGATGTTGAAGAGGCACAGCAGAAGATTGTTAATATTATCCGTAAGTTAGAGGATTCGGCAGAAATTGTTATTTCCCGTGGTGGAGGTGACGAGATCATTGTCTAATCTGATTAAATACACATTTGTGAATTTTGACAAGGATGATTCCTATGTCATTGATTATGAAAAAAAGGAAAAAGTGGCAGAGGAGCCGGAGTTGCAGATGGCACAGGCACCAGACCCGGAAGGGTTTGAGGCCGGGGTTCCTGTTAAAAACTTTGACCAGGTATGGGAAGAAAAACAGGAAGAAGCAAGAGAACAGGCCAGAGTGGTTCTGGATGAGGCGGATAAAGAGGCAGCCCAGATTCTTGACAGAGCCAGGCAGGAGGTAGAAAGTGTCAGACAGCAGGCTTTTGACCAGGGATATGAAGAGGGCAAAGCAGAAGGAATCCGTCAGGGCCAGAGTGAAATTGAGAACGCAAAGAGTGAGATACTGCAGGAAAAAAAGAATTTTCAGAAGCAGTATGAGGATACTATGGCGCAGATGGAACCGAAGTTTGCAGATGTGTTGTGTACTTTGCTTCAAAAACTGACAGGAGTTCTTGTGTCAGATCAAAAAGAAGTTTTGGCTTATCTGATCCACAGGACAATGACAGATATGGAACCTTCTTCTAAGTTTGTACTGAGAGTGTCAACCGAAGACTTGCCGTATATGGAGGCGCATAAGGAGGAAATCCTTATGAAAGCAGGCGTGGATGCGACCGTAGAAGTACAGGAAGAAAAGAGCCTGAAAGAGGGCGAGTGTATTATAGAGACAGATTCTCAGATGATGGACTGCAGTTTCCGCACACAGTTAAAAAATATGACAGATACACTTCGATTGCTGGCGCAGTCTCATTAGAAATTGTGAGAAGGATGGCATCATATGGTGAATACAATTAACCTTGAAAAGTATGAGGCATTGGGGGAACGGAGTTTTGCCAGACCATTGGGCAAGGTATCCAAGGTAGTAGGATTGACGATTGAATCCATTGGCCCCAGTGCAAAATTAAATGATTTATGTCTGATTCGTTCAAACACAAAAGAAGAACCCGTCAAAGCGGAAGTAGTTGGCTTCCGGGATGACAGGGTTCTTTTGATGCCTTATGATGATGTGGCAGGAGTTGGTTTGGGCAGTTTTGTAGAAAATACAGGAGCACCCTTACAGGTGGCTGTGAATGATCAACTGTTAGGCCAGGTAATGGATGGCGTAGGTGTTCCTATGGATATGGATAAGCTGGACGAACACTGTGCCCGTTATTCGGTTGAGGCAGAAGCACCGGATCCTCTGAAAAGAGAGATGATCCAGGATGTACTTCCTCTGGGAGTAAAAGCAGTGGATGGCCTGATGACAGTAGGAAAGGGACAGCGAATCGGAATTTTTGCCGGCAGTGGTGTAGGAAAGAGTACCCTGATGGGAATGTTTGCAAGAAATACAAAGGCGGACATTAATGTGATCGCTCTGATCGGCGAGCGAGGAAGAGAAGTCAGGGAGTTTATAGAAAAGGATCTGGGAACAGAAGGAATGAAGCGGTCTGTCGTGGTAGTTGCCACTTCTGATAAGCCGGCACTGATCCGTAATAAAGCGGCCAAAACGGCTACGGCCATTGCGGAGTACTTCCGAGATCAGGGGAAAGATGTTTTGCTGATGATGGATAATCTGACGCGATTTTCCATGGCTCAGAGGGAAATCGGGCTTTCTTCCGGAGAACCCCCAGTTTCAAGAGTATATCCACCCAGTGTTTATTCTGAAATGCCTAAACTTCTGGAACGGGCCGGCAATTCGGATAAAGGATCCATTACGGGTCTGTATGCCGTGTTAGTAGATGGAGACGATTTTAATGAGCCCATTGCGGATACTGCCAGAGGTATTCTGGACGGCCATATTGTGCTGTCACGAAGCATGGCGCAGAAAAATCATTACCCAGCCATAGATGTATTGCAGAGTATCTCCCGTGTTATGAGTTCTGTAGCGACGAAGGAGCATAAAGAACTGGCCGGAAAGATAAAAGAGATTCTGGCTACATACAGGGATGCAGAAGATCTTATCAATATTGGTGCCTATAAGTCAGGATCCAATCCAGAGATAGATTTTGCTATCGAAAAAATAGGAATGGTAAATGCCTTCCTAAAACAGTCCACAGAAGAAAAATTTCTGTTTGATGATATTATACAGCAAATGAGAGATATTTTCGCTGCGGTGCCGGATGAGGAGGATGATTAATGGCCAGATTCGTTTATTCCATGCAGAATATCCTGGATATGAAGGAAAAACTGGAAAGACAGGAAAAAAATGATTACAGCCGGGCCAATGTCCGCCTTTTGGAGGCACAGGATGAACTGGAACGACTGAAAGACCGCCAGAGAGAGCAGGAGGAAAAACTCCGGCAGAATCTTAAAGAGTCTATGAATGTGCGGCAGATAAAAGAAGCAGAGAATGCCGTAGAAATCATAAAGATGTATGTGAAACAGCAGATGATCTGTGTAAAACAAAGAGAGCGTGAGTTAGAGGAGGCCAGAACCCGGCTTGCGCTGGCAAGGAGAGAAAGAAAGACATTTGAGAAGTTGAGAGAAAAAGCGTTTCAGCAGTTTATGGAAGAAGAAAATAAAAAAGAGCAAAAAGAAGTAGATGAACTGGTAAGTTACCGTTACGGTGTAAATGGATAAGATAAACAGAAAGGAAGATAGGAAATGGCAAAAAAAGATAAGAAAAAATCTCAGGATAATACCATGGAAGAAAGTACGGGAAGCAAGCTTGTCACGGCACTGATCGTAATCGTTATTGTAGCAATATGGCTCCTGATCTTTGGTGTCCTGATCAAGTTAGATGTCGGAAATTTCGGAAGCAGTGTGCTGACACCGGTATTAAAAGATGTGCCGGTCCTTAACTGGATCCTGCCAAATTCCGGCAGTGATGACAGCAACCAGAGTGGAGAATACGACAACCTGAAAGAAGCAAATGCAAGAATCAAAGAACTGGAGAGCCAGCTGGCTACTACCAGCAATTCTGATAATGCCAATTCAAGCCAGGTTCAGCAGCTTCAGTCTGAAGTGCAGCGCTTGAAAAAGTTTGAAGAAAATCAGGAAGCATTTGCAAAAAGAGTGAAAGAATTTGATGAAAATGTAGTGTATAACGACAAAGCGCCGGATACCGAAGAGTATAAAAAATACTATGAAGGAATCGATGCAGACAATGCGGCGGAGATTTACAGAGAGGTGTGCAAGCAGTATCAGTACAGCCAGGAGATCAAAGACCAGGCAGATACCTATGCAAAAATGGAGCCGGCTAAGGCAGCGGCGATCCTGGAAGAAATGACCAGCGACCTCAAACTGGTGGCCAGTATTCTGGACAATATGCAGGCGTCTAAAAGTGCGCTGATCCTTCAGAATATGACGGCTACAACAGCAGCCCAGGTTACTACCAAAATGACTTCCATGAAGAAGTGATGATGGTTGTACATAAAAACTTAAGAGATGGTCGGAATGATCCGATATACATTTCGTAAGAAAATTAAAAGAGAAAGGAGGCAGAGCATGCAGACACAAAGTATTTCGCTTGTTACGACAGCGGTTTCGCAGAATGTATCTACGAAAACTACCAAGGCAAACGGGGATACTTTTGAACGATTTATGTCAGATCATGGCACGAAGTTGGCTGGAAAAAATGGAAGTGATCCAGGTATAGTCAACTCGGACCGGACAAACAAGGAAGATGTCCGATGTGATTTGAGCAAAAACAAGGATGTTGTTAAGTCAGACAAAAGTGACTTGCAGCTTAGAGATAATAAAGTAGACTGCACAGGAAACGGTCAGACAGGCAAAGAAACAATGACACCGGAAGATGAAAGCGGACAGGCTGTTACAGAAAAGATTGTAGCCGTAATCGCCCAGGTACTTCAGATTCCGGCAGAGCAGGTACTGGATATTCTGAATCAGGCAGGCATTGATGTATCACAGTTTGCCCAGTCCTTTTTACAGGAAGGAACTGACAATGTGGCACAGATTGCGGAGATTTCCAAGGAGATTCTGCAGGCATTTCATGGAATTACAGATGCGGCGGCATTTATCACAGATGATACACTGGGACAAAAACTCAGTGAACTTACCGGTGAGATAAAGCAGGCGTTGGGTTCTTTTGTTAATTCGGATATGCCACAGACAGATGCCGTGCCACAGCAGGAAGAAATAACTGCATCCGGTCAGCCGCAGGTACAGGTGAGTGTAGAAACTCAGGGAGAAGGTGAGACTTCTTCAGAGGATCAGCTGGGACAGGAAACATCATCCCGGTCATCCGTCAGAAAAGAGGTACCACAGGAAACGGTGGCAGCCAATAACTTAAACACCTTCACAGAGCGGATGGAGGCAGCGTTTGAAGAACGGACTGTAATGCTGCAGGGAGAAACAGAAGTTTCCATGCGGGATATTACAGAACAGGTGCTGGATCAGGTTAAGGTAAGAGTAACATCCGAGACCACCAATCTGGAGATACAGCTTCATCCGGCAAGTCTTGGAAGAGTGAATGTGCAGGTCAGTGCGGCAGCGCAGGGAGTGACAACAGCGACTCTTTATGTTGAAAACGAAATGGCAAAGCAGGCACTGGAGAGCCAGATGATCACACTGAAGCAGAATTTTCAGGAGCAGGGACTGAAGGTAGATGCAGTGGAAGTAACTGTTTCAAACTTTAATCTGGAAAGTGAAAGCCAGGAAATGGCAGAAAATGGACAGTCTGAACACAGACAGCCAGGCAGTCGTTCCGGATCCGGCAGCGGCGAGGCAGAGGTTTCCGTTGAAGAAACAAAAGAAAGTCCCCGTGAACGAAGAGACATAAACAGTACGGTAGACTATACAGCTTAAGGAGGTACTTACATGGCACAGGTAACAAATTCAGATCTGACACAGTCATTAGAAGATCTGACATACAATAATACCACTACGAACCAGGTAAAGACCAGAGGATCTTCCGAGCTTGGAAAAGAAGAATTCTTAAAACTTTTAGTTTGCCAGATGCAGAATCAGGATCCACTGAATCCTCAGAGTGATCAGGATTTTATAGCCCAGCTGGCACAGTTCTCATCACTGGAACAGATGACAAACTTAAATTCTACTATGTCCAACACATCGGCTTACAGCCTGGTTGGCAAGGAAGTAATCGTACAGAAAAAAGATTCCGACGGCTCTACGACAGAAGTAAGAGGAACGGTAGACAGCGTTATTATGAAGAATGGTAATGCGCAGCTCTGTATCAATGGTGTCAACTATGATCTGGATGATCTGGTAGAAGTTATGGATGATGTATATGCATCCCAGAAATACCGCCCATCCGTAGAGGCACAGACAATCAAGTATGACAAGAACAGTCCGACTATGAGTACGATAGAGATCGATCTGGGCAGCAATGGATATCAGGCTTCCAGTGTAGCGGTAGCAGTAAATGGTGAGTACATTAATAAAGACTATCTGTCATATAGCGATGGCAAGCTTACAATTTCACCAGATGCCTTTAAAGAATTGTCACCGGGAACTTATAATCTTACCTTTGTTTTTGATGATGTATATTCAACTTCGATTGATGACAAGGTATCCGTTGTAGTGACAGATGGAACTAGTGAAGACAATAAGACCGAGTAAACAAAGTCCTGAAAAGGATGGGGACAAAGACAGGGAGGTTATCGTATGATTCATGTTAAACAATCATATTCAACCATCCACGGGATCCGGCAGGTGGTTCAGGATGAACCGGCAAAAAAAGTGGCAAAACAAGAGAGTGAAAAGGATTTCGGACAGGTTTTTTCGCAGAAAATGGAGGAAGTCCAGTTTTCGAAACATGCGGCCAGACGGTTAGAAACAAGAAATATACAGATGTCGGATGAAGTAAAGGCCAGACTTCAGGATGCAACGAGCCAGGCGCGGGAAAAAGGAATGAAAGAATCCCTGGTACTGGTAGATGATTTGGCGTTTATCGTGAATGTGAAGAATAATACAGTTGTGACAGCGGTAAATGATGTAGATCGAGGTGTTTTTACAAACATCGATGGAGCAATTATCAACTAAAATATATGCTGGCCCTTAAAAGGAAGCATAGGCACTTTTGAATGCCAGATAAAGTGCCAACAATTTGAATGGAGGGTGATTTTCTTATGATGAGATCATTGTTTTCCGGAATTTCCGGATTGAAAGTACATCAAACAAAAATGGATGTAATTGGTAATAATATTTCAAATGTTAATACAGTAGGATTCCGTTCCAGTACTGTAAACTTTACAGATGTGTTCTATCAGACAACACAGGGGGCATCCGGACCAAATGCAGCTACCGGTGCAGCCGGTACCAATGCGGTTCAGATCGGTCTTGGTGCCAATGTGGCATCCATTGCAGTAGATCTTAGCGGTACAGGTGCTACACAGCGTACAGACCGTGGCATGGATGTTATGATCAACGGCGATGCTTTTTTGATCGTTCAGAGTAACGGAAACACATATTTTACAAAATCAGGAGCATTGGATATTGATGCCAGTGGAACTTTGTATTGTACGACCAATGGTGCCAAAGTCCTTGGATGGGGCGTAGATGCCAATGGTGATATCCGTAAAGACAGAGCAAGTGCCCTGCAGCTTATGGGAGGAGAAAACACTTATTCTGATCCGGCAGCTACGACCCAAGTTACATTGAGTGGTAATGTGGACAGTAAGGATCCTCTGGTTACATACAGTACAGATGGTTCAGGTTATCCAATGGCGGTCAGCTTTTATGACAATGTAGGTAACCTTTATAATGCCAAATTTAACCTTATCAAGAGCAGCGAGACATCCAATAATGATTTTTCGGTAAGAATTTCTGATATTCTTGGACCGGATGGAAAATCAATTCTGAGCCGCTGGGATGAGGCAACCAGTACCTATGTTTCTACCGGACAGACATTCTCCTTTGGCGGTGTGGATATTGCGGCAGACAATTACGAAGTAAATCCAACGACAGGTGAGATTACCATTGTCAATGTTGATGAGTGGCCACAGTTGTCCTTTAACGGAAAAACAGGTGCTTTTAATACAGTAACCGAAGCAGGCGGTACAGCCACTGCCGGTGATGTAGTAAAAAGCCTGAACATTACGATCAATAACGCTACGGCAGATGATGGCAGTGACGGACTGGTTAAATCCTTCCCGGATACAGGAGTGGATATTGACTTTTCAAACCTTACTAACTATGCCAGCAATGGAGCCTGCAGTGTGAAGCCAAACCGTGGAGATGCATCCGGTAACGATGCAGGAAATATGGCTGGTAAACTCAATGGATTTTCTATCCAGACAGATGGAAAGATTTATGGTGTTTACAGCAATGGAGACAAAAAATTGTTGGGACAGATCGCTGTAGCGACTTTTGAGAACCCAAGTGGTCTGGAAGCAGTTGGTAACAGTATGTATGCAGCGTCTCTGAACTCCGGAGATTTTGACGGAATCGGAATTGATATTTCAGAAGTGGGAAAATTTTCCATCGGAGCACTGGAAATGTCAGATGTGGATCTGTCTACAGAGTTTACTAACATGATCACGACACAGCGTGGATTCCAGGCAAACTCCCGTGTTATTACCACATCGGATACAATGCTTGAGGAACTGGTTAATCTGAAACGATAAGAATATGATATAATCACGATTTACAGGAGGCGTGGTGCCAGAGGCAGCGCCTCCTGTTTTTCTTCATAAGAGGAGTGATAAGGATGATTGATGTAACGAAAGTAAACGGAAAAAAGTTCACTTTAAACAGCCGGCTCATTGAAACGATAGAGGAAACACCGGACACAGTAATAACTCTTACCACTGGCAAAAAAATAATTGTAAAAGAAAGTAGACAAGAAGTGAAAAATTTAGTAAAATTGTACGAGAGAGATTTATTTACAAATACATAAGGTGGTGTAATTTTGGATATTGCAACAATAGTGGGTATTTTAGGATGTGCTGCGGCGGTTGTCTATGGAATTGTTAGTGGTGACCAGGGATTTGCCGCATTAGGAAACTTCTGGGATTTCAGTTCCGTGCTGGTAACTATCGTCGGTTCTATGATGTGTATGGTTACTATGTCAGACAGTCTGGGAGACTTTGTCAGTTCGCTGAAGTCATTTGCTCTTACCATTAAGGCACCTAAGACTAACGAAGGAGAAGTAATACATAAGATTATTGATCTGGCCAACATTGCCAGAAAAGAGGGACTGTTACAGCTGGAGACAGCGGCAGATGAGATTGATGATGATTTTTTGAAAAAAGGAATCATGCTGATCGTGGATGGAACAGACCAGGAACTTGTATCCAGTATTCTTGAGACGGAACTTGAGTGTATCGAGAAGCGTCATAACAAGAAGATTTCATTCTGGGACAACCTGGCAGCCATGGGACCTGCATGGGGAATGATCGGTACATTGATCGGTCTGATCAACATGTTGAAACTTTTGGATGATCCAAGTTCCATTGGACCGAACATGGCCGTTGCCCTTATTACTACTATGTACGGTTCCCTGCTTGCCAACTGGATTTCAATCCCGATTGCCACAAAACTTCGTGCCAATAACCGCAAGGAAATTGCAGTAAAAGAGATTGTCTGTGAAGGCATTTTGTCTATCCAGGCAGGTGAGAACCCACGAGTGATCGAGGAAAAACTGAAGTCATTCCTGGCACCGGCAGATCGAAACAAACTGATGGACAACGGAGAGCAAGGTGGTGAAGCTTAATGGCTCGCAAGAGAAAACAGGCAGAAGAGTCAAAAATTGAAGCAGGGTGGATGAACACCTTTGCTGATCTTATGAACTTGCTTCTTTGTTTCTTCGTCCTTTTGTTTTCCATGTCAACGGTGGATGCGGACAAGTATGAGCAGTTAGTTACTTCTATGAATGAGCGCATCAATATTTTTGATAATGGTGGTTCTTCCATTGGAGAGGGGCCGTTTGTGTCCAGCGGAACAGATCAGTTAGTTTCTATTTCGGAGTATTTCAATGAATTTGAAAATTCCGGTGAGAAACAGGAGGAGACGAAAAAGCAGGATACAACCCAGGATGGAAGCCAGAAGGCGGATGAAAATGCCAACAATGGTGCTGACAGTGAGAGCAACAAAGATCAGCAGGCGACGAATTTGTCAGATCTGGAAAAGAAACAGTTTGAAGAACAAAAAGAAAAGACAGAACAGGTCTACAGTGAAGTGATGGGCAAAAGTGAAAAGAGCAATATTCAGGATGACATCCGTATCAATATGGATAAAGATTATCAATATGTGCAGATTTCCATGAATGGTGCTTTGCTGTTTGACTCTGGAACGGCTACGATCAAAAAAACTACTCTGCCATTGCTAAGCAAGGTAGGAGATATTCTTAAGATGTATGACGGAAAGATGATCAAAATAGAAGGCCATACGGATAATGTGCCTATCAGTGGCGGCATTTATAAGAATAATATGTGGCTGTCTACCGCCAGAGCAACGGAGGTATTTGAGTACTTCGTACATACTAAAAAACTGAAGGCCAAATATCTGGAGCCTACCGGCCGGGCAGCATATGAGCCGGTAGACAGCAATAAAACCCAGAAAGGACGGGCACAGAACCGCCGGGTGGAAATTAAAATCTATACAAAATAATTTGTTGTCAGGGGGACAAAAGAATGAAAAAAAATATTTTGACAATTGTGATCATGGCTGCAACACTGATCAATCTTGTACTTAGTGCAGTCATGATATTTAGTGTAGTACCGGCTATGAACAAGACAAGCAATCTGGTGGATAAGGTAGCATCTGTAGTGGATCTGGAAATCGAAGATGCTAACAAGGATGCACAGGACTACACAGTAGAAGATTTGAAGCCTTTTGAAGTGAAGTATGATTCTTCTTTAAAAATCAATCTTCAGAAAGACAGTGGGGATGAATCCCTTCACTATGCGGTATTAGACGGTATTGTGGTATCTTTTAATACAAAAGCAGACGATTACGATACCATTTACAAAGCGGTAGAAGCAAACTCTGTTTATGTAAATGATATTGTGAAAGAGACCATTGCTGAATACACTGTAACAACGATCAATGAGTCTAAGATCAAGGCAGAAGCAATTAAGAAAATGCAGGAGAAGTACAATACAAAATGTATTGTTGAGTTATCATTGACTGGATTTTTGACAGCCTGAGAGGGCAGTTAAGGCACTGACGGAATAAAAAATGCTTTATAATTTTGTCGAAATGTGCTATCATAAATCTGGTATTGTGAATTTAGACGAACAGGTCGTTGTGAGGTGAGATATTAAATGAGTGATGTTTTATCACAAAATGAGATTGATAATCTTTTGTCTGCATTAAGCAGCGGTGAATTTGACCCTGCCGATACAGAAGCAGTGGACGAACGACAGATTAAAGATTATGATTTCGCAAGACCTTCAAAGTTTTCAAAAGAGCATCTTAGGACACTTGTATTTATATTTGAGCATTATGCCCGGTTATTATCTACTAACCTTCCGGTGTATCTGAGAAAAAATGTGCAGGTAGAAGTGATGCATTCAGAAGCGGCAACTTATCAGGAGTTTTCGAACTCTCTGTCCAATCCGGTGCTGTTAGGGATTGTAAATTTTGCACCTCTGGAGGGAAATATTATCCTTGAAATGGCTACAGGACTGGGATATGCGATTGTTGACCGTATGCTTGGAGGAGAAGGAGTCCCACTTAGTAAATCAAGGGACTTTACAGAAATAGAGTTATCTATTATTGAAAGTATCATGGCGGTTTGTACCAATCTGCTGATTGAACCTTGGCAGAGTGTGCAGAAGATTGAGCCGATGCTGGAGAGAGTGGAGACTAATTCACAGTTTGCTCAGTTTGTTACACCAAATGAGATGACTTCTATCATTACCATGAGTATCAAGATCGGTGATGTAGAGGGACTGATGAATGTTTGTATCCCATACACTGTGCTGGAGCCGGTTATTGATAAGGTAAATACGAAGTACTGGTACTCTACGGCGCAGGTTAAAGATGATGGGAAGTATAGGGAAGTCCTTGAGGAATCTCTGGAAAGGGCCAAAATACCGGTTAGGGCAATTATGGGTAAAAGTGCCATATCTGTAAATGATTTTATACATTTGCAGGTCGGAGATGTAATCAAAGTCAACACGCGAGTGGAAGACGAATTGGATGTGTATGTTGGTAATCTGAAGAAATTTTCGGCTATACCGGGAGGATATGAGGACCACTACGCAGTTAAGATAAAATCAATTTACAGAGAGGAGTAGCACAATGGACGGAATGTTATCACAAGAAGAAATAAATGCTTTGTTAGGAAGTATGTCAGATGACGACAATTCCCAGAGTGCGGAAGAGACAGAGGCAGTCACGGATGTGCCGGAAGCGGCAGAGCCAGTGACAGCAAGCGTTTCCAGTGATGATAAACTGTCGCCGGAAGAAGCAGATGCTCTTGGCGAAGTTGCTAACATAAGTATGGGAACAGCCGCTACAACATTGTCTGTGCTGGTCAACAACCGAGTGGATATTACGACACCTACTGTGTCATATACAACTTTGGAAGATATAGCAAATGATAGCTCTACCCCATGTGTATTTATATACATATCATATAAGGCGGGGCTGGAAGGGAAAAATATCCTGGTATTGAAAGAACGGGATGTAAAAGTGATCACAGATCTCATGATGGGAGGCGACGGCACCAATACAGATGGTGAGTTGACAGATCTTCATCTGAGTGCCATAAGCGAGGCTATGAACCAGATGATGGGATCGGCGTCCACGTCCATGTCTTCCATGATCAATGATGTGGTGGACATTAGTCCTCCGACAGCTACCCGAGTGGATTTTGCCGGAGAGGTTTCAGATGAATTGAAAGAACTGGCTGGACAGACTTTTGCTCAGGTATCTTTCCGGATGGTGATCGGAGATCTGGTGGATAGTCAGATCATGCAATTATATCCACTGGAATTTGCCAGAACCATTTATCAGAGATTTCTTGGCAATTCGGCGATGGAGAATAAAGTGGCAGAGGATATGGCACAGAGCACTGCACAGCCAGCACCGCAGCAGGCAGTGGCAGAGCCGGTGCAGCCACAGTCCCAGCCAGCACCACAGCCAGCACCGGCAGCACAGCAGCCGGCTATGAATAATGGCATGGCAGTGGCACCAGCACAACAGCCGATGTATGCAGCAATGCCTGCACCGGATGTAAATATTCAGCCTGCTCAGTTCCAGAGTTTTTCACAGGCACCGGATCTGAGTGGTATAGCACCTGAAAACATAGATCTCATTATGGATGTTCCATTGGAGGTTACAGTGGAGCTGGGAAGAACCAGCAAATCCATTAAAGAGATATTGGATTTCTCGCCGGGAACCATTATAGAACTGGACAAGCTGGCAGGGGAGCCGGTGGATGTTCTGGTCAACGGAAAGTTTGTGGCCAAAGGTGAAGTGGTTGTTATCGAGGAAAGCTTTGGTATCAGAGTGACAGAAATTATCAAAGAATAATAAATGTTAATTAACGGAGGAATAGTACAATGGCAAAGAGTGTTTTGATTTGTGATGATGCAGCATTTATGCGAGTGATGATTAAGGATATCTTGACAAAGAACGGTTATGAAGTAGCAGGAGAGGCTGAAAACGGAATTAAAGCAGTTGAGAAGTACACTGAGACAAAACCGGATCTTGTAATGATGGATATTACAATGCCTGAGATGGATGGAATCCAGGCACTGAAAAAGATTAAAGAAAGTGATCCGGGAGCAACTATTATTATGTGTTCTGCTATGGGTCAGCAGGCTATGGTTATTGAGTCTATTCAATCTGGTGCAAAAGACTTTATCGTAAAGCCTTTTCAGGCAGACCGTGTGCTTGAGGCTGTAAAGA
This sequence comes from Eubacterium sp., assembly GCA_034089785.1. GTDB lineage: Bacteria > Bacillota > Clostridia > Lachnospirales > Lachnospiraceae > Eubacterium_F. The sequence goes on from JAXDTV010000070.1 coordinate 39,579, forward strand.
AGGCTATAGGATAATCTATGCTGGAAAATGTTTTGCAGCTCATTGTTGTTCTGATTGTTTTTGTTCTGGTTTTGTTTGCAGCCTTTTATTCCACCAAATGGATTGCAAAAAATGGTGGCATACAGAGCCGGGCCAGGAATATAAAAGTGATTGAGACATATAAGATCGCACCGAATAAGTATATTCAGATCATACAGATGGGGAATAAGTATTATTCCATTGGTGTGACGAAGGACTCGATTACTTTTTTGACACCATTGGAAGAAGAACAGTTGGATTTGAAAAATGAGCCTGCTTCTGGTGCGGCAGAGATAAAGTTTTCGGATGTTTTTAAAAACATGACAGGAAACTATATGAATAAGAAAAATAAGAAAAAATAGAAAAGGTTGGTATTATGAAGACACAGAAGAATGCAAGAGAGAGGTTAATTCGGTATGGTATTCTGGTTGCTGTGATGTGTGTATTAACCTTTTTTTGTAGTACAACAATTCATGCAACAGTAAGTTCCAAGGCGAATGTAGATCATGTAGAGGGAACTTCAGAAGCGAAGACACAGGATCCTGATTCACCACAGGATTTTCAATTTAATATTTCATCCAATGCAGGAAGTACCAGTTTGTCCGCAAGTATGAAGATGATATTGGTTTTGACGCTTTTGTCACTGGCACCGTTTATAATCATTATGGTTACATCTTTTACAAGAATCATTGTGGTGCTTCATTTTTTGCGTTCGGCGTTGGGAACCCAGACTACGCCGCCTAACCAGGTGTTGATCGGTCTGGCGTTATTTCTGACTTTGTTTATTATGTCACCGGTCATGGCACAGATCAATACGGACTGTATCCAGCCATATGAGGCAGGTGAAATGACACAGGAAGAAGCGTTGAATGCAGGATTAAAACCGATCCGTACATTTATGTTTAAACAGACGAATCGTAAAGATATTAAATTATTCATGCAGATTGAAAGCCAGAAGGATGATGTTACCGTCGAAAAAGTGGATGATATAAAGACAGCGGTTCTGATCCCGGCTTTTATGATAAGTGAGCTTCGAACAGCCTTTATTATAGGCTTTTTGATATATTTACCATTTATTATCATCGATATGGTCGTGGCGTCTACGCTGATGTCCATGGGTATGATGATGCTGCCGCCGACTACGATTTCTATGCCGTTTAAGATACTGCTCTTTGTATTGGCAGATGGTTGGAATCTGGTCATTGGCCAGGTTGTAAAAACCTTTTATTAAGTTAGTGGAAAGGGGGCAGACAGATGACGGATGCAGATGTATTAGATATAGCCAGGGATATGATATTTACCATAATCAAGTGTTCGGCACCATTGCTGCTTGTGTCCTTGATCGTTGGACTAGTTATCAGTATATTCCAGACGGTAACTTCCATACAGGAACAGACACTTACATTTGTTCCTAAACTGTTAGCTATTTTTTTGGCCATTCTGCTTTGTGGAGGATGGATCATGGATAACTGCGTGGAGTTTTTCACAAGGTTATGTAACAATTTTAGTGCCTATGTTGGAGGGTAAGCATGTCTTTTACAATTCAGAACATGGAGTTCTATTTGCTTGTTTTAATGCGGATATCCGGCTTTGTGTTCACGGCACCATTTTTTAGTTATAGTTCTATACCGGTCCGGATGAAAGCGGCAGCCAGCATGATCCTGACCATCGTTGCGATTCAGATGGTTCCGGTTGTATCAGTAAGTTATCAGGGAGTCATCGGCTTTTCTGTTATTGTTTTGAAAGAAACAGCCGTTGGAATGATCCTTGGTTTTATGTGCAATTTATGTTTTTATATCATAAATTTTGCAGGACAGCTGATCGATATGGAACTTGGCCTGTCCATGGCCAATATGTTTGATCCGGCCACCAATGTGCAAGTCACGGTAACAGGTAACATTTATAATTATTTCGTTATGCTGATGCTGGTTGTGACCAATATGCATTATTATATTATCCGTGCCATTTTTGATTCATTTTCTTACTTCAATGTAGGTAAGGCGGTGTTCCATGCCAGTCTCAAAGAGATCATGGTGGATTTTGTGGCAAATTATTTTTTAATAGCGGTTCGTATTGTTCTGCCAATCTTTTGCTGTATGCTTATTATCAATGTTGTGTTAGGTGTACTGGCGAAGGCTGCACCACAGATGAATATGTTTGTGGTGGGTATCCAGATCAAAGTGCTGGTAGGTTTGATCCTGCTGCTGATCCTGGTGCAGACAATTCCCAGCGTGTCGGATTTTATTTTCTCAGAGATGAGAGATGTGATCACTCAGGTGATTCATGGCTTTCAGCCATAGAAGATACAGGCAGGTGAAAAAATGATCCTAGAATACAATCTGCAGTTTTTTGCAAAAGAGGGAGCCGGCGGTGAAAAAACGGAAGCGGCTACTCCTAAAAAACTGGATAAGGCAAGGGAAGAGGGACAAGTTGCCAAAAGCCAGGATTTGAATACGGCTGTGCTTTTATTTGTCCTGTTTGGCTGTCTGAAGGTTTTTGGCGGATTTATAGCTGATCAGATGATGAAGTGCTATACTTTTTTCTACGGACTCATCGGAGATGTTGCCAGGGAGGAAATGAACCTGGGGGTCAGTATGTCCCTGTTTACGGAGGCGTCCAAGCGGATCCTGCTGACTTGCCTGCCCATATTTGGATTTGGTGTACTGGGGGCTTTTATAGTGAACCGGGTACAGATAAAATGGAAAGTAACGGCCAAACCGATGAAGCCTAAGTTGTCAAAGATCAGCCCCATCAGTGGTTTTAAGCGGATGTTTTCCAAGGACAAACTGGTAGAATTGCTAAAGGCTGTTTTGAAACTGGGAATCCTTTTTTATGTGATCTATGTGTCACTGAAAGACGAATGGGGCATGATAACCAATCTGTATCAGATCAGTTTGCTGCAGGGCCTGCGGATGATTCTGGATATGGTATTGGATGTGTCATTTAAAATATGTATTGCTTTTGCGGTGCTGGCTTTTGCAGACTGGTTTTATCAGAAGAAGAAGTTTAGCAACGACATGAAGATGACCAAGCAGGAAGTAAAAGATGAGTACAAAAACACAGAGGGAAATCCCCAGATCAAGGGTGCCATCCGAAGAAAGATGCAGGAGGCTTCCCGCCGGAGGATGATGCAGCAGCTGCCGGAAGCGGATGTTGTTATTACGAACCCGACTCATCTGGCTGTGGCCTTAAAATATGATAAAGAGGTTGCGGAAGCACCCATTGTAATAGGAAAAGGTGCCGATTATCTGGCAGAAAAGATAAAAGAAACGGCCAGAGAAAATCACATTGAAATTGTTGAAAACAAACCCCTTGCTCGTATGTTGTATCACAATGTAGAACTGGGGGATCAGATACCACCGGAATTGTATCAGATGGTGGCGGAAATCCTTGCTTATGTGTATGGACTGCAGGGAAAAGTTAGTTAGAAAATAAGTATGAAAGTAAGAAAGGAGAAAATGGTATGGCAAAATCAGACATTGCATTAGGCGCATTTATATTAATACCGATCTTGTGCCTTATCATTCCTGTACCTTTATTCCTTTTGGATATATTGTTTGGATTAAATATTGCATTATCCATGATCATATTGTTTAATGCACTTTTTTCAAAGGAGTCGCTGGATATGTCCAGTTTCCCAACGCTGTTGCTGCTTACCACATTGTTCCGTCTGGCGTTGAATGTAAGTTCCACCAGAAACATTCTGTTGTATGGCGAAGCCGGTAATGTTGTTAATACATTCGGAAATTTTGTAGGCGGCGGTAACTTGGTAGTAGGTGGTATTGTATTCCTTGTATTGATCATTATGCAGTTACTGGTGATCAACAAAGGTTCCGAGCGTGTATCAGAAGTAACAGCTCGTTTTACACTGGATGCTATGCCGGGTAAACAGATGGCGATTGACGCCGATCTGAATACAGGTGCCATTACAGATGATGAGGCCAGAAAACGCCGTGAAAAGATTCAGCAGGAATCCGCATTCTTTGGCTCCATGGATGGTGCTACCAAGTATGTAAAGGGAGATGCCACAGCGGGTCTTATTATTACTGTATTGAACTTTGTAGGTGGTATTGCCATTGGTGTGCTGATGAATGGAGCAGATTTTTCCACAGCACTTCAGACCTATTCCATTCTTACCATCGGTGATGGCCTGACCAGCCAGATCCCATCGTTGATGATCTCGCTGGCAACGGGTATTCTTGTAACCAAGAGTTCCAAAGAGGCAGATATTGGAAATATTCTGCAGAAGCAGCTGTTCTCTACGCCAAAGGTTATGAATATCGTAGGAATTGCTTTGATCGGTCTGGGTATCTTTACACCTCTTAATATTGTTATTTTTGTTGGATATGGAATCCTGTTTATCATAACAGGAAGAATGATGTCGGCAGAACTGGAAATGGCAGAGACAGAGGAAGCTGTTTCGGAAGAGGAAGAGTCGGCAGAAGAGATAAGGCGGCCGGAAAATGTAAATTCCCTGCTGCAGGTAGATGCCATCGAACTGGAATTTGGTTATGGTATCATACCGTTAGCGGATGTAAATCAGGGCGGAGATCTCCTGGACCGAGTTGTTATGATCCGACGCCAGATTGCGCTGGAACTTGGATGTGTTGTTCCGATGATCCGTCTACGTGATAATATTCAGTTGAACCCGAATCAGTATCTGATCAAGATCAAGGGTGTGCCGGTTAGTGAAGGTGAAATTTTATTTGACCACTATATGGCTATGAATCCGGGATATGTGGAAGAAGAGATTTCCGGTATCCCTACCTTTGAACCATCGTTCCATCTTCCGGCCATCTGGATCACGGAAAGTCAGAGGGAAAGAGCCGAATCTCTCGGATATACGGTAGTCGATCCGCCTTCTATCATTGCCACACACTTGACGGAGATCATACGATCCCACCTGGCAGAACTTCTTACCAGACAGGATGTTCAGAACCTTATTAACAATGTGAAGGATGCCAATGAGACACTGATCACAGAGCTGGTGCCTAAGATGCTCAGTGTAGGAGAGATTGAAAAAGTTCTGCAGAATCTGTTGGCAGAAGGAATTTCAATCCGTGACCTGGTTACTATTTTTGAGACATTGGCAGATTATGCTCCTACCACACATGATACAGATGTGCTGACAGAGTATGTGCGTCAGAGTCTGAAGAGGGCAATTTCAAATCAGTATTTCTTCTCCAATGAAACCACCAGTGTGATCACGCTGGATCCGAAAGTGGAGCAGGAAATCATGAATGCGGTAAAACAGACGGAGCAGGGATCTTATCTGGCTCTGGATCCGGAATATACACAGAAATTGATGATTTC
>JAXDTV010000098.1:0-48179 GCA_034089785.1 Eubacterium sp.
CTGCTTCATTCAGATCTTCGATATATGTATGACCTGCTGGTGCAAGATGGCAAAGGTTTGGTGTCTTTGCACTTATTGCATTAGCCATTTCAATATCCAAATCAACCAAAGCTTCATGAGCGATAGCTGGTAAATGAAGCATACTATTTGTACTGCATCCAAGTGCCATATCAACTGTTAAGGCATTCTCAAACGCTTTCTCTGTTAAGATATCTCTTGGACGGATATTCTTCTCTAATAATTCCATAACCTTCATACCTGCATGTTTTGCAAGACGGATTCTTTCTGAATATACAGCTGGAATTGTTCCATTTCCCTGTAATCCCATACCAAGAACTTCTGTTAGACAGTTCATGGAGTTCGCTGTGTACATACCGGAGCAGGATCCACAGGTAGGACATGCATGACTTACAAAATCATCCACCTGCTCTTCTGTCATCTTGCCTGCCGCATGGGCACCTACTGCCTCAAACATACTGGACAGGGAAGTTCTTTTACCCTGTACATGGCCTGCTAACATTGGACCACCACTGACAAAAACAGTTGGTACATTCACTCTGGCTGCCGCCATCAGAAGTCCCGGTACATTCTTGTCACAGTTTGGCACCATAACCAGTGCATCAAAAGCGTGCGCCATGGCCATACACTCTGTAGAATCTGCGATCAAATCTCTTGTTACAAGAGAATACTTCATTCCTACATGTCCCATGGCAATTCCATCACACACTGCGATAGCCGGGAAAACAACCGGTGTTCCACCAGCCATCGCAACCCCTAACTTAACTGCCTCTACTATTTTATCCAGGTTCATATGACCCGGCACGATTTCATTATAAGAACTGACAATACCTACAAGGGGCTTATCCAATTCTTCTTTTGTCATTCCCAGCGCATTGAACAATGAACGCTGAGGAGCTGTCTGCATTCCTTTTTTTACAGAATCACTTTTCATTCTCTTTTCCTCCTGTCTGTTGCCCGGCTTACTGAATTTCGGCTGCAATGGCATCGCCCATCTCTTTTGTTCCCAGTAAGGTCTTGCCTTCATCCATAATATCAACCGTTCTTAATCCTTTTTTCAAAACAGCCTTGACTGCATTTTCCACAGCATCTGCCTCTTTTTGCAGATTAAAGGAATAGCGGAGCATCATAGCTGCTGATAAAATCGTCGCGATCGGATTTGCCTTATTCTGCCCTGCAATATCCGGTGCAGAACCATGACTTGGCTCATACATACCAAATGTGCCCTCACCAAGACTTGCGGAAGACAACATTCCCAAGGATCCGGATACCATGCTGGCCTCGTCTGACAAAATATCTCCAAACATATTCTCTGTCAAAATCACATCAAACTGCTTTGGATCCCTGACGATCTGCATCGCACAGGCATCTACAAGCATTTCTGTCAACTCCACTTCCGGATAATCCTTAGCCACTTCTCTCACAACTTTGCTCCACAGTCTGGAAGAATCCAACACATTAGCCTTATCTACACTGCAGACCTTTTTGTTTCTCTTCATGGCAATCTCAAAAGCGGATACAGCAATACGGCGGATCTCGTTTTCATCATACTTCAATGTATCTACCGCTGTCATCACACCATCTATTTCTTTTGTATAACGGTCACCAAAATACAAACCGCCTGTCAGCTCTCTTGCAAAAATAAAGTTAAAGCCGCCCTCTACAATCTCATCTTTCAGCGGACAGGCACCACTTAATTCCTCAAATAAAACTGCCGGACGCAGATTGCAGAACAATCCCAGTCCTTTTCTTATTTTCAAAAGTCCTGCTTCCGGTCTCTTGTCCGGTGGCAGTTCATACCAGCTGTCAACACCGACTCGTCCCCCTACCGAACCAAGCAGGATAGAATCGCTCTTTCTTGCTTTTTCCAGCGTCTCATCTGTCAGTGGTTCTCCATAGGCATCAATGGAGCATCCACCCATCAGCAGTTCTTCATAATCAAATTCATGTCCATAAACACTTGCCACTTTATCCAACACTTTCTTCGCTTCCGTGACAATTTCTGGTCCAATTCCGTCTCCCGGAATGACCGCAATATTGTATTTCATATGTTACCTCCCGATAATAGGTATTTCATTCTTCCTAGTATAATGCAAAAGGGCACAGCCTGTCAAGTCAGCTGTGCCCCGCATGATTAGTCTTCTAAAACAAATTTTTCAATCAATTCTTCCATGGTTACTGCCTGAGCTGACAATTCTTCGCTGGTTGCAGAAGTTTCCTGGGCATTGGCTGAATTTGCCTCAACCACATCTGAAATCTGCTCAACTCCCTGTTCTGCCTGTTTCATTGTGTCCATCTGTCCACGGGATACATCGCTGAGTTCTTTGGCCGATGCTGCTACTTTCTTCATTCCATCTACTACTGTTTCAATGGATTGTGTCACATGAACAGCAGCCTCACTGCCTTCTCTTACAACCTGGATAGAACCATTGATCAACTCTCTTGTATCTACTGCAGACTGTGCGCTCTGCTCTGCCAGGCTGCGGATCTGGTCAGCCACAACGGCAAATCCTTTTCCGGCCTCTCCTGCTCTGGCAGCCTCAATTGCCGCATTCAGTGACAATAGATTTGTCTGGCTGGCAATATCTTCAATGTCTGCAATAATATTTACGATCTGTTTGGATGTTTCATCAATTCTTCCAATGATCTCGATCAGACCATTGATTTCCTCATGGCTCCGATCTGCTTCCTGAGCATATTTATGAGCCAGTTCATAACTTTCATTCATTCTTGTGGCAGCCTGTTCAGCACCATTAGCCACATCCGTGATGGTTGCCTGCAGTTCCTCAATTGCCGCTGCCTGCTCAGATGCGCCCTCTGCCAGTTCGACAGATGCCTCTGCCAGATTCTGTGATCCTGCTGATACCTGAGAAGAAGCCTCGTTGATCTTGTGCATTACATCATTCATCTGTCTCTTCAACTGACGCATTACCTGTAACAATCCTGCAAAGTCTCCTGTGTACTTATCCTCATGTTCAGTGTGGGCTGAATAATCGCCCTCTGCCATTTTGTTCAGAACATCATCTGCATCGGTGATGATCAACCGGAGATCTGCCGCCATACCGGCAACCACATCATTCATCTCGGCAATCTCATCCTTTTTATCCATCTGTGGAAAGTCGGATGTAAGATCTCCCTTGGCAAATGTTTGCAAACGGTCTTTCAATGCATCCAGCGGTTTTGTAATACCATTCGCAATTCGTTTTCCAAGTTTTTCAGACATAAGGAATGCAAATACTGAAAGGACCAGAACAAGTACGATACATACATATGATACAATCTTCATACGGTTGCTGAGACCGTCTCCCTCTGTCACCTTTATATCCATAAGCTGCTTCATATCCTTATAAATATCATCATACTTAGGTGCCAGTTCCTGGTCATCTTTCTGCTGAGCCAGTTTTCTGGTCATGGAATCACCGCTGGTTCCGGTGGATACGATCTCATCCATAATCGTCCAGTAATCTTTCAATTTTGTATCAATACTGTTATAAACATTCAGCTCATCCTGTGTATTGATATTCTCCTTCACCGTCGGCCAATATTCCTCAAAAGCTTTTTTTCTATCCTGCTGTGCCTGTACAAACTCTGCCACCTGGTCATCATCTGAATATCCGATAGCTGCACGAGCCGCACTGCGGGACTCTGAAAATGTTACCATCGCTTTTCCGATATCTCCCTGGGCAAAACCATATTCATGTAACGCTCCTGAATATTCCTTAGTAAGTCCGAACATCATGATGATGGAGATCACGATAGCTGCCACAGCAATTCCTGTGGTAAAACGGAAGCTCATCTGCAATCTCTTTCTTATCTTGTATTTATTATTTTTTGTTGACTGTTTCTTCTTCATTATACAATCGTCCTCCTTCGTTTTCATTTGTTCTTATACTACTAACTATATATCAAAATCTCAGACCTGTAAAGTCCAATAAAATTCCTGTCAGCACACTGGCGGCATATACATATGCCAAAATCGCCAGATTGTGCCGCGGGTGTTTTTTATTCATACGGAACATGACAAGCATGCCAATGCCGGCCCCTGCCATAAGGCCTGTGATCATCGGTCCCGCCCCGATCACACCTTTTATATATAATTCCGTGATCACCACCGACGCCGCACAATTAGGGATCAGCCCTACAATTCCTGCGATCAGCTCACCTACTACCGGCACATTGGTAAACAGCATGGCCAGCTTGTCCTCTCCTACTTCATGCAGGATCAGGTTCAGTATCAATGTGATCAAAAAAATAAAAAAGGTAATATGAAGGGTGTGATGAATGGTAGATTTTAAAATACCTTCATCGCATTTGCAGTGCTCACTTTCGCACATACTGTGAATGTCCTTATAGCGGATTTCTTTGTGAATAATCTCATGGAATATAAAATCCAGGATAAATCCGAACACCACCGCCACTGCAAACTTAAAGGCCAGGATTTTTACCATCGTTAAAACCGGCACTGCCTCCGAAATAAAAATCGGCACCATCTCATCCGAGGTAGATATAAAAACCGCTGCTATCGTACCTGCCGTAACCAATCCGCCGGAATAGAGGTTCGCCGCTGCCGCCGAAAAACCACACTGGGGAAACACACCCAGTATACCGCCAAACAGCGGTCCCAGTCTGCCGGCCCGCCGGATCAGTGCCTGTGTCTTTGTACCGGTTTTGTGTTCCAGCCACTCCATAAACCAATATGTGACAAACAAAAAAGGAACCAGTTTTAATGTGTCAATTACAGCATCCAATAGAATTTCTGCCATTGCATATCTCCTTATTTTCCTATAGCGTAAAAGAATACTTCCTCTGCCCCGTCATAACGGACCGCAAAAAGAAGTATCCTCCATTGAATTTTCATCCAAATTTTATTCAACCGACAGGAAATAGTAGTAGATCGGCTGTCCGCCGTATTGGATCTCAACTTCCAGTTCACTGTCTATTTTTTTTACCTCTTTTTCAATTTTACGAGCATCCTCCATTGAGCCTTCCTGTCCAATGTAGATGGTAACCAGTTCTGAATCCTCATCTAACATGTTAGAAAGAAGTGCTACCGTGGTATCTACAATATCAGAGCCTACCGTCTCAATGGTCTTGTCACTCAGTCCCATGATATCACCGGCCTTGATGGTCTTGCCATCTACCGATGTATCCCGAACCGCATAAGTCACCTGGCCGGCCTTTACTTCGCTGAGGCTGGCTTTCATAGTCTCTGCATTTTCTTCCGCAGAAATACCCTCTACAAAGTTGATCATAGCGGTAATACCCTGAGGAATGTTCTTTGTTGGGATCACATAAATGCTTTTATCCTTTGTCAGGTCTTTTGCCTGCTCACAGGCAAGTATAATATTGGAATTGTTTGGCAGTAAAAAGATATTGTCTGCATTCACCTTGGAAATCGCATCCAGAATATCCTCTGTGCTTGGATTCATTGTCTGACCGCCTTCAATGACATAATCAACGCCTAATTCCCTGAAAATATCGTTCAAGCCGTCTCCAACCGATACACTGATAAATCCATGCTCCTTGTGGGGCATTTCCTCTGCCTGTTTTTCGGCTTCCTTCTGTTCCTGTGCTTTACGGTCTGCATCACGGATCACACGCTCATTGTGCTCTTCTCTCATATTGTCAATCTTCATACGGGTCAGAGAGCCATAAGTAAGGGCCTTCTGGATCGCCAGTCCCGGATCGTTTGTGTGTACATGGATTTTTACTATATCCTCATCCGCCACACACACAATAGAATCACCGATAGACTCCAAATAAGCCTTAAACTCCAGTTCATCCTGTCTTGTGAACTTCTTCTCAAGCATAATGATAAACTCAGTACAGTAGCCATATTTAATATCCACATCGGCAATCGCCTCTGTTTTGGCTCCTGTAGAAGGCTTTGATGCTGCCCCTTCACTTGTCTTGATGTCATAATTCACATTTTTTCCAAGAAGACAGTCATAGGCACCTTCCAGAATAGTCAAAAGACCTTCTCCACCGGAATCTACTACTCCGGCCTCTTTTAATACCGGCAGCATATCCGGTGTCATGTCCAGCACATCTCTCATATAAAGAACCACTGAATTTACCAGTTCGATAATATTTTCCGTCCCATCACAGATCTGTAATGCCTTTTCAGAGCCGGCTCTGGCTACAGTTAAAATGGTTCCTTCTTTCGGTTTCATTACTGCCTTATAGGCTGACGCAACAGCGTGTTCAAAAGCCTTTGTAAGAACTTGAACATCCACTTCTTCTGCTTTCTTTATCTCTTTTGTAAAGCCACGCAAAAGCTGGGAAAGAATTACTCCTGAGTTTCCTCTTGCTCCTCGCAGGGAACCACTGGATATTGCTTTACAAAGCTGCTGCATATCGGCATCTTCCTCCAGTGCAGCCACTTCCCGCGCCGCTGACATAATGGTCATGGTCATATTGGTTCCTGTATCTCCATCCGGTACAGGAAAGACATTCAGATCATTAATTATTTCTTTTCTGGCATCCAGGGCATTTGCCCCTGCCAGAAAACATTTTCGTATATCGGCGGTGCTCAATGTTCTGATTATCACTGTTTTATTCCTCCAAAATCATTTGATTATCTGAATTATTCAACACTAATTAATAACTCTGACACCCTCTACGCATACTACAATTTTACCAACTTCCATTCCTGTAAACTCTTCAACCTTGTATTTTACATTGTCTACCAGGTTTTCTGCCACTGCCAGGATGCTGACTTCATACGCTACGATAATATGCAGTTCGATCACCAGTTTGTCATTCTGGATCGACACCTCTACCCCGTGGCGGAGATTATCTTTGCGAAGCAGTTTTACAATTCCGTCTTTCACACTGACAGATGCCATTCCCACTACACCATAACACTCAACAGCCGCAGATCCGGCGTACTTTGCCAGTACATCCTCGTCTACGATGATTTTTCCCATATCTGTATCCATTTGTCCCTTCATATGAACCCTCCATTCTATAAAGCACTCTAGCATAATTATCTTTATTTTACACTAAAACATACAAAATTGCAATTACAGGGCAAACTTTTTTTACCTTCTGCATACATTGATAAAAAGGATCTTGCTAAAGGGCAGGTGGCGCCATGAAACAATTGTTTGGCTTCGTACTCATATGGATCGGCATCGGCATGTGTATCATGCTGTTTTTGCGCAATAGTTTCATCGCCCTGTTTATTATCGTATTCTGCCTCTGGGTCGGTTACAAACTGTTTTCCTGTAAATAACCTGTTTTCTATTTTTCCCAAAAGAAAAGGGACTGCCTGTAAACAGTCCCTCATCATCACACAATTAATCTCTATGCTCTTTCAACTTTTCCAGAACGCAGGCAAGAAGTACAAACATACATCTTCTTTGTACCACCGTTTACCTTTACTCTTACAGATTTCAAATTCGATTTCCAAATCTTATTGCTCCTTCTATGAGAGTGGCTGACAGCGTTACCAAAATGTACGCCTTTTCCACATACTGCACATTTAGCCATGAAAAGCACCTCCTTCTGCTTGGAACTAAACAATTCCTATATTGTTCTTAATCAAACTGTCATTCTTAGAAAAATAATATCTCTACACACGACAACACGACTATTCTATCAAATAGAATACAAAAATGCAAGCATTTTTTATTTTTTTATTACTCCTGTGTATTCTTCGGTTCTTCTTTCTCTTTTTTTGTAAATTTCTCCACAAAATCCGGAACCATATCCAGAAGTTTTGTCATACCATCCTGGTTTTTCACATTTACCAGTTTGGACACGCCGTCTTTAATGACCAGAACCGCACTTGGCTGGATCTTACCGCCCATACCACCGCCGCCGTTGTTCTTCTCTGAAGCGGATGAGTTGCCCGGTTTTTCTTTGTTGCTGAATGCTCCTGCAGCCACACCAAAACTTACATCTACCAGAGGCAGTACGATCGTTCCGTCATCAAACTTGATGGCCTCTCCCACTACAGTCTTTGTTGTCAGAAAAGAATCCATCCCTTTAAATAAAGATTCTACCGTTTCGTTAAAATTGTTATCAGCCATAATGACCCTCCTTTTGTTACTTGTTTTTTATTCTTTTATAAAAATTCATTATTTCCTGATTCCGGTACAGGCGCACCGCCATTTTCAGCAGATAAAACACCTGTATATTTCCCTTTATCTTTCCTCGTCCCATGAGCACCTTTCTCTCAAAATCCGGAACGATATGTACATCTTTGCGGTATACAACGGGAAAAAGAGCCAATGCTCCGAACAGCAGACCGGTATAGCACGGATCCTCCAGACCGCACACCAGATCACACCAGATCCTGCGAGGTGCCAGTTCATGGAAAAGTCCCTTACATTCTTTCCATATAATACGGATAACCCGTTTATTTTCATCCGTAACAAAATTTATTATACCCGATACCCTTGGAAATGAAAAGCGTTTTTTTGTGCTTTTTTTCTTTGGCTGGGTCTTTTGTTTCCTTTGCTCTGCCGGAACTTTTTTTCCATTTTTCTTCGGTTTTTGAGCTGTCTTTTCTTCTTTTTCAGCCGTCTCTTTTTTCTTTTTTTCTTCTTTTGACTTTAATGTTACAAATCCAATCCGGATCCGGATCTTCTCTGAATCCAGTTTCTTTTTTATTGAAATCAGATGGAACAGAAAACTGACGCAGAATGCATATTTTTTCTCTCCCTGCTCCGGCAGTTCTGCTTCTGCCCGGTACCGTACCGGCACCCACACCACGCAGGCTGCCAGACTGGCAGCAAGCCCCAGCACAATTCCAATCAGAATACCGATCCATTTTATGACTGCTAAAATGATAGCCAACATATCACATCCTATTTCCAAGACTTATCAGGAAAAATCTTTTTTGTCAAAAAGATTTTCCGGCTCAAACACTTCCTCCCGGCTGGCCTCTTCCATCATTCCCTGAAGCAGCTCCAGGGCTTTTTCATAACTGGCAGCCAGGCCAAACACATAGATATCCAGATACTCAAACCGTCTGAAAAACATTTCTCTCGTCTTTACGATCTCAAACAGATTATCCGGGTTCATTGCCAGCATAAGTGCATAATAGTTTTTCTTCCACGGTTTTCTTTTTTCCACCCGTTTCCTGCACTTTTTAGGATGTTTTGCCACGGTCTCATCCATATACAGATCCTTATACCAATGAATCATTTTACCACTCTTCCTGTCTCATCCAGTCATTCAAAAGATCCACAACCACTGCCTGCTCTGCCAGATCCTGACATCCAAACAGTCTGGTACGGATCGTCTCCATTACCTGATCCTGGCTTTTAAATACCATTGGCAGTTTTTCCAGCACTTCCCCCATAATAGCCCGTTTAACCGGTTTGCTTACCTCTGCCAGTTTCTGATCCATCTTCTTTATCAGTTCTTTTGTCTGTTCCTGGATATAAGTCTCCGATGCCTCTTCCGGCTCTGCCGCTTCTTCCAGGGAGACAAACAGGCTGTCAGACAAAAGATTGGCAACCTTTCCAAGATCCATATAAACACCGGTCAGTCCCTGTTTTTCCAGTTCTTCTTTACAGGAAGACACGGTTTCAAACAAAACCGCCTCCAGATAACTGCTTTTTTCTACCAGGGGCTCAATGCGACCTTCCAGCGGAACCAACATTTCTTCCCGGTACTCTTCCTTGGCCAGGCATTTCCAGATAGACTGGCAGGCCTTGGAAAGTTTTTCTTCCGAGACAATATACTTTTTCAAAAGGCACTGGGCATAAATGCCATTTACCACCTTCTGCATGGAATAATAAAAGTCGGTGAGACCATGGATCTGCTTCGCCGCCTCTTCCAGCACACCTGCCAGCATTTCATACTGGTCTGCATCCATGTTTTTGTAGTCAGCCTTTTCTAACTGGCAATATTTACTCCAGAGATCCTCATAGGGCTCCAGAGATTCTGCCGGCCGGTACAAAGTTCCTGCCGTCTCCAGCACATACACAAAGCCGTCCACTGAGGCCTTGTCACTTCCTTTGTAAAGGGTAAAAGCCTCTCTGATACAGTCGTAAAACTTATCTCTGGTCATGCGGACCGGCAGCTGTCCCACTACCAGACGGATCTTTTCCTGCATCACACTGGTATCCTTATCCGAAAATAAATATCCCTGAAGTTTCTGCAGAAATTCCTCCGGCTGGATGCCGTTTATCTTATCCTTTTGTTCCTTTTTATCCAGATACTGGTATTCCATACGGTTAAGGACATACTCATATACAATAAGCCGGTCTGTATAGGCAGTAAACAGATTCATTTTTTCTGTAATCTGACTTCTGAGTTCTTCCATATCCTGTTCCAGTTTTTTTAAGTCCGCTTCCGGATCCGAAAGTGTCAAAAGCCCCTGTTTTATCTTCTCAAACTGCTCTTTGCCGGCACCTCCTGCCAGTTCTCTGTCTTCTGCGGCCTCTTCCACCAGACCATACGCAGAAAAAGTAAGTTCCAGCACACTGTAAGCCTCATAAGTCTCCAGTGCCAGATCCCTATATTCTTTTAAATTTTTATCCAGGTTCTTTCCCTGGTGCAGTTCTTGCAGCAATCGTTTCACTTATGCTCTTCCTTTCTCTTTCTAGTATATCAATACCCAGGATTCTCTCCACCTGAGACAATCTCGTACAAACGCCTCCGGCACCGGCGCTCCCGATAATACCGGATAAAACAGTACGAACAAAATAAATGCACAGGCAAGATACAAAAGGATCCATTTAAACCATTTTTCACTGCGCTGCCGCAACAGCACCATGATATAAACAATCATCATGCACACAAACGGCACACTTGGGAAATAATGGTACGCAAAGGTACATCTTGGCACCAGCATCCAAGGTACATATTGTACCAGATATGCAAAACTGATAAACAACGCTGTTTTGTCTTTCCTGCAGAAGATCCGGTACAACATAAAGATAAATGCCGGGATGCCTGCCCACCATACAAGAGGGTTACCAAAGGCACTGATTCCCTCTTTCAACCCATTTTCCAGCGTCTGGCAGTAATAAAACATCGGCCGGTACATATCAGGCCACTGATACCAGGTAGATGAATACGGATGGGTTGCCTTTAACTGAGAATGGTAGTTATACATAGTATTGGCATTTTTTACCATTTTACCAACCAGTTCCGTAAATCCATTCTGATGATTTTCCAAGAACTCAGCAATTCCCCTGTAGACACCTCCTACCGGATTGGCAGTATCGGTCAGCTGATACTCAAACCGTGCCACATTATCTGTACATCCATCCGAAAACGGAATATAAGAACACAGATAGATCGTTCCTGCAACAAGTACAAAGAATACAACACAAAATCCCAAAGTAGACCATAATTTCTTATAAAAAACCTGGCGGATATAACTGTGCTCAATGCCTGCTGTCTTTCCTTCCGGATCTTTTCCTGCCCTCACATACTCATAAAGGCGTTTTCCCATGATGGCGAAAAAGAACACCGCCAGACCTGCCGCCGCATACACAGCCGTCCATTTTGAAGCACATCCAAGCCCCATCATCACCGCACTCAGTCCCAGCGGGATAAATGTTTTCCAAAGAGGCGTGTCATAGAAACTCATCTGACTGTACCAATACATAAAGAAGAACATGGCTATGATAAAGAACGTTCCATATACATCAATGGTAGCGATACGGGTCTGGGTAAAATGCATGAAGTCAAAGGCAAACAAAAATGTCAGTGCCGACGCCGCCCATGTCTTTCCGCGGAACAGTCTTCTTCCAAAGAAATACATAAACGGAAGCATGCCGATACCAAACAAAGTACCCATAATGCGCCAGCCAAATGGATTCATACCGAAAATACGGATTCCCAGACTCATGATATACTTGCCAAGAGGCGGATGGGTATTTTCGTAATTATACAATCCGTGGATCATCTCATAAGCCGTTCTGGCATGATATATTTCATCAAAATAAGTGCCGCTGTGGAATGTTACCGTTGATTCATACTCATCCTGTTCATCAAACAGTTCCGGATAAGCATCCTGATTCACAGGTACCAGTTTGTTTCCCTGTGCATCCGTAACTACCAGTTCCATCAGCACCGATTCCTGATCCTGGCTCGTCAGCCGCAGATAACGGTATTTGTCAGCCAGATTGTAAGTATTTGCATCTGCATCCTCTTCGGTCTTTGACAGATTATTCCAGCAGAATACACTGGTGGCCTTTACCTCCCCGATCTGGGCATAATTTTTGCCATCATTGGAAACCTCTGCCATAAACTTGCGATCCTCGTAGTTACCTAAAAAGACATGGATCATGTCAATATTCTGCTCTTTACCAAAATCCAGTGTAATAACGCCGCCGTTTTCTTCTGTCTGATCCCAGTGGGTTACCGGAGCACTCATATTTCCAAGATTGATCAGGGCAACAGCCGCATACACAGCCACGATAATCCCCAAGGCAATTCCGTCCTTTTTACTGAACGGAGCCAGTTTTACCGTTCCCCGGATATCTCCCCACGGCTTTGGCTTCTCAGCTTTTTCTCTGACAGGTTTTCTCTTCCATATATAATTTTGCCCGCTCTTTTTTCCAGCCGGCATTTTGGATAAAATATCCGTCTGTCTTCCTGCCGCAAAATACAGGTAACCATACATTCCCATTGTAAGGAGTGCTGTGATACCAATGATGCCTCCCTGTGGTCCTGTACTGTCTTTCTCCACGAAATAATAAAGCACATGTGCCACATTCATGAAGCAGACTACCGAAAATCCCACATAGGTAAAAAACATTTCTCTGGTTGGTTTTGCAAGAAACGCAAACAGCACAAGAACAATCGCCGGGAACAAATATCTTTCATGCATACGGACAGAGAACAAAAACATGGTAGAACAGATCACTGCCATGGATACAAAATATTTAGACTTGTCCTCTTTCATCTTCTTAAAGAACAGCCAGGCACTTAATGCTACCGCTGCCACAATGGCAAGACTGCCATATGTGCTGTATTTAATCCCCAGAAAACAATCGTTCTGGCTGGCCCAGTTTTTCCCAAGCATCGCCCAGAAATTATAAGCATTGATACTGCAATACTCATAAGATCCCATGGTGTCTACATACTGGCTTATCACTTTTCCCAGTCCAAAAGGTGCTGCCAGACCAAACATAACCGCAATGGCTGCCAGACCGCCTATGAGATCCTTCTTAAACTTCTGCCAGTTAAAGTTTTTAAGAAATACCTGTTCTATGATCGTATAAATCAAAATCGGTGCAAACATAATTGCCTGCGGTTTGATCAATACACCCAGGATATATACAAAATAAGCCGGGATCCTTTTTTCTTCCATACACAGATAACATGTCAGGATCACTGCCAGGGTAAACACGCTGTCTGTCTGTCCCCATACTGACGAGTCCAGGATCACCAGTGGATTCAGGGCATACAATCCGGCCAGTATCAGGGAAGTTCCTTCTGAAAATTTCTTCTTTGAAAAAAGATATACCAAATACGCAGTTCCCAGATCTGCCAGCATTGGCACCAGTTTGATCAGCCATCTGCCGGCATCCGAGGTCAGCCCGATTCCGAACAAACGGCGGATTCCTGCTATCACCCACAAAATAGCCATATATCCAGGTGGATAATCCGTAAATGCATCCAGATAATAAAACTTGGAAATACCATTGTCAAAGATCATGTCTGACCAGGCATAAAAACAGTTCATATCTGTTCCGTGGCCCGCATACTTTACTGCCAGGACACTTTTGACCAAAAAGGCCGCACCCAGCACCAGAAGGATATTGACATAATCCTTCTTTTTATCTTCCCTGTAAACCACATATCCTTCTGCTTCATAGCGTATCTTGTAGACATAAAGCAAGATACACACAGCCACAAATGCAAGAATTGCCACTGCATAACCGGAATTTTTAACTGTCTGGATCATATCTTCGATAGAAAGATCCGGCATAACAAACAACTTTGCCCCCATGAAACCTGCCTCCTGTCCTACTTGTGATGCACATGCTCATGCGTAAACAAGTGCTCTGAGCAGTACTCATATCTACCATCACATTTTGAGCAATAACGAAAATCCAGTTCCGGTGCATCAATCTCTGTCCGTCCACAGATCGCACATCGATGAATCGGTCCTTTTTTCTCGCTCTCATGTATCTTTTGTTTAAACTCAGTCTTTCTCTTTGTCTGTCTGGCATGAGCCGCCATCCCCGGTCTTCCCTTTGCAAAGAAAAAGAAGATAAAAATATTAATAAGAGAAACAACGATCAGCGCCACCGGATAATAGCTCTTCATCATGATTCCCTGTATGATCTGGTATGCATCCAGTGCAAAATAGAAAATACTAAGCCATTTTGCCTTCACCGGGATAATGAAAAACAGCAAAAACTGTACATCCGGGAACACCAGTGCAAAAGCAAGGAATAATGATTCCGTTACATACTCCAGGGTAACCTGCATTCCCAGCCAGATTCCCACTTCCTGTGCCGGATAAACAATCCCCATGATCAGGTAAGCTGCCAGCGTTACAATAAGGATCATAACGATACCACTGAGATAAAACAGCGTAAAACGAAATCTTCCCCAGATTCTCTCCAGATTAGATCCGATGCTGTAATAAACCCATGCCATGATCACAAACCAGAACAATCCGGATGAACCGCTTCCCCCTGCACTTGGGCAAAGCAGAAACGTGATCAGACGCCATACTTGTCCATGGTGAAAAATCTGATAAAAATCCAGACTCAGATACTGATAATAAATATATGGATTTACCATCGAGATTAACATTCCCAGTCCACTGATAGCAATCACATAGATCATAAGATTGGACACTCCGAAATTAGGATATTTCTTCTCCAAACGGTCAATAAAATTCATATAGAACTCTCCTGTCTTCTTTCTTTTTTAGAACAGATTCTTTTTGCGGAAGAACAATGCTACCAATAATGAGATCAGCAGTGTGATCACGATGGTAATGGCAAATCCATACGGATTATGTCCCAGCGGGATCACATCAAAGTTCATACCAAAGAAACTGGCGATCATTGTAGGGATGGAAAGCACGATCGTCACGGTTGCCAACAATTTCATTACTATGTTCAGGTTGTTGGAAATAACCGAAGCAAAGGCATCCATCATTCCACTTAAGATATTGCTGTATATATTCGCCATCTCTATAGCCTGTTTGTTCTCTACGATAACATCTTCCAGCAAATCTTCATCTTCCGGATATTTGCGTATTTTTTCTGTCCGAAGCAGTTTTTCCAGCACCACCTCGTTGGACCGCAGTGAGGTAGTAAAATACACCAGACTTTTTTCCAGTTCCAGCAGTTCGATCAATTCGCTGTTTTTCTGGGATATGTGGAGTTTTTCCTCGATCTGGTCGCTCTTACGGTCTATGATACGGAGGTACCGCAGATAGGAAGTGGCATTACGGTACAAAATCTGAAACACAAACCGTGTCTTTTTAAATGTATAAAATTCCCGCACTCTCTTGTTGGCAAACGCTCTCAGTACCGGGGATTCTTCCAGACACAAAGTAACGATCACTTCTTTTGTCATATAAATACCAAGAGGGATGGTAACATAACGGTCCTTTTCATCCAGAGACGGGATGTCCACCAGGATCATATTATAATCGTCTTCTACCTCAACACGAGATCTTTCTTCATCATCCAGCGGTGCCCGCAGATCGTCCATATCAATTCCTGTTTCATCCTGCAGCCGCTCTAATTCTTCCGTTGTGGGTCTGGTCACATACACCCAGCAGCCATCTTCTATTTTATCCACTGACATCAATTCGTCTTCTACTGTCTTATATATTGAAATCATGGCAGCCTCCTGTTTAAATATTCATCCAAAACTAGCGGCATCTATTCCCAGACGCCGCCAGACTCGCATAGATATTTAATATTATAGAGGTTCTAATATTCTTTGTCAAACCTTGTTTGGTATATTGTAAACCACATTTTCTTTCAGCATCATGCCGTCCGGATCATTCACGGCGAACCAGTCATCCAGGGAGCAGTCACATTTTTTCAGAACGGATCCCAGGCTGGTTTCCCCATCTGCCTGCCATGTGATTTTTTCTGGTTTTGGCTCTTCTGTCTTCTGGACTTCCTGGACAGATTCCGGCTCCGATACCACTTCCACATCCTCTTCTCTTTTTTCTTCTGCCTGGCGGGGAGGGTTCGGTCCCGGCTGTGGTCTGTTAAAATTAGGCATCATTCCCGGGAAAGGACGGGACATAGGAATACAGATCTCCTGTCCCGGCTGCAGATTGTATACATCTACATAGGGATTTGCACGCATCAAAAGTGCCACCGGTATCCGATACATCCTGCTTAACTGATACAAAGTTTCGCCTTCTTTGATCACATGGACCATTCCATTACAAAAACGCTGATTCATTCTATATTTTTCCTTTTTGTTTTATCCTATTCACTCTTTTTTAAAATGTCACATTTTCCTTTCATTCTATTTTGCCAATGATTGTTATATAATAAGAAGAAGTTTTTCATTGCATTGGGTCGTTTTTTGTCGTATAATGTGATTTTAGATATGGAAAAAACACATGAAGAATCATGGAGGTATAGTATGAACAGAGTTGGTATCGATATTGGTTCAACTACGGTAAAAATCGCCATTCTGGATGATGATGACCAGATCATCTTTTCCGCTTACGAACGGCATTTTGCCAACATACAGGAAACACTTAAAAATATTATAAATGACGCTTATGATACACTTGGTGAAAGAGAGATTCTTCCGGTCATCACCGGTTCCGGCGGTCTGGCAATCTCAGACTATCTGGACATTCCCTTTGTACAGGAAGTTGTCAGTGTCGCTACTGCGCTGAAACACTACGCTCCCAGAACAGATGTCGCCATTGAATTAGGTGGTGAAGACGCCAAGATCATTTACTTTACAGACGGTATTGAACAGCGTATGAATGGTATCTGCGCAGGAGGTACCGGCTCTTTTATTGACCAAATGGCTACCTTATTAAAAACAGATGCTGCCGGTCTGAACGAATACGCCAAACATTATCAGGCACTGTATCCTATCGCTGCCCGCTGTGGTGTATTTGCCAAAACAGACATCCAGCCTTTGATCAATGAGGGTGCTGCCAAAGAAGATCTGGCTGCTTCTATTTTCCAGGCCGTTGTAAATCAGACTATCAGCGGACTGGCCTGTGGTAAACCGATCCGCGGTAATGTAGCATTCCTTGGCGGACCTCTGCACTTTTTGACTGAGTTAAAAGAAGCGTTTATCCGCACTTTAAAACTGGAAGGGGATGCCATCATCGCACCTGACAATTCCCATCTGTTTGCTGCCTCTGGTGCTGCTATGAACACACCGGGAGAAGGACAGACTACTTTGTCAGCCCTTTTAAATAAATTATCCAGTGAGATCCACATGGAATTTGAGGTAACCCGGATGGATCCACTTTTTAAGGATCAGGATGAATACGATGCCTTTATCAAAGATCACAGCCAGCATGCTGTATCCAAAGGGGATCTGGCCTCCTATGAGGGCAATGTCTTTCTGGGTGTAGATGCCGGTTCTACCACGACGAAAGTTGCTTTGGTTGGTGAAGACGGCTCCCTGCTGTATTCTTTCTATGACAACAACAACGGAAGTCCGCTGAAAACCACCATCAAAGCCATAAAAGAGATTCATTCCCTGCTTCCATCAACAGCACACATTGTACGCTCCTGCTCCACCGGATACGGAGAGGCGCTGATCAAATCGGCCCTTATGTTGGATGAAGGCGAAGTTGAGACCGTATCTCACTACTATGCCGCTTCTTTCTTTGAGCCGGATGTAGATTGTATTTTGGATATCGGCGGTCAGGACATGAAGTGCATCAAGATCAAAAACGCTTCCGTAGACAGCGTGCAGTTGAACGAGGCATGTTCTTCCGGCTGTGGTTCCTTTATTGAGACCTTTGCCAAATCATTAAACTATGATGTAAAAGATTTTGCCAAACTGGCTTTGTTTGCAAAAAATCCTATCGACCTTGGTTCCCGTTGTACTGTTTTTATGAATTCCAAAGTAAAACAGGCACAGAAGGAAGGTGCCACGGTAGCGGATATTTCTGCCGGACTGGCTATCTCCGTTATTAAAAATGCCCTTTTAAAAGTTATAAAACTTACAGATCCAAAGGATCTTGGAAAAAATGTGGTGGTTCAGGGCGGGACTTTCTACAACGACGCTGTACTGCGCAGTTTTGAGCGAGTTTCCGGCTGTCACGCCGTCCGTCCGGATATCGCCGGTATCATGGGTGCTTTCGGTGCGGCATTGATCGCCAGAGAACACTATGATGGCAGTGAGGAGACCACCATGCTCTCTCTGGAAGACATCATCAACCTGAAGTTTGAAAGTTCTATGGCCCGCTGTAAAGGCTGTACAAACCACTGTCTTCTGACTATCAACAAATTCAGCGGCGGCAGACAGTTTATCTCCGGCAACCGCCGTGAGCGCGGTCTTGGAAAAGAGAAAACAAACAAGGATATTCCAAACCTTTATGAATATAAGAACAAACGGCTCTTTGCCCACTACAAACCACTTCCTGCTGAAGAAGCATACCGTGGCAAAGTAGGTATCCCAAGAGTTTTGAATATGTACGAAAACTACCCATTCTGGTTTACATTTTTTACCGAACTGGGTTACCAGGTTGTTTTGTCTCCCGCTTCCAGCCAGAACATTTATTCTCTGGGAATCGAATCCATTCCAAGTGAATCCGAATGTTATCCTGCCAAGCTGGCTCACGGACACATTTCCTGGCTGATCAAGCAGGGCGTTCCGTACATTTTTTACCCTTGTGTTCCTTATGAACGAAAGGAATTTCCGGGTGCCGGCAATCACTACAACTGCCCGATCGTAACTTCTTATGGTGAGAATATCAAAAATAATGTAGAAGAATTGAAAGATCAGGACATTGTATACCAGAATCCATTTGTTTCTTTTGAATCAGAGAAGATTCTTGCCAATGAACTTGTAAAATATCTGGGAAAAGAAAATGATATTCCTGCCTCTGAAATACGCAGAGCCGCTCATTCAGCCTACGAAGAACTGAAGGCAACACGCCTGGATATCCAGAAAAAAGGCGAAGAAGTCCTGCAATGGATGAAGGATAATGACAAACACGGTATTGTTTTAGCCGGCCGTCCATACCACATTGATCCGGAGATCAATCATGGTATTCCGGAACTGATCACATCCTATGGCATTGCTGTTTTATCAGAAGACAGTATCTCCCACCTTGGCAAGGTAGACCGGCCAACCATTGCGGTAGACCAGTGGATGTACCACTCCCGCTTATATGCGGCGGCAAGTTATGTCCGCACTCAGAAAAACCTGGACATGATCCAGCTTAATTCCTTCGGATGTGGACTGGATGCTGTTACAACCGATCAGGTAAATGATATTTTGACAGATTCCAACAAAATCTGTACTGTTTTGAAAATTGATGAAGTAAATAACTTAGGTGCAGCCCGTATTCGTATCCGTTCTCTTATCTCCGCCGTTAAAGACAGAGAAAGAAAAGGAATCGAACCTCACCTGGCTGACAGTGCCCACCACCGCGTTGTATTTACAGAAGAAATGCGGAAAAATTACACAATTCTGGCACCACAGATGTCACCGATCCACTTTGACATTCTTATGCCGGCTCTGGCCGCCTGTGGTTACAATCTGGTTCAGCTGCCAAGTGGTGTAGGCGAATTGGACTATGGATTGAAATATGTAAATAATGATGCATGTTACCCGTCTTTGCTGGTTGTCGGACAGTTTATGAAAGCTCTCCTCTCCGGCGAGTATGATCTGGACAAAACAGCCGTGATCATCACTCAGACAGGCGGCGGCTGCCGTGCTACCAATTACATCGGTTTCATACGAAGAGCCTTGAAGAAGGCAGGCATGGAACAGATTCCTGTTATCTCTCTGAGTGCCGGAGTAGAAAGCAATCCTGGATTTAAGATCAATTACCGCCTGTTAAAAGCAGCGATCCACTCTCTGATCTATGGTGACTTGTTTATGCGGGTTGTATATCGTACACGCCCTTATGAAAAAGTACCGGGATCCGTTAATGCTTTACATGAAAAATGGAAACAGCGCTGCATTGAAGCAGTTAAAAATCCAAAAACTTCCGAGTTAAAACAGATCGTTCAGGGAATTGTAAAAGACTTTGATGAGATTGAACTGGATGAAACGGTAAAGAAACCGAGAGTTGGTATCGTAGGCGAGATCCTGGTAAAATTCCTGCCAGCTGCCAACAACTATGTGGTAGACCTTCTTGAATCCGAAGGTGCCGAAGCAGTTTGCCCGGATATGCTTGACTTCTTCATGTACAGCGCCGCTGACAGCGTGTTCAAAGCTGACCATCTCGGCTTTAAGAAAAGCAGCAAACAGATTGGTAAAGCTGCCGTATGGCTGTTAGAAAACTTCCGTAAGCCAATGAAAAAAGCATTGAAAGAAAGTAAGCGTTTTGATGCTCCACCAAGCATTTACACATTGGAAGATTATGCAGCTCCATTTGTTTCAGCCGGTAACCAGACCGGTGAAGGATGGTTCCTGACAGGTGAAATGATTGAACTGTTACATTCAAATGTACCAAACATCGTATGTACCCAGCCATTTGGCTGTCTTCCTAACCATGTAGTAGGAAAAGGTGTTATCAAACAGCTCCGTAAAGCCTTTCCGGGTGCCAATATCGTAGCTGTAGACTATGACCCGGGAGCCAGTGAAGTAAATCAGTTAAACCGAATCAAATTGATGTTAGCAACCGCTAACGAGAATCTATAAGAGAGAAAGGAAGTTCCTATAAGTGCAACGGGAAACACTTCGCGTTTAAGTTCCACTTATATTGAACTTCCTTTTTTGGTGTAGCAGAATATTCTTTTTCTACAAGCTATATTTCTTTCAGCCAAAGATAAGTTCCCCTTTTATCCCACTTCCCTTCTTTCTTCCTAACAAAAAATTCGTTCCGTGAGAGACTTAAACACGAAGTGTTTCCCCGTCTCTCACAGAACGAACTTTTTTACTTATTTACTCATCTTTCTCAATGTCAATATCAACATAATCGCCAATACAGATGCTCCCATTGCCAGAATCGGGATGAACAGATTTGTCTCATCTCCTGTGGCCGGTGCTGAATCTGAAAGCGGAACATTATCATCTACGATCGATGTCTTTTTCGATGCACTGCTCTTCTTATCTGCTGATGCGGATGAAAGCGGTGTATCATCATCTGAAATGGTAGTCGTTCCACTGTGTGAATCGGTATCATTATCCTTAACACCTGCTGTTTTTGTAGTCGGTGTCGGCGTTGTGGCCGGATCCATGGACTCATCCGGTGTAACAGATGGGGATGCTGTGACAGTGTCCTCTGTAGGCGTTGCAGTCGCTGTATCCGCTGTCTCTGTTGGCACCGGTGTCGCAATACCTGTGTCAGCCGTCGCCGTTGGAGTGGCGGTTGCCGCATTCGCTGTCGGTGTGGCCGTTGGTGCTTCTGTCACTGTTGCTGGTGTATTTGTTACAGCCGGTGTGGCTGTGGTATTTGCAGTTGGTGTAGCAGTAGGACCTTCTGGTGTTGCTGTTGCTGCTACCGTAGGTGTCGGTGTGACTGCACTCCATGTACTGGTTGCCGTTGGCGTAGCACTCACCGTGCTGGTGGCCGTCGGTGTAGCTGCACTGGCACTGGCCGTAGGCGTTGCTGTTGCGCCAGCATCATCTGGTGTTGCGGTTGGTGTTATAACCGGTGCCGCTGTCGGCGTAACTGACGGTGTGCTGGTAGGTACTGCTGTCGGTGTCACAAATGGCGTAGCAGTTGGCATTACCGTTGGTGTAGCAAACGGTGTACCTGTAGGTACCGCTGTCGGTGTTACAGATGGTACATCACTTGGCATAACCGATGGTGTATCCGTTAGTGCTGCTGTTGGCGTAACAAACGGTGTAGCCGTAGGTACTACCGTTGGAGTAGCAAACGGTGTGGCAGTCGGTGCCATAGTTGGTACCGGAGTTACCGTCGTTACCGGAGTCGGGGTAGCCGTTGCCGCTGCCGTTGTGGTTGGTGTAGCGGTTACTACCGCTGTTGCCGTTGGGGTAACAGCAGCCGTTGACTTCGGTGTCGCCGTTGGCGTAGCGGTTGGTGCTACCGTCGGAGTGGCTGTGGCCACCGCCGTTACAGTTGGCGTCGCAGTCGGCGCTACCGTCGGCGTCGCCGTTGGTTCTACTGTTGGTGTCGCTGTGACTGCTGCTGTTATCGTAGGCGTTGCAGTAGGAACTGCCGTTGGCGTTATCGTTGCCACAATCGTAGGTGTTGCCGTTGACTTCGGTGTCGCCGTTGGTTCATTCGTCGGTGTTACCTCCGGCGTCTCTGTAGGAGCCTTTGTAGGCTCTTTGGTCGGTTCCGATGTTGATGTCACGGAAGGAGTCTTTACCGGTGCCTTGGTTGTCTCTTCTGTTGGTGTCACTTCCGGTGTCTTTGTTGGTTCTTTTGTCGGCTCTTTCGTCGGTGTAGCTGTTGGAGCCTTGGTTGTCTTTCCAAAACCTTTATAGATCATATGCCACTCTCCATTGTTGCATACAACCTGATCACACACCAGCCACCCCTCTGCTGTAGCAGCAAGATTTACCAATGCTTTAGGCGCAATCACTGTTGCGTCCATATTATTTGACTCAAGTTTAAGGTTATTCAGATATGGCATATTCCATATCACATTGGCTGCCAGTTCATCCTTCGGCAGAGACCCATCTTTAATGTTAATAGTATATCTTGGTAAATAAAGTTCCAGATTTTCTGTTACATTCAGAACGATTGTCTGATCCCTGCGCATAGTAAAATTCATTGCCCCATTAGAAAGGGTGCCTTTCGTAACTGCCTGCATGGCACGATCCATATTTACATACACAACATCTTTATCGACTCCTGAAATATCAATATAATAATTATTGGTAACTGTGTTTTCAGGAATGTCCGGAATCTTATAATCACTTTTATTTACAACGGATTCTGCATACTCTCCAATCGAGGCTAATTTATCTTTTACTTCCTGGATGTACTTTTTATCAATAGTAACTTTATTCTTATCATAATCACGGAGTTTCAGTTCTCCTACCAGTTCTCCAATGCGGATTTCTCCATAACCATTGGCTTTACTTGGAACCGTATTTCCATTGTGGTTTCCATTTCCCTGGTATTTCCCTACAAAGAAGTTAGTCTCCATATCAGAGGTCTGGTTGATATAATTGGCTAATATACCAAACTCTATCCCTCCTTGAAGAAACGGTTCATTACCATCATAAGACGCATATGTACTCTTCGTAATAATGGTAAATGCTCCTGCCAGAACAGCTACAGAAGCTATCACAGCAATCAACTTCTTTTTTAATCCTCTCATTATGATTCCTCCTAATTATTGTCAACTCCTGCGAACTCTCCACTCCATATTCTATCATTTATATCGTCAATTTTCAAAATATATTTACCATTTTTCGCATTTTTGTATATTTTCACAACTCACGAGAAGATTATTTTCCGTTTTTGTTTATTTTTATTTAATATCTATTCAGGGATACGCCAATCCACTGGTTCTACACCATGTTCCTCTAAAAAGGCGTTGGTTTTACTAAATGGCTTGCTTCCGAAAAAACCACGGTAAGCTGACAACGGACTTGGATGTGGAGCCTCTAAAATCAAATGTTTTGGATTGTTCAACAGTTTTTTCTTCTGCTGGGCAGGTTTTCCCCACAGGATAAATACAACCGGTCTGTCAATCTCATTTACCTTTTTTAATACAGCATCCGTAAATTCCTCCCAGCCTACTCCCCGGTGTGACATAGGTTTGTGAGCCTGGACTGTCAGTACTGTATTCAGCAAAAGGACGCCCTGCTCTGCCCAGGATTCGAGACATCCGTGACCGGGCGGTGTGATCCCAAGATCATCCTTTAATTCCGTATAAATATTAACAAGAGACGGTGGTATTTCCGTCCCTCTTTTTACAGAAAAGCACAATCCATGTGCCTGTCCCTGATTATGATATGGATCCTGTCCCAGGATCACTACTTTAACCTTTTCCATCGGCGTCAGGTGAAACGCATTAAATATATCTCCAGAAGGTGGATAAACCACGCTTTTACTGTAAGCATCCTTTATGAACATAAACAATTTTCTGTAATATTCTTTGGAATACTCTCCCTGCAGTGCTTCCTTCCACTGTCCCGTGATAGCCGACATAACAATTCCTCCCTTGTATAATGAATATTATGTATTGGTTCCTTCTCCCTAAATGCGGACGCTGATGCCACGGTCTACCAGATACTGTTTTAATTCCATGATTTCCAGTTCTTTAAAATGAAACAAAGAAGCTGCCAGAACTGCATCTGCTTTTCCCTCTGTCAATGCATCATAAAAGTGCTCTTTCTTTCCGGCACCGCCAGATGCGATCACAGGAATTTTCACATTCTCAGAAATGGTCCTTGTCAATTCAATATCATAGCCATCCTTTGTTCCGTCACAGTCCATACTGGTAAGAAGGATCTCCCCTGCTCCCAGCCGTTCTGCTTCCATGGCCCATTCAACGGCGTCTTTTTCCATGTCAACACGGCCGCCATTTTTATAAATCGTCCAGCCATTTCCCTCTTTTCGTCTTTTTGCATCGATAGCCACTACAACACACTGACTGCCAAACTTGTCTGCCGCATCCGAAACAAGAGCCGGATTCAGGATAGCCGCAGAATTTACTGCCACCTTATCTGCCCCCTCCCTGAGGATCATACGAAAATCATCAATAGTCCGGATACCACCACCAACGGTAAATGGTATAAACACAGTTTCTGCCACCTTACGCACCATCTGTGTTTTGATCTCT
Source organism: Eubacterium sp. (assembly GCA_034089785.1). Taxonomy (GTDB): domain Bacteria; phylum Bacillota; class Clostridia; order Lachnospirales; family Lachnospiraceae; genus Eubacterium_F. Next base: position 24,849 of record JAXDTV010000098.1, read on the forward strand.
CTTGCATCACTGGATGCCGTAATATCTAAAAAAACAAGCTCATCCGCGCCTGCTTCTCCATATGCTGCACCTACGGACACCGGATCGCCTGCATCAATGAGATTGACAAAATTCACGCCTTTTACTACTCGTCCATTATTTACATCCAAACAAGGAATTACTCTTTTTGTAAACATACTTACCTCCTGAACTCTTTTCTTATTCCATCGTCACAAAGTTTCGCAGGATCTGCAATCCTACCTCACCGCTTTTTTCCGGATGAAACTGCGTAGCGAAAATATTTTCGTGTTCTACCGCCGCATGGAAATCCACAATGTAATCCGCCGTCGCCGCCACATCGGAAGGATTTTCCGCTTTCAGATAATAAGAATGTACAAAATACACATAAGAACCTTCCGGGATTCCTCTTAACAACCGTGACTCTGGCTGGATCGAAATGGAATTCCAGCCCATGTGCGGGATTTTGAAGCCTTCTTTTTCCGGAAATCTCACTACCTCTCCCGGAAGCAGGGAAAGTCCCTCCACCGGATGTTCCGATTCTTCACTCCGCTGAAAAAACAACTGCAGACCAAGACATATCCCAAGGATCGGCGTTTTCTTCCTTGCGATCTCCCGGATCACCTCTGTCAATCCATAATGATTCATCTTGCCCATAGCATCCTCAAACGCCCCTACACCAGGCACAATAACTTTATCTGCTTTTAAAAGTTCTTCCCGGTCCCTTGTTACAACCGGAGTTTCACCTATATACTGCAGTGCTTTTTCTACGCTTTTTACATTTCCTGCATCATAGTCTACTATTGCTATCATTCTGTCAAATCCTTTCAGTTCAAACATTATCTAAGTTGAATTGTAGCACATTCCAGGTTTGTTGTCCATTTCTTAAATCTGCACTCAATACCCCCAGTTCAGCAGCTGCCATTTTCCCCCTTCTGTGCGGGCCAGCCACCACCCATAATTTGTATATTCTCGATCCGGTGCCCATGCCCCGGCATCCTCATCCTTTTCAGGCGAATGAAAATCCGTGTAAAACTCAATGCATTCTGTGAATTTTTCTTTGTAGCCATATGCTGCTCCCAGTTGGTTCATCCGGTCTAAATTTTCTTTTGATGCAGCCTCATCTGATGTATATTTGATACTGTGCAGTTCGCACTTGTTCCAGGTGCTGAATTTCTTTTTGACCACATCCATCGCTTCGTCCATATCCTCTTTTGAGTATAATTTTGAACTTCCGTAATCATACCTGATATTGCTTCCCCTGGTTGTTGCAAAGCAGACAGCGGCCCCTGCAAACAATAAAACAGCAGCCAGAACAAAACCAAACGCTGTTTTTTTATAATTCATAATGCTTTTCACCCTTCCTTTCACACTTGTCTCGCCAAAGGCAACCGGACACGCAGCCATGATCTTTTTCGATGAACTGCAGTTTAGCAGTGCCTGGCAATAATTCGCCTTCCATTGTTTATCTTCCCGCACCGTGGCCATTTCGTCACAGGCATATTCAATATCTCTGCAAAAAAGAATATATGAAATCCAGCAAAGTGGATGAAACCAGTAAATTGCTAAAATGAAAAAGGCCGTCAGTTTCCAGATATGGTCTTTCCGCTTCAAATGCATCCTCTCATGTCTTAACACATATTCTTTTTCTTCACCGGTCAGCCCGGATGGATAATATATGTCAGGTCTCACGATGCCTAATACAAAGGGACCGGATATATAATCACATTCATATACATTCTTATCCACCTGTATCGAAGCTGCTACTTTGCGCCTAAGTCGAATATAAGTTACAACCATATATCCCAGCATTAAAATCGCTCCGGCACACCAGACAACAGCCGCTATATCCAGATAAGGCAAAGCAGAATTCCCATCCCTTTCCTGTAGATGTACCGTCTGTCCTTCTCCCATCGAGTAAGCCGCCTTCTCTGCATTTGCTGTGTCCGTCAAAGTTTCTTCCACAGAAGTGCTGACCGGCACCGGTGCGTAATCCGGGAGCATCCCCAACGGACTTTCTATTTGTATGGGAACGACCAGTTTCACAGCAGCCACAATCCAGAGAAAGCAAATCATCCTTCTGGATATTTTCTTACATAAAACCCGAAACATCAGTAACACAGCGATCAATATGCTGACCGTAATAGAATTGTTTAATATCAATGCAAAATACTGCCCCATACACTACTCTCCTTCCCCTCTGTACGAATCGATCATTTTCTGGATCTCATCCACATCATCCGACGATAATCTTTTTCGTGACGCAAATGCTGCTATAAAAGCCGGCAGTGAACCATCAAAGGATTCCTCAATAATTTTCTCACTCTGGGCCGCTCCAAATTCTTCTTTTGTCATAAGCGCAGAAACCATTCCCTTTTCATTTTGAAACAATCCCCGTTCACACAGCCTTTTTAACATGGTATATGTGGTTGACTTTTTCCAGTCCAACTGCTGCCCGCATAATTTCACCAGCTGTCCGGAGGAAATCGGTTCATTTTCCCAAATAATATCTGCAAACCTGCTTTCCACCGTTCCTAATTTTAATTCTTGCATCTGGTTTACCTCCTTAGTCTAAAAATAGTAGACCCTTCCTTTACGAAGAGTCTACTATCATTAGACCTATTTGTCAACCACTATTTAATCAGATCTTACCACCATACACTGGGAAGCCACTGCTTGCTCCATAATTTTCAATCTTTTTGAAATGTTTTAATGTTTCCATATCTTCCGGTGAAATTTCAAAATCCACCTCTCCATTACTCTGCATATGAACCGGATTTGCGGTCTTTGGAAGTGCGATCAAACCTGACTGTAAAACATATCGGATACACAGCTGCGGAACTGTTACTCCGTATTTGTCCGCCATAGCCTTGATCTCCGGCTGGTTCAAAATTTCTCCGTGGGCAATCGGTGAATATGCCTCCACCACGATTCCCTGTTTTTTGCAGTATTCCATCAACTCCAATGGTGTATTGCTGATATGACAAAGGATCTGGTTTACCATCGGCTTGACCTCCGCTGTTTCCATAAGGCTTTCAAGGTCACCGATCTGGAAATTGGAAACACCGATAGCACGCAGTTTTCCTTCTTTATAGGCATCCTCAAGTGCTTTCCAGGCCGCCCTGTTTCCCTCCACATAACGGTCTGCACTCTGATTAACCTCAACCCATGGCTGCGGACTATGAATGATCATCATGTCCAGATATTCCAATCCCATTTTCTCAAGAGTTTCATCAATCCCTTTCTTGGCCTCTTCATAAGTCTTGTGCTCTGCTGCCACTTTGGATACAACAAACAATTCTTCTCTGGAAGCACTGCAGGTACGGATTCCTTCTCCCACGCCTCTCTCATTTCCATACGCCTGAGCAGTATCAAAATGACGATATCCAATTTTTACTGCCTCCTTTACTGCTTCCGATGCAGCTGCGTCCTCTATAAACCAGGTTCCCAGTCCCAACTGTGGGATCTGCACATTGTTAGCCAGTGTCAAGTGTTTTGTATACATATAAAAACCTCCTTAAAAATACTTATTTTTACTATAAGGTCATTGTACATCCTGGAGTTAACTTTAGGTCAACCCCTTTTTAGATTATTTGTTTTTTCCGTTCAAATATGCACCGGATCAGACAGGCAGCCGCTTGTAATAAATATAAGCAAAGGCCGAGGTCAGCAGTTCTGTAACCCAGAATGCATGCCATACTCCCTCTGCTCCCAGCACACGGCTCAGCAAAAAGGCACAAGGGATGATGCACAACGCATAACGAAGCAGGGAGATCAACAAGGATGAAATCCCCTTTCCCAATCCCTCCAGTGCTCCTGTCACCGTAACAGACACGGAAGATACAACAAATCCCATACATAAGATCCTAAGAGCCTTTGCTCCTTTTTCCACTGTATCTGCCTTTTCCGTAAACATTCCTATCAACTGTTCCGGGAATATCAGGCACAAAAGGGTTCCCACCACCATAATCCCACATACGATCAGGCAGGACACACGAAAAATCTTATGAACTCTTTTATATTCCCTGGCTCCATAATTGTAGCCGATCACCGGTCTCATTCCCTGGATCACTCCATTGGCCGGCAGATACAAAAAGGTCTGCAATTTGTAATAAACACCCAGCACAAACACATAGCTCTGAGAAAACTGTCCCAGTATCACATTCAAGACAGAGATCAGAAGAGACGGCAGTGCCAGATTTAATCCTCCGGGAATCCCCACTGCATACAGGCGTTTCGCAATCTGCCTGTCCGGCTTTGCATCCTTCCATGTATACTTAACAGAGATCGGTGCCCAGATATAAAAGCCTATATAAAATAACAGGCTAATGGTCTGTCCCAATCCAGTAGCAAGAGCTGCTCCCCTGATTCCCATCCGGGGAAATCCACACAAGCCAAAGATCATAACCGGATCCAGCACAATATTAACCACAAATCCCACCATCATGCAGATCATGGTAGTAGTCATCCGTCCCACAGCCTGAAATGTCTTTTCAAACACCATCTGCCAGGCGATCACCAGAGAAAATAAAAAGGCAATGTCAGAATATTGGATCCCTAATTGCACGATCTCCTCATTGGCAGAAAAAAGTCGCAGGAAAAAGGGCATTCCCATAATGCACAAAACAGTAAATACAATTCCGTGAAAGGTAGAATAAAGCATTCCCTGACTGGCCGATTTTCCGGCCGCTCTGGCATCTTTTGCTCCCAGAAAATAGGCAATGGCCGCATTTACTCCAATACCAAATCCAATCATGACTGCATTGATCAGATTCTGTACGGGAAACACAAGGGAAAGGGCTGTCATGGCATTTTCACTGATCTTTGCCACAAAGAAACTATCTACAATATTGTACATAGAATTTACCAGCATGGACACCACCATAGGCAACGACATTTTTACAATAAGCGGAAATACTTTTTCCTCTTTCATATAGGTCTGATTCATTTGTTTTTCTCCGTTTTCGTACTCAGTATATAAACCGTTATTTCCTTTTGTGCATACTTCTCTGACCACTTTTTAAACTGTGATTTCGTTACTTTTTTCCCACCTATTTCAAAATGATATGTGTAATTAGTACGGCTCGACTTTGCCACCTGCTTTAAGGATAACTTACCATCTTCCCATATTAATTTATTATACTTTGCCTCTTCCCGTTCATCGCTGGGTTCTTCTATGATTCCTTCCGGTTCGTATATCCGCGTAGATGCTCCCTGCTCCATAAATCCATCATAGATATAATATTTGTCTCCCTGTCTGGACAGGATCAAGTCCCCCTGCTCACTGACCAGGACAAGTTCTGATACGCCATCCCCCGTCAGATCTGCCACTTCAACCATAGGCCATAATTTTTTCTTAGGAAAATAATCACTAAGATATTTCTCCTGCCCCCGGTTGTTCCATACTTTTTCCTTTTTCTCCAGTAACGGCAGATACATCTTATACTGTGCGTAATCTTCTTTTATCATCCGGTATTCCATTTCCTGCCAGTCGATCTCATCATAGGCACGCACATAGTCAGCCAGACTGTCCGCCTGTGTTCCACTGATTTTTTTATCGATCTTAAATTCAGCATATGACTGCAGCAATGCATGCCGTAACTGAACATCCGTAATCTTTTTTATTTTAAAATAGTCAAAATAACTGATCCATTCTATTTTTACCTTTCTTTTCTCAAAGGATGGATACTTTCTTTTTACCAGTTTATCAAAAGTAAATTCTTCTTCCGTAATGCTGTGTGTTTTCCCTTCTTTATCATAATACACCCAGGTGTCGCCATCCTCCTTAGGCGAATCATTCCACTGGTCATCTGCCAGGACATCCATCTTGCCATCCTGTGATCCGTACTTCCAAAGGTACAGACTATACAGTGTGGACGGATCCGCATCCTCAACAGCATAATAATACTCCTTGTTTTTGTTGTCTATGTACACGGTGTCAATATCAACAAAATTATCACTGTCACATATATTTAATTTTTTACTGTTCTTCTTTTTATCCCAGTCTTTTCTTTCCAGTTTTGTCCCACTCTCGTTCATTTCAAAAAAACAAGTGCCCGTAAACTCTATGTCATCACCATCACTTGTGGCATCTGTAACAACTAACTCCAGTCTTCCATTTTGATCCAGGTCTGTCATCGCATAAAACACGCCCCCATCTGTTTTTCCCTCATAATCCCTTCCAAACGGATTCTGCCACAGTTCTCTGTCTGAAACGATCTGATCGAGCTGATGTTCCACGGAAAGACTGTTTTCTGTTTCGCTGGAACTGTCACTGTCCTTTGTTCCACAACCACATATCCCTACAGCCGTCAGTCCTGCCAGAATGAAGATCCCGCATTTTTTTAACATTCTCATTCCCCCTTTCTATAATTCATGATGATCATAGCCTGCAGATCATTCTCTCCATATTGTCTTACTGTCATTTTTCTTCTCCTCTTTCCTTTATACTTCCTTTTTCTATGTTCTCCTGCAAAATAGCATCCACTACCTGAAACAAACGATCCGAACCAAGTTTTGTCTTTCCCTGTCTGCCGTAAACCTGCTCTTTTGTAACGCCGTGTCTTTTCCAGTCTTCTCCGCCATTACTGTGATTTAAGATCAGCGGCTGAAGATTGTCCATGGCGTGGGCGTATTTGGACTCCTTTGTCTCGTAGTCCTCAAACTCATCAAACAAATCAGTCAGTTCTTTCTTCTGGTCTTCCGGCAAAAGAGAAAAGATCCTCTCCTTAGCCGCCTCTTCCCTTGCTTTCTGCGTCTGCAGTCCTTCCTTGTCATATGCATAGGTATCCCCTGCATCAATCTCTACTATGTCGTGGATCAAGCACATCAGCATAACTTTGGCAATATCTACCGGCTCATTGGAATACTCTCTGAGCAAATAAGCCATTACCGCCATATGCCAGGCATGTTCCGCGTCATTTTCCCTGCGTCCGTGACCGGAAAGATGAGTCTGCCTTAAAATATTTTTTTCTTTATCTATCTCCAGTGAAAATTCCAGCTGTTTTTTTAGTCTCTCATCCATTGTTTCATCTCCTTTGTCCTACATCAAAATCTTACGAAATTTATGAAAAATTGTCAATAACCGGAGCCTTTCCCATAAGGTAAAATGTTATTTTGGCCTCTTCGTCCTCGATCGGAATGATCACTCGTCCCGGATACGGATTTTCCACCTCCAGAATATAATCTGTCGTGAAACATGGCAGTGAAGACTCTCTCACCAGCTCATCAAACACTGCATCCTCTGTCTGCACCAAAAACTTGGAGGCAGGCATTTTCTCCCGGCACAGACTGTCCCAGAATCCAAGTTCAGAACGAAGCAAAAAATTAAATCCGTTTAATTCGCTGAAATACAGTTTCTTCCGTTCTGCCAGCACATGCTCCACCGTCACACACACATACAACTGTTCCCTCATCCACAGTTTTTTCTTCCAGTGGGGTATCTCCCTTTCAAAAGGCAGAATGGCAAGATCACATTCCTCCTTTTCTATATACTGCATTACCTCTTCGTTTTTACATATCTGGGAAGAAATCTTTTTCCCCCTGTGGATTTTGTTCATTTCCTTTAAAAGTTCCCATAAAGGTGCCGGTGCACAGGACTTTATCGTTACTGTCTTCTGCTTCTCATCCACCAGCCGGACTTGGCGGGTCATCTGTTCCGCCTCTTCCAAAAGTTTCTTGCCATATGACACAGCCGCCTGTCCTGTCTCATTTAACTCAATCCTGTTTTTGCTCCGTCTGAAAAGTGAAACACCAAAATATTCCTCTATATGTCTCATCGATCTGGTTACCGAGGGCGTCGAAATGTGAAATTCTTCCGCCACTTTTGACAAAGTTCCCAGTTCAGAAAAAGCAATCAACTGTTTCAATTCTTCCAAATTCAACATTTTATTTCCATCACGCCTTTCATATTGTGAAAAGTGAGTTTCAGTATTGATAGTGTATATCAGACCCCGCCGGAAGATACAAAAAAATGCGTCCTGGATGCCATTGAAGTTGGTTACCGCAGCATTGATACGGCTCAGGCATATTACAATGAGGAAGGCGTAGGCCAGGCTCTGGCAGAATGCGGACTTCCACGAGAGGAGTTTTTCCTGACCACTAAAGTATGGATCACCAATGCAGGTTATGAAAAAGCAAAGGCTTCCATTGAAGAATCCATGAAAAAACTGCAGACCGATTATCTGGATTTACTGCTGATCCATCAGCCTTTTGGTGACTATTATGGAACTTACCGGGCTATGGAAGAGTTTTATGACAACGGAAAAATCCGTGCCATCGGAGTTTCTAACTTCGGACCGGACCGTTACCTGGATATAGAACATTTTTCCCGTATAAAACCGGCTGTCAACCAGATTGAAACTCATGTATTCCAGCAGCAGAAAATTGCCAAAGAATATCTGGAGAAGCATCACTGCCAGATTGAGTCCTGGGGACCATTTGCAGAAGGAAAGAACAATCTGTTTACCAATCCGGTCCTTACTGAGATTGGTGCCAAATACGGCAAGACCGCTGCCCAGACCGCCCTTCGCTTTTTACTGCAGAAAGATGTGGTGATTATCCCTAAAACAGTTCACAAAGACCGTATGCAGCAAAACTTTGATCTGTTTGACTTTACTTTATCCTCTGAAGATATGACCGCTATTGAAGCATTAGATCAGGGCGAAAGCTTATTCTTCTCCCACTATGATCCAAAAACAGTAGAATGGTTCATGTCCATCTTATAATCCCCTTGATCCTGCCGGACAATCCCCCCTTGTCTGGCAGGGATATAAAATAAAAAGCGGGCAGTGTCACTGTGTAAAACAGTTTCACTGTCCGCTTTTTTATGAATCTGACTTTATATATTACCGTTCATCTTCCCGGTTCTTTTGCTGCCAGCTGTCAATGATAGACTGTAATTTTGCGGTGTACTCTTCCTGATTCCTGGAATTATTGATAATTTCACGGATTTGGGTTTCTGTCACACCAAACTCATTGTATAATGCTTCTGCCAACTTTGCTTCCAATTCGTTATACTGAGTCATGATCTCATATGTATCTGCTTTATCCTTATTCTCATCATAACTGCGGATTCCTTTTGCCAGTGCATCCAACGACTCAAGGTACATCTTCATCTTATAATAATTGTTATAAGAATCCAGTTCCCGCTGCAGCTGCATGCAAATACGGACCTTATCCTTCAGTTCTTCGGAAGATTTGGATACATTCACTCCTGCCAGAGATTCGTACGCCGCCTTATAATCGCGGTTTTCAAATTCCTGACCTGCATCCTTCACAGAGGAACTATAGGAAAAAATCTTGCTGCCTAACAGTACGCTCAGACAGATCACCCCGAAAAATACCATAACGATCGTAGCTCCTACCGGATTGATCTTTCCTACCACCTCCGTAGCTGCCAGTTCCGCTTTTATCCGTTTCTTTTCCTCTTTTGCAAGACGCTTCTTCTCGTTTTTCTCGGCTTTTTCAAGAGCTTTCTGTTCGGCTATCTTCTGCTTTACTTCGGCTTTTTCTTCCCGCTCTTTTTCCTGCTGCTTCTTAGCCTCAGCCTTTAACTCGGCCTTCTTCTTCGCATCCGCTTCCTCTAACTCGCGCTCTTTCTGCTCTTCCTCAGCACTCTGCTCAGTAATGATATTTCCAAAAGTACGCTTCCAGAATCCGTCGCCTTTTTCCTTCGCCTGCTTCGGTTCCTTTTCAGGTTCAGCCGTCTCTACCATCTGTACCGGCGGTTCTTCTGCCCCGTCAGGAATCTCTGCCGGTGCTGCTTCCGGCTCACTTTCTTCTTTTTTGCCGCTATCCTCAAACTGGATTGCCGACAATGCATCATTGAAAATATCGTCTAATGAAGCACCGGCTTTATCAGCCTTTTCCTCTTTATCATCTTCAAATACAGACTCATCATCATCTTCACTGAACAAAGATACTTCCGGCTCTTTCAGATAAGATTCGTCATTGTCCGAACTATCGTCATCATATACAAGAGGTTCCTCATCATCATCTTCATCTTCATTTGTATAATCTTTGGATATCAGATCCAGCAGCTGGTTGACATCTTCTTCTGATTCAGATGAATCCCCACTGTCTAACGGCAGATCCGCTGTATCCAAAGCAAATCCACTCTGTTCCGGCTCATCAGATGTATGTTCAAATATTAAAGGTTCGTCTGACATATTTTCTGCCACCTGTGCTACCTCCTGTCTTTCTTTTTCCCGTCACACTACATCTCCTGTCCCAGCAAAAGATCCAGTTGATGTACCAGTTTGCCAATCTCCGGTTTGGACAACTGCGCATCCACACCAAGCGCCTCACCTTTTCTCTTCATCTCGTCATTGACAAGAGATGAGAAAATAACCACCGGCAGTCCCTCAAAACGAGGATCTGTCTTGATCTTCTTAGTAAGGTGATGTCCATCCATCTGAGGCATTTCAATATCTGTAATAACAAGAGAAATATCTTTGCCTACGACAGCCCCCTCGTTCATCATGCGGTCCAGCGCATTCCATGCTTCCTGACCATTGGTGGTAGGGATCAGATGAGTATAACCTGCTTTGCTCAGACACTTCTTCAACATCTCCAGCAGCAACGATGAATCTTCTGCCAAGAGGATTGTACAATCATTACGGGAACGCTCTCCCATCGCCTCTACCTCTGAAAGTTTTAATCCGGTCTCCGGGTTGATCTCTGAAACAATCTTCTCAAAATCCAGGATAATGATGATCTTGCCGTTAATCTTGGTGATTCCTGTTGCCACACCTTTTCCCTGACGGCTGATGGTGGAATCCGGCTTTGCTACATTTTCCCATGAAACACGGTGGATTCCCAAAACCTGCTGAACATGAAATGCTGTATGTAACTTATTAAAGTTCGTGATAATGTACATATCCCCATCTGTACTTCTTCCCGCAGGAATCTGGATCCCCAATGCCTTGGCAAGGTCGATCACTGTAATGATCCGCTCTCTCGGCATGAAAATACCTTCTATAAACTCATGGGAATTTGGCACACCGGTAGGTTCCTCATAGGGACACAATTCACTAATCTTGGCAACATTGATCCCATAATGCTGATTTCCTACTACAAACTCCAGTAATTCCAGTTCGTTCGTTCCACTCTCCAACAAAATTCCCTTATCTTCTGACATAATCTATTCCTCCTTCCGGCTTGATGCCTGTCTATCTAAGCTGTACAACTGCCTGTCTGCCCCCCCGGCTGACGGTCAGACTGATCTGTGAGGCCTTCTTCTTATCCTTTGACATTTCAAAAATAAGAACCGCCTTTTCACCTGCGCCACTTTTCAATGTCGTATCCAGATAATTCAATCCCATATTTTCCAGAATACTGATTCCCGGCTGATAGTTGTTTCCATCTACATTCAATGTATAGTCAATCTTCTTGTTTCCAAGTTTTATCTTTCTTTTACTTCCGCTTGTGTTTTTTACACGGAAATCAGCCACTAACAGCACATTACCGGTCTTTGCTGTGATCTGTGAAGATCCCTCTTTATACTGTTTGCAAAACCGATAAGAACTATAAGTGACCCGCAAGCCATCTTTTTTGTATATATCATTTAAATTCACAGTAGGCACTGTATCTACTGCACCACCTGAAACCGATGCGCCACTGCTCTCCGCCGTCTGGCCATCCGCCGGAACGGATGATGCTGCAACAGCCTGTGGAGCCGGTGTCTGGCTGGCAGTGGGTGCTGGTGTCGCAGTGGCCCCTCCCTTCCTGCTATCCTCTGTCTGATCCGCCTTCGTCACAAGGCGTTTACTGTAAGAATCTGAATTTTTCAGCAGTATTCCTGCCGAATACTCAGCAATCATATCGCTTTTTTCTTCCGACAGATTCTTCACACCGTCCATGCAGCCGGTAAGGGAAACAGCCATCACGCCTGCCATACATACCGCCGTGATTTTGTTGTATTTCAAGTCCTTTTCCCTCCTCTTAATTTGTATACTCCATTATAACACAAATATTTCTATTCATCAATTGCGTTTTACTGAATATCCAGTTCAAACCAGAACTCCACACCGTTGTCATAATTTACTACACCATAAGCCTGATTATGTGCCTCCATAATCGCTTTTACAATGGACAGCCCGATGCCGTTGCCGCCGTATTCTCTGGTTCTTGCTTTATCCACTTTATAGAACTTGGTCCAGATCTTATCAATATCACTTTCCGGAATCGGTTTTCCTGTATTAAACACGCTGGTGCGCACTTTTCCCTCTTCCCAGGTTATCTTGATCTCTATCTTATTTTCAAATTCCACATGGTTCAAAGCGTTGCTGACATAGTTTGTCACCACTTCTTCGATCATATATTCATCCGCCCAGACCATAACCGGTTCTTCAGACGGCTGATATGAAAGTTCCACATTTTTCTGCTTGAACAAAATATCCGTAGAATGAAGTACCGAATCCACCACACCACGGAGATCAAAATGTTCCAAATGAACCTGGTCGTTGCCAAATTCCAGCTGATTCAGTGATAACAGCCTTTTCACCATTTTGTTCATTTTGTTGGCCTCATCTACGATTACTTCACAGTAAAACTCCCGGCTCTCTGCATCTTCATTGATGTTGTCCTGAAGTCCTTCTGCATATCCCTGTATCAAAGCAATCGGGGTTTTCAGTTCATGGGACACATTGGCAAGAAATTCTCTCCGCATCTCTTCCTGTTCCGTACGCCGCTCCAGATCTAACTGCAGTTCGTTATTCGCCGTCTTCAGTTCAGAAATCGTCTCTTCCAGCTTGTCCGCCAACGAGTTCATACTGTTGCCAAGCACACCGATCTCATCCTGCCTCTGCTCTGTGTAACGGCTGGAGAAATTCAGTTTTTCCATTTCTTTAGCGTGCTGGGCCAGTTTCAGGATCGGCTTGGTATATTTTTTGCTGACAAAGAACATACAGAGGATACCCAGCAGAAGAATAACGCCGCCAACCTGCACCATAAACCGGTTGGATACGCCTACGCTTTCTTTCATTCCCTGATAATTGGTGCGCAGATACACCCAGTAATTATTAGGCAGCTGCCCCGTCAGTTCCAGAAAATTAGACTGCAGCCTGTTGTCGTAAACTTTGTACACCTCATAACTGGAGGAACGGCCAAGAAGCGTGCAGTTGCTTCCAAGAGAAGTACCAAAATACTTGTTCTTCACATACTTTCCCAACTGTTCTCTGGACACTTCCTGCAGTCTTTCAGAAGAGGAAGGATACACATAATTGATGGTAGCTATATCGCCGGATCCGGCATAAGCCTTGATCTGCATAATATAGATACTTACATTGTTGTCACTGCTGAGGCGGTCCAGCGCATCATACGTATCATCCAGTTCATCCTCCGAAATACTGCCCCACTCCACGCCGGACACCTGTTTTACCACATTATTGTAAGCATTTTTCATATTACTTACTTTCTCAGACTGATAATAATATGGGAGCCAGAAAATATTGGCAAAACAGATACAGGCAATGGCAAGTACCAGCATTCCCGACGAAATCATGATCAGTCTTGTCTGCATTGAACTTTTCATATATGGATGTACCTCCTGTCGTAGTTACACTTCAAATTTATATCCCATGCCCCAGATCGTCTTGATGCAGCTTCCCTTTTCTCCCATTTTGCTGCGGAGTTTCTTAACATGGGTATCGATAGTCCTGGCATCTCCAAAATAATCATAGTCCCACACATGATTCAAAATTCTTTCTCTGGACAAAGCAATATCCTTATTTTCCATAAAGTAGCTGAGAAGTTCAAACTCTTTAAAACTAAGATCTATCTTTTTGCCATCAATGGTCACCTCATGGGCAGACCGGTTCAAAACAATACCGTTGTACTCCAGTGTTTCTTCTGTAGCCGCATTGCTTCTGCGAAGGATTGCCTGCACTCTGGCCACCAGGATCTTGGGACTGAAAGGTTTGGATATATACTCGTCCACTCCCAGTTCAAATCCACGGAGTTCGTCGTTTTCCTCTCCTCTGGCAGTCAGCATGATAATCGGCACCTTGGAGTACTGTCTGATCTCCCGGCAGGTTTCCCAGCCGTCCATCTTAGGCATCATAACATCCAGTATCACAAGGGAAATATCTTTGTTCGCCAGGAAAACATCTACTGCCTCTTCTCCATCAGCTGCTTCCAGCACTTTAAAATTTTGTTTTACAAGGAAATCCCGGACCAGTTTCCGCATACGAAGTTCGTCATCTACTACTAAAATTGTATTTTCCATTTTAACCCTCCATTCTGGCATTACTGGTTATCTTCACTTTTTCCAAGCGCCTGTTCTCTCTGTTCCAGATCAGCCTGCCAGTTCTCATATTTATCGATCAATTCTTCTTCCATATTAGCCTTATAATTTGTAAAATATGTGAAAATCGAGTATTCAAATCGAAAATTAATGATCACAAAACCGGCTAACAGCACCAGGGCAGCCACCAGAGCGATCTTTAATTTTTTATTTTTCAGTTTTTCATTCTCATAGAGTCTTTTATATTTGCCTGACACATTCTTTTTCGGCGGCAGCGTATCCATCTCTTTCTTTTCTTCTACCTTAACGGGGATCTCCGGAAGAAGTTCCTCTGACACAAGCCCCGATTTAAGGATCTGGGTTCTCAGTTCCTCCAGAAAATCATATCCGATTACCGTAGAAAATGTTTTTTCCGCCACCAGTTTATTATATAACTTCAACGCTGTTTTATTATTTTTCAAATCAGCCTTTTTCTTCAGCTGCTGTATAAATTCTTCTTCTTTCACAGCCTTTTCGTAAGACTCTCTACTCTCAAAAGTATATCGATCCATAGCGTTTCTCCCATTCTTTCAAAATGTGATATCATGAGCATTCTGCCGGCCTTTATAATCACAGCCGGCACCACATTTATTGTATCATATCCAACAAAAAAAATCCAGATAAGAGGAATCCTCTCATCCGGATCTTTTCGCAATTTTTATCTGTATTTAGTTTTTAGAGTTAATGTAATTCATAAGGCCCTCTGCCTTGATGATCTTCTGCATGAACTCCGGGAACGCCTGTCCCTTGTATGTCTCATTTTTTGTTTTATTGGTTATGATACCACTGTCAAAATCAATCTCAACCTCATCGCCGGCTTCGATATTCTCTGCTGCCTCCTTGCACTCAATAATCGGAAGTCCGATATTGATGGAGTTGCGGTAAAAAATTCTGGCAAATGTCTCTGCGATAACACAGCTTACACCTGCTGCCTTAATAGAGATTGGTGCATGCTCACGGGAAGATCCACAGCCAAAGTTTTTGGTAGCCACAATGATGTCGCCCTTCTTTACATTTTTAACAAAATCCTTGTCAATATCTTCCATACAGTGGGTAGCCAGTTCTGCCGGATCCGAAGAATTCAGATATCTTGCCGGGATAATTACATCTGTATCTACATTGTCACCAAATTTAAAAACTTTTCCTAATGCTTTCATTCTTCGTTCCTCCTTATAAACCAAGTTCCGATGGTTCTGAAATCTTACCGGTTATGGCACTGGCTGCTGCTACAGCCGGGCTTGCCAGATATACTTCTGAATCCACATGTCCCATGCGTCCTACGAAGTTACGATTGGTAGTAGAGACAGCTCTTTCTCCTGCTGCCAGGATTCCCATATAACCACCCAGACATGGACCGCAAGTCGGTGTACTTACGATAGCACCCGCTTTAATAAATGTCTGTGTCAGTCCCTCTTCAATGGACTGAAGGTAAATATCCTGTGTCGCAGGGATCACGATACAGCGGATTCCTTTCTTAACTTTGCGTCCTTCCAGGATCTTCGCTGCCACACGCATATCTTCAATACGGCCGTGTGTACAGGATCCGATCACAACCTGGTCGATCTGTACTTCTCCTGCTTCTTTTACTGTCTTTGTATTTTCAGGCAGATGTGGGAACGCTACGGTTGCCTCCAGTTTGCTGAGGTCAATGGTAACGGTCTCATCATATTCAGCATCTTCATCTGCTTCATAGATCTTGTATTCTTTCTTGGAATGTTCTTTCATATATGCGATAGTTTTGTCATCTACCGGGAAGATACCATTTTTGGCACCTGCTTCGATGGCCATGTTGGCAATGGTAAAACGATCATCCATAGAAAGACTTGCTACGCCGTCTCCTGTAAACTCAAGAGATTTATAAAGAGCACCGTCTACACCGATCTCACCGATGAGATGGAGGATCACATCCTTGCCGCTGATCCATGGATTTAACTTGCCTGTCAATACTACCTTAATGGCAGACGGCACTTTAAACCATGCCTGTCCTGTGATCATGCCTGCTCCCATATCGGTACTTCCCACACCTGTGGAAAACGCACCTAACGCACCGTATGTACATGTATGGGAATCTGCTCCGATACAGGTTTCTCCTGCTACGATCAAACCTTTTTCCGGCAAAAGAGCATGTTCAATTCCCATTTCACCTACTTCAAAGTAATTCGTGATTCCCTGTGCCTTGGCATACTCTCGGACACATTTGCAGTGTTCTGCTGACTTTATATCTTTATTGGGTGCAAAATGGTCCGGTACAAGAGCAATCTTATCCTTGTCAAAAACTGTTTTTTTGTTCAGTTTTTCTACTTCATGAATTGCTACCGGTCCTGTAATATCATTGGCCAGTACCAGATCCAGATCTGCTTCAATCAACTGTCCTGCCACAACCGAATCCAATCCGGCATGTGCGGCAAGAATCTTCTGAGTCATTGTCATTCCCATGATTTCATCCTCCATTTTTTCAAACTATAACACCTATCTTAGCAGATTCTTCTGCTTTTGTAAAATTTTATTCAAATTTATTTTGTTCCGGTTGAGCCAAAACCGCCTTCGCCTCTGGCAGTATCCTCCAGAGAATCTACCTGCTCATACCGTGCCATGATATACGGTGCAATGACCATCTGGGCTACTCGCTCTCCCGGTTCCACCACCAGATCCTGCTGGCTGTGATTATGCAGAGCTACTAAAATCTCTCCTCTGTAATCCGAGTCAATGACTCCTACTTTATTGGCCGGTGCCAGACCTTTTTTGCAGGCCATTCCGCTGCGGGCATACACAAATCCTGCCAGTCCCACAGGAATCTCCATAGAAAGTCCGGTAGGAATAAACACGGTCTGTCCCTGTTTCACTTCCACCGGCTCTTCCAGACAGGCATACAAGTCTGCCCCTGCTGCCTGGTTGCTTCCATATACTGGAACATGTGCCTCTTCTTTTAATTTTACAAATCGAACTATCGTCTCCATCTTATCCTCCTGATCGTTATATCTTTTCTCCATCCCAGTGAACCACTTCTCCGGTCTCTAAGGATTTCTTTACATCTATGATCCTCTGGTTGTCAGATCCTCTGAAATTTATCTTCAGATTTTTCCGTTCGGCAACAAACTCACCGTCCACCAGAATGTCTATATAAGTCAGAAGTTCTTTTGTGATCTCCGACTTTTTACACATATCTCCCAGCACATCCCGGTCAAACAGATACCCGGTATAACACCACACATCCTTGTCCGGATAGGTTTCTTTTACCTTTTTCACAAAAGGAAGCAGCACTTCCTGATTGGATGGTTCCAGCGGCTCTCCCCCGATCAAAGTCAGTCCGGCAATATAATCCGGCTTAAGATACTCAAGGACCGCCTGCTCCTCTTTTTCAGTAAACGGTTTCCCATAGTGAAAATCCCAGGTCTCCTTGTTAAAACAGTCTTTGCAGTGATGGGTGCAGCCACTGACAAACAAAGACACCCGCACGCCGGTTCCGTTGGCCACATCAAATCGTTTTATATCTCCATAATTCACTTTTATTCCCTCGCTTTATTACAGATGAAGCACCCGCGCATTGATTTCTTTTGTCTTTCCAACATTCCAGAAATTTTCTCCCAGATAACCACAGGTTCTTCTTGTTACATTCATTTTATCATGGTCCTTATTGCCACAGTTTGGACATTCCCATTCCAGATCATCATTCACAATGATCTCTCCGTCAAAACCACATTCGTGACAGTAATCTGATTTTGTATTAAACTCCGCATACTGGATATGGTCATAAATATATTTCACCACTTCCTCCAGTGCCGGCAGGTTATGCTGCATATTAGGCACTTCCACGTAGGAAATCGCACCACCGGATGAGATTACCTGGAACTGGCTCTCAAACTCAAATTTACTGAACGCATCAATACGCTCTCTCACATCTACATGATAAGAGTTTGTATAATAGCCCTTGTCCGTCACATCTTTGATCTCTCCAAAACGCTTTTTGTCAATTTCTGCAAAACGATAGCACAGACTTTCTGCCGGTGTACCATACAGGCCAAATCCGATCCCTGTCTCTTCCTTCCATGTATCGGTAGCACGGCGCAGGCGGTTCATGACAGCCGTTGCAAACTCACTGCCCTTTTCCGTAGTATGGCTTTCTCCTGTCATAAGTTTTGTCACTTCGTATAATCCTATATACCCCAGTGACAAAGTGGAATAACCTCCGTGCAGCAGCTTGTCGATTTTTTCTCCTTTGCCCAGTCTTGCAATGGCACCATACTGCCAGTGGATCGGGCTGACATCACTGGAAACTCCTTCCAGTGCACGGTGGCGGCACATCAGTGCCTCAAAGCAGAGTGCCAGTCTTTCTTCCAGCAGCTGCCAGAAATATTCCTTATCTCCTTTGGCAAGAATACCGATCTGCGGAAGGTTCAGGCTGACAACACCCTGGTTAAATCTTCCTTCAAATTTATAATTGCCGTTCTCGTCTTTCCACGGAGTCAGGAAACTGCGGCATCCCATACAACTGAACACATTTCCTTCGTAATTTTCCCGCATTTTCTTGGCAGAAATATAATCCGGATACATTCTCTTGGCAGAGCACTGTACCGCCAGTTTTGTTATGTAATCGTATTTTCCGCCCTTTAACGCATTGTGCTCATCCAGCACATAGATCAGTTTCGGGAACGCCGGTGTCACATAGACGCCCTTTTCATTTTTTATACCTTCCAGACGCTGTCTCAAGATTTCCTCAATGATCATGGCATTTTCTTCAATGTACTCGTCCTTTGAATCCAGATTCAAAAATAACGTCACAAAAGGCGACTGGCCATTGGTGGTCATCAGTGTATTGATCTGATACTGGATGGTCTGAACTCCGGATTTTAATTCATCTTTGGTCCGGTCTGCCACAAAACGCTCGATCACTTCCGGCTCCAGTATTTCACCGTACCGTTCCGTGTAGTGTCTGCGGTACTTTTCCATGCTGCGGCGCAGATATTTTCCAAGATGGCGGATGTCCACAGACTGGCCGCCGTACTGACTGCTGGCCACGGCAGATATGATCTGTGTCACTACCGTACATGCCACCTGAAAACTTTTAGGGCTTTCAATCAATTTTCCGTTCATAACCGTTCCGTTGTCTAACATATCTCCGATGTTAATAAGACAACAGTTAAAAATAGGCTGGATAAAATAATCCATATCATGGAAATGTAAAATTCCTTCTTCGTGAGCCTTCGTTATCTTTTCCGGCAAAAGCATTCTCTTCGTAAGATCTTTCGACACCTCTCCCGCAATCAGATCTCTCTGAGTGCTGGCCACATAAGCATTTTTATTGGAATTTTCTTCCATCACATCCTTGTTCCGGTTCTGGATCAGGCTCATGATAGAATCATCGGTTGTATTGGCTTTTCTCACCAGTTCTCTTGAGTAACGGTAAATAATATATTTCTTAGCCAGGGCAAACTTCCCTGCTGCCATTAATTTCTGCTCAATAATATCCTGTATATCTTCTACCTGTATCGTCTCTCGTCTTATCCCTTCAATTCCTGCTACAATCCCATCGATCATATCATCTTCTACCCGCTCATAGGCATCTACTTCTGCATTGGCTTTGCGGATAGCTACAATAATTTTGTTACGGTCATAAGGTACCGTACGCCCATCTCTTTTAATAACCTTCAATGATCCTTCTCCTCCTTTTTTCTTTCGATTTTCAACTGAACGAATTTCATTATAACACTGCATCTTGTGGTTGTAAACCACATATAGTGATTTATTTTGTGTTTTATCCCTATATCATGTGTTGTCTGTTTTTTTCAGAAAACTGTGAAAAGCCACCGGCAGGGCATATTGATGGGTTATCTCTTCCGGCTCCGCAAAACGGATCCCGGGAAAAAGTAACTCTGCCTCTTGTTTATCTTCCAGATTCACTTCATATGCTGTCATGTGCCACTCTACATGCGAAAAGATATGGTTATGAGACTCTAACTTTACCGCCGGAACGCCAAACATTTTTTCTATGGTCTTTTTTTGCTTATGTCCTTCCAGGGAAGGCAGTTCCCACATTCCTGCTAACAATCCTTTATTTTCTCTTTGGCGGATAGCCGTCCCGGATCCACAGTGCAGCAAAAGAACGGTCCTTTTTTCTATTTTTCGCTGCTTTTTAGGCGGTTTTACCGGTAGTTCCATCCAGGTTCCCTGTTCATAGGCAAGACAGCCGGTTCTAAGTGGACATTTGTCACACAGAGGAGTTCCTCCCGGAATACAGACCACCTCACCCAATTCCATCCATGCCTCATTGAAAACACCCGGCTTGTCCTTTGGCATAACAGCCATAAGAGACTGTTCCATATCCCTTCTGACACTGTTTTTCATAATATCATCCCTGCATCCAAGGAGCCGCATAGTAACTCTCATTACATTGCCGTCTACTGCCGGTGCCGGGATTTTATAAGCAATGGATGCAATGGCCCCTGCGGTATAATTTCCTATACCGGGCAGAGACTTTAGTTTTTCATAGTCTGCCGGAAGCACTCCGTCATACTCATCCTGCACTTTTTTCGCCGCTTTCTGAAGATTTCTGGCACGATTATAATACCCCAGGCCTTCCCATAACTTCATCAGTTCCTCCTGGGGTATTTCTGCCAGATCTTTTATTGTTGGCAGCCGTTTCAAAAAACGGTCATAATATCCTTTTACTGCCTCGATCCTTGTCTGCTGCAACATGATCTCCGAGATCCAGACTTCGTAAGCACCCTTTTGTTCCCGCCAGGGCATACTTCTTTTATTTTCCTCATACCATGAACAAAGGGGCTTTACAAAAGCCCCCAAATCGTATTTTACCAATGCGAATTTATTCTCCTTTGCCAAGTTCGATCTTGTTGTCTGTAAAGTCCACATACATGTTGATCTCATCAATGTCCATATGTGTAAACGCCGACAGTTCTTCAATGGTGGCCACTCTGCCATACTCTTCTGCCAGTGCCCTGGTAGCCTCTAACAGCAGGTTTACCCGGCCTAAAATGGAAGTCAGGCTGTCCTGATCCTGCAGCTGTTCATCTACCAGTTCGATCAGCCGGCTTTGCACCGCATGATCCATTTCTTTTTTCATATCTTTGATTTCACTGTTTCCACAGGCCATGGATACACAGGACATCAGTTCCAGATTGCCCTCCTGGATCAAATCTTCCAGAAGCACGCCCCGGTTCTTGTACTTGCCTGCCAGCTTCACAACCCGGTGCAGGTGGCTCTCCACCACAAGGGGAATATACTCTTCTTTTCCTTCCAGCAAAAGGCGGTACAGTTCTTCTACCTCTTCCTCTGTACGCTCCTCCAGTTCCTTCAGTTCCTGCTTATAGATGCGGAGGTACTTGGAATCTGCCTTCTTTTCGCTTTCCGAACTTTCTTTTTCCCGGTCATCACCGTTTCCCTGGTAACCGGGAACATGGATCTGGTGTTCTTTCACATACGCATATACCAATTCCAGCTGTTTTTCTGTCAATGACATATCACTGCAATAATCGGCAATCTCTTCCTTGGTCAGCACATTGTCTTTGGTACGCCCAAACTCAACCAATTCCTGCATCTGTTTTAAAAATTTATTCTGATCCATGCAATCATCCTTCCAATTCGCCCTTCTTACAGAGCACTTTCATATATTTTTATAATATCGTCTCGTTTCAGTTTGATGTAATTTCCTTCGGTTTTTTTGCTTCCCAGAACCTGATCTGCCATAACCGGGATATCTTCCTTTTTGGCTCCGATCTCATCAAAGTTTGATGGCATGCCGATTTCTTTCAGAAAATGCTCAAATGCCTCAATTCCTTTTAACGCAATGTCGTGGTCACTGCCGGCACTCTCGTCCACATCCCATACTCGTTTGGCAAACTGAACTAACTTGTCCGGATTTAATTCCAGCACATAACGCATCCACTTTGGCATGATCACAGCCAGACCGGCACCGTGGGTTACATCATACTTGGCAGACAATTCATGCTCAATATGATGGCTTGCCCAGTCCTGAACTCTTCCGACACCACAGATATTATTGTGTGCAAGCATTCCTGCCCACATAATGTTGGCCCTGGCATCGTAATTTTCAGGCTCTTTTACAGCGATCGGCGCTTCCTTAATCATAGTTTTCAAAAGTCCTTCACAGAGACGGTCTGTCACTTCCACGCCCTCTGTATTGGAAAAATAACGCTCGCAGATATGAGCCATAATATCGGTTGCTCCTGCGGCTGTCTGATAAGCCGGCAGGGTAAAGGTCAGAGTCGGATCCATAATGGAAAACTTAGGACGGAGGCACTCGCCTCTGGATCCCTTTTTCAGTCCTGTGGACTCATCTGTAATTACTGTGTTAGGTGATCCCTCGCTTCCTGCCGCTGCAATGGTAAGAACCGTTCCGATTGGCAGTGCCTTTGTGATCTTTTCCTTGCCACGGTAAAAATCCAGATAATCTCCATCGTATACTGATCCTGCCGCAATGGCTTTGGATGAGTCAATGGTACTTCCTCCGCCTACTGCCAGGATAAAGTCTACCCCTTCCTTTTTGCACAGGTCAATTCCTTCATAAACCAGTCCGCTTCGTGGATTTGGCTTCACTCCGCCTAATTCCACATAAGGAATGGATGCCTTTGTAAGGATCTTTGTAATCTCATCATACAGGCCGCTTCGTTTGATGGAACCGCCGCCATAATGCAACAATACTTTACCTCCGCCAAACTGTTTGATCAGATCTGCTACATGAGTCACAGATCCTTTACCGAAATCAAAATATGTTGGTGCATAAAATGTAAAATTATCCATAATTACCTCCCTTTATTTTTTACAATAAGTGTATATTTTTTTCCTCCAGCGCCTGGATCATTTCCTGTACGGTGGGCTGCTCCAATACCTCCCGGGGAACTTCATCCACATAAAAATTCTGTAAGATCTCCCCCGCCTCTTCCGGCGTCAGCGCCTGCACGCTGGAGATCAGTACCGTAAGGGTCAAAAGCACGGCGCCCAGCTTCAGCAGGGGGCGTTTGCGGGTCTGATGCATGATCGTACCTCCATCTATCGTTCCATTGGGCTGTTTCTGC
>JAXDTV010000132.1:0-3247 GCA_034089785.1 Eubacterium sp.
CCAGAAAAGGTCAGGACTTTACCATTGTGTACGAAGATGAGGCAACTGGCAAGACCATGTACACGATAGAGGCAAAGAATACAAATCTGGGACCGGATGTGAAGATGTGGATCAAGGCTCAGGTAGGAACGCTGGCAGTAGTGTCTGAAGGTGAGAAAAAGGCGCCGACACCGACCCCAACCAATCCTGGTAACAACAATAATCAGAATACAACTGTGAACGGAACTACCGGCAATAACAGTGCGTCCGGTAATAACAGTACTTCCGGCACAGTGAAAAAACAGACTACAAGCAAGAAAACCCTTAAGAAGATCAAGTTGTCCGCTGTAAAGGCAAAGAAGGGCAAGAAAGTGATCACCGGAAAAGTAAGTGTGAAAAAAGCCACTGTAACCGTAAAGGTTGGCAAAAAAACTTACAAGGGCAAGAAGGTTAAGATTTCCGGCAAGAAATTTAAGGTAAGCCTGAAAGCAAAACTGAAGAAGAAACAGAAGGTTGTTATCACCGTAAAGAAAGGCGGTTATAAGACACTGAAGAAAACATACAAAGTAAAATGATAAGTAACAGAAAAGAGGCACATTTTAATGAAAAATTTTAAGGTTCGTATTCCTATGTACTTTATAGGATTGTTTATTATGACTATTGGAATCGCTCTGTCGGTAAAATCCAATCTGGGCGTTTCCCCGGTCAGTTCGATTCCGTATACCATGACCTGGGTATGGGGGATCGAGATGGGCAAGGCTACGATCCTGTTTCATATCGTATTGGTCCTGATTCAGATTGTTCTTCTGCGGAAAAATTTTAAGATAAAGAATCTGGCACAGGTACTGATCGGTATTGTATTTGGTTACTTTACTACATTTTGTAATTATCTGGTAACTTTTTTCCCGACGCCGGATAATCTGGTCATACGATTTGGCATGGTGCTTTTGAGCACTGTGCTGGTAGGCCTTGGAATCTTTTTATACCTGCCGGCGGATTTGATCCCGCTGGCAGGAGAAGGAGCCATGCAGGCGGTTTCCCATATTACGGGAATCGAATTTTCAAAGGTAAAGATTGGCTTTGACTGTACTATGGTCCTTGTCTCAGCCGTGACTTGTCTGACATTGACCCACAGCCTCGGCAGTGTAGGTGCCGGTACGATCCTGGCAGCCTTGCTGGTTGGCTGTTTTGTAGGACTTTTTACGAAAACAATGGGAGCAGCCAGAGACCGGCTCCTGGCAGGAGACAATGAAGAAGGAGAGAGCACCCAGGCAGAGGGAGAAGAAGTTTACCCGGTTATCACGATATCCAGAGAGTTTGGCAGCGGCGGACGAGAAATCGGAAAACTGCTGGCAAAACAGCTTGGATACGATTATTATGATTCAGAATTGATCCGTCTGGCTGCGGAGAAAAGTGGTTATACACCGGATTTTGTAGAGAAAAATGAGCAGGCATTGAAGAATCCTATTTTGCACGATTTTTTTGCCTGGTATGCAAGTCCGTTGGAAAAGGATGATTTTCCAAAGATCGACCGCTTGTTTGAAAAAGAGTCAGAGGTGATCCGGGAGATCGCAGCGAAAAAGCCGTGTGTCATCGTAGGGCGTCTGGCAAACTATATTTTAAAAGATCACAAGAAGGCGTACCATGTCTTTGTGTCGGCCAGTGAAAAAAATGAGATTCTCCGGGTGGCGGATCGAGACGGCATCTCAGATGCCAGAGCCTGTGATCAGGTAAGAAAAGTAAACCATCAGCGTGCAGTGCACTGTCACTATTTTACCAGAACGGAGTGGGGCAATGCGAAGAATTATAACCTGTGTGTCCGTTCGGATGATCTGGGCATTGAGGGAACTGCCGCGCTGATCAGTCAGGCCGCCGAGCGGAGGCGAGGGGGCGTTACAAATTAAAACAGGAGGTGTGGATATGTTTCGTAAGATGCGCAGAAGTAAACAGCAGCTGTCTTCCGAGGAATGTCAGGAGATACTCTGCCAGGAAAAGAGGGGCGTTTTGTCCGTTATGGGCGAGAATGGCTACCCCTATGGAATGCCGGTAAACCACTGGTACTGCAAAGAGAATGGAAAGATTTATTTCCATGGAGCGAAAGAAGGACACAAAGTAGATGCCATTCGCCAGAACGGAAACGTATCTTTTTGTGTGTATGACCAGGGATACCGGGAAGAAGGCCAGTGGGCACTGAACATACGAAGCGTCATTGTGTTTGGCACTATTCGGCCGGTGACAGAGGAAGAAGTCTGTAAAAAGGTTTGTCAGGAACTTGCCAGAAAATTTACAGACGATTGTGAGTATGCCAAAAAAGAATGGGAGGCTGCCGGATCCAGAGTGCTTTGTCTGGAACTGACACCCGATCATATAACCGGAAAACTGGTAAATGAATCCTGATGTAATGCGGGAAAATGGAAACAGGAAGTCCCTCCGGCAGAAGTAACAATGTTTCTTCTGCCGGAGGGCTTCTTTTTTTGACTGAATAAAAAAGCCTTTATGGGCTATAATTTTCAATGAAATATTAAAACGACTGAGGTGTCAGCAAATTGCGGCACCTCTTTTCTTTTGCCAAAAGCCTGTTTATTGGATGGATTAAAATTAGGAAAAATTCCCGTTTGGATTTTAAGTTTATTTAAGGTTTTGGATGTATAATAGGGATATATTTTATTTAGGAGGAATTTGCATGGGTAAAAAAAGAAAGGCAGGCAGGAAGATCCTGGCGGGCGTGCTGTCAGGCAGCATGATCTTTTACTGCAGCAGTTATACCACCGTGTTATCGGCCAAGTCGGCGGGAGTTATGAAAAAAGGGTATACTATTTCCAAGAAGGCAGGCAAGTATACCAAGTCTGTAACCGTAAAGGTTAAGGCAAAGAAGGGATATACGGTGTATTTCACCACGGGAAAAAATCTTTCCGTTAAGAAAAAGATCAAGGCAAAGAAAACGAAAAGTTTTACTTTTAAGTCCACAAAGACTTTGAAAATCTACGCCGTGAAGGCAAGCAAAAAGGTTACGAAGAAGACTTTGAAAAAGGTGAAAAAATCATCCATAGCAAAGTATAAGTACACCATTGTGAAGAAAACGAAAGCAACGGCTACACCGGCCGCAACAGCCGGGCAGAATTCTACCACGGCGACGGCTGCACCAACAGCGGGAACTACGGCAGTGCCTACGGTTACTCCAGGGGGCAGCCAGTATGTAGGCGACGATGCGGCAGCGGATTATGTGGCACCGGCCAGAACAACTTATACAGCAGAAGATACAGATGTA
>JAXDTV010000138.1:0-57622 GCA_034089785.1 Eubacterium sp.
ATACAATTCCTGCTTCTGCTTTTCCCATGCCTTGATCTTGTTATCTTTACTTACTGCCTTTTTCAGACGGTAGCTGGCACAGGCCTCGTCGATGAGGTCAATGGCCTTGTCCGGCAGATAACGATCGTTCAGGTAACGGACAGAAAGCCGCACGGCTGCCTCCAGTGCTCCATCATCAATTTTTACGCCATGATATTCCTCATAACGGGAACGGAGTCCTTTTAACATACCGATGGTCTGGGCCTCGTTTGGTTCCTCAATGGTCACCGGCTGGAATCGACGCTCCAGTGCCGCATCCTTTTCAATATGCTTGCGGTACTCTTCTCTTGTGGTGGCACCGATCACCTGGATCTCACCTCTGGCCATGGCAGGCTTTAATATGTTGGAGGCATCAATGGCTCCCTCTGCCCCGCCGGCACCGATCACCGTATGGATCTCATCAATAAACAAAAGAACATCCCCACACTCTGTGGTCTCCCGGATGGCCCGCTTGATCAGCTCTTCAAACTCTACACGGTATTTGGAACCTGCCACCATTCCTGACAGATCCAGTGTAAGAACCCGTTTGTCTGCCAGGGTTCCCGGCACTTCGCCCTCTACGATCCGCTGAGCCAGTCCCTCGGCGATGGCGGTTTTACCTACACCCGGTTCACCGATCAGACATGGATTATTCTTGGTACGCCTGCTGAGGATCTCAATCACCGAGTCAATTTCTTCTTCCCGGTTCAAAACAGGATCCAGTTTTCCCTCTTTGGCATACTCGCTTAAGTTTCTGGTATACTGCTTCAGCATCGGAGTTTTGTTGTTCTTTTTGCGGTTCTTCCCACGGCTTGCCACCAGTTCACTTTTGGCAGAAGCAGGGTCACCTCCCAGCGTTACCACAATATCCGTAAAGATCTTCTGCACATTGGCTTTTAACTTGGTAAGCAGATGAAATGCCACACTGGAAGTGTCTTTCAGGATAGCCAACAGCATGTGTTCCGTTCCGATGGACTCGGAAGAATACTGTTTGGCCTCCGCTTCACTCTGGAGCAAAAGTTCCTCTAATTTGGGAGATAATTCTCCTTTGGGACGGTCCAGCACATCCGATGGCCCTCCGCAATAATTCTCTATGGTAAATTCAATGTCTTTTTTTTCTATGTCATTTTCTTTCAAAATGCGGCTTGCCGTACCGGATACTGCCGCCAGTCCATACAGAAGATGCTCTGTTCCAATCACAGAGTGGCCCATTTTAGCTGCATACCTGGATGCCTTGCTAATGGCCTTTTCCGCCTGTTCTGTATAGTTTCTCTTCATGAATTACTTCCTCCTGCATTCCTCATATTGGTCATAGATCTGATCTACCAGTTCATGGACTTCTTCCCGGTTTACCTGCTTGCACATAGCTCTGGCAAGTACAAGCTGCAAGGTTTCATCCAGCTCCATCATGGCCTTCACTTTGTCCATATCCACAGACACCACCGCACCTTTGCGGTGGTCTAACTGTACATAACCTTCCTGCCGCAGTACCGAATAAGCCTTGTTTACCGTATGCATATTGATCCCGATCCGTTCTGCCATATCACGCACAGAGGGGAGATTCTGCCCCTGGGTAAGATCCTGCCTCACAATAGCCAGGATAATCTGGTTGCGCAGCTGAATATACAACGCTTCATTGCTGTCAAAATCAATGGAAATATACAAGGGAATCCCTCCTTCCTGTCTTCGCCTTTGTGTGTTCTATCGAAAGTGTAACAAATATACTATTAAAAATCAAGGTAATCTCCCTTGTTTTTTTCCTCTTTCCGGCGGATAGCCATTTTTAACATGGCGATCAGCAGCACCAGAATCACTACAACCAGTACAATCAGGATTACTACGATCACATAGTTGTTGAAGTTAATGGAACTGCTCTGCTCCCCGCTTCCCCGGTTTACCTTCTCTGTCATGCTGCCGGTGTAACGCTGCAGTGTCTTTTCCTGTCGGTCGTACTGGTACAGATACGGCTTGCCCGACGGCCCCTTGAGATAAAGCAGGAGATAGTTTCCATCCAGATCATTTTCTATGGTGTAGGCAGGGACGGTGATCCCATCCAGATCAATATTGGACAGCACATAGCCTGCCGGTACATTTTCCGCCCCGGAAGGATCTAACACTTCAAACTCATACTGGTTAGAAAGCAGGATCTTGTCGTTATTTTTGCGGATGGAAAAAGAAATATCTGCCGTGTCTTTTGTTTCATTCTGTTTTTCCTCCCGCTGTTCTGTCTCGTCTTTCGTCTCCTTTTTTACCTGGATCCGGTAAAGTTTCTGCTCGCCGTTTTCCGCTGTCACCTGGATCTGCACTTCGTTGTTGCCTGTCTGCAGATCTTCGTTGCCGGTCACGGTAACAATGGCTTTTTCCTGCTCAGTCTGGTAACTGGTATACAAAATATCTGTGTTGCAGTCCACGGTGGCGTTATATTCGGTGGTGTCCGGATCAAACGCCGGCGTGATACTGAGGGCTGTGGTCTTTAAAGACACCAGTTTATTTTTATTGCTGAGGACCGGCGCCGGTGTCACCACCGGTGCCTGGGTAGCTTTCGGCGGTGCCGTCTTCTGGACCGCTGTTTTTTTCACGATCTGCAGTGTCAGACGGTTACTGGAAATGGAAAAAGCATTTCCGTCGGCATCTGTTACGCTGGCGGTAGAGGACAAAGCAAGGTCCGTCGTTCCTTTTTTCAGTGCTACAAACTCCAGGGCAAAGGTCTTTTTCGTTGTGGCGGTGGTGTTTCCGGTAGAAGAAACTACCAGGGTACTGCCGGAAGCCCGTACTTTGCTGCCTCCTTTCACAAACTGAAGATAAGCGGAGTCGTAGTCAATAACAAACTCCGTATCCATAAATTCAGAAGCCGAAGTGACCTGGCAGACCACAACGACTTTGGCTCCTTTTTTTACCTGCTGGCTGGCGGTGGTAAATGTAATGGTCCCGCTTTCTGCCCGGACCGGTACACTTTTTTCGTTCCACGCCAAAATGACAAACAGCAAAAGAGCCATGATGGTCAAGACTCTTTTGCCGGAAAACTGTTTCTTATTCATACATTCCCTCCTATTGTGGTGCCGCACATGGAGAAGACGGCATTTCTGTAAAGACCGGGATGGAGAACACAATGCTGGATGCGTCCATCAGACCGGCATACGCATTTTTCGTCTTAATGGCCTCGGAATAGGCTGCCTCCACATTGGTCATGTACTGGTGGCTGTATCGGCTGTTGGCCGTCAGGTTAAACTTCTCCAGATAGCCGGTATTCTGCCCCTTCTGAATGTAACTTTGTCCGATGTACTGGGCTCCTCCTACGATGGAACGGTACCGGTCTGTCCACGGACGCAGATAGGTGGATCCGCTGCTGGCCCACTTCAGGCCGTTCACCGCCGGGTTCGTTCCACTGGTGGCACCAATGTTATAAAAGTTAAAAATACCCGGATAAGAAGAATTGGTTCCTGTCACGGCAATGCTTGTGGTTGTGGCACTGGTGACCACTTCCTGCTTCACGCGGGATGCCAGGTGGTACGGACTGACTCCGTTGATCTTTGCCGCCGCCAAAAAAGCATTGGTATAAGTAATGCTGCGGTTGGTCTTATTGTCCGTTGTGTCTACATAACTAAAGGATTTACCGTAAAATGGTGTATTACTGAGGATCTTGTTGACTCCTGCCGCCGTCTGGTATTCCGGCTGGTATTCCAGACTTTCAAACATAAAGACAGTCCGGTCGTTCAAGAAGTTTCTCGGATCCATATAATAAGCAATGGCTTCTTTGGATGCTGCCACCCAGGTGCTTCCGTCAAAGACTTTCCATGTGCCGGTGGAACTGTCGTAGGCACCGGCTTCTTTGGATTTCCATGCCTCGGACTTGCTGTTGGAAATAAGGTTTTCTCCCAGTTTGCTCTCCGCTGTCAGGGCATCCTGGAACTTCACTCCCGTCTTAAATGCCTTAAACTGCCAGTACGGATATTTCTGGTGAAGGGTACGCAGATACGGTTTGTAAGATTCCGGGAATCCCTGAGCCGTCATGCTCTTTTCAAAATCTGCTTCAGACAAAGCCACCACCTTCACTTTTTTCTGCACGACCGGCTTGGTGAGGGTTATGTACTGGGACAAAGTCCATCCTTTCACGGTTTTATTTTTATACTTGGCACGGATGCGGTACCATTTTTTCTTCTTTACCACTTTGTTGGATAAGATAGTGACTGCCGTGTTCTTTTTCAAAGTCACTTTTTTCTTTCCTGACTTTACAACAGCACTGCCGGATTTGGCTTTTTTATACAGTTTGATGCTTTTCTTCAGACTGTTTACCTTGGCTGTCGGCTTTGTTTTCAACGTCATGGTCACATAATACTCCGGTACATAGGCCGTTCTTGTTTTCTTTTTGTAGGTAAAACGGATCTTGAGCCATTTTACTCCTTTGACCCGGGATTCCCCCAAGATCGTCACTTTTTTCTTTTTGTTCAAAGTTACTTTCTTCTTCGATACTTTGTAATAAGAGTATTTTTTGTTTTTATATACTTTCGTCTTTACCCGGATCTTGGCTGCCACGGAGATGGGACTGGTGGTAGTCTCAAGACGGTAATATACAGTAGGAGCCGGGGTGGCTGCCTCGGTCGGCGATGTCGTCGGGGTCGGGGTGGCTGCCGAATCCATGGCAATATAAGTAGCAGACACATAACCACTGACCTTCTGGTTATTTACTGTTGCCTCGATCTGATACCAGCCATCGGCGGCAGTATTCAGCACCGTTACAGTGGTGCCATTAGCCAGAGTGGTCACAACACTATAACTGGTTCCGGCACCGCTTCTCACATTCAGGGACGAGGCCGTTACCACGCCGGTAGCTGACGCCGCATCCGAATGATCCTGATTCAGACACATACATCCTGCCAGCACACACACTACGATCCAAAAAATCCAGATTCCTTTTCTACTTTTCATTGAAATTTTCCCTCTCTTTCCGGGTAGCAACTACATAGATCCGCTCTACCTTATCATCTTTATACGGCTTTAGCTCCGGGCCAAGCCACTGCTTCATCACAAGCCCAGCCTGTGACAGCATCGTTTCTATCTCCTGTCTTTCGTACGCCCGCTGGTGATGCACTTCCTCACTGCGTTCATACAGACCATTTTCCTTTTCTTCAAACAGGTTCAGCACATACTGGTTGATCTTTTCCTCCGGAAAATATGTATTCTCCCAGACAGAATAATAATCCGTTCCTTCCTCCACCCGGGTCTGATCTCCCAGGATCTGTTGAAAACAATACTCCGTCTTCAGGTCAAAGAGAAAGATACCATCCCTGGTCAGATAGCGGCGGACGCTGTGAAACGCCTGCTGCAGTGATTCCGGCTCCGTGAGATAGTTCATGGTATCACACAAAGCGATCATCACATCCACCGGCTCGATCAGCCACAGTTTCGTTATATCCTGCTGCACCAGCATCACATCCGGACACTTTTCTCTGGCTTCCATCAACATTTCTTCCGAGAGATCCACTCCCATAATGTCGTATCCCGCCTGATGAAACATCCGGGTCAGAGTGCCGGTGCCGCACCCCAGTTCACATACTTTGCTGTCCTTTCCGTACCCCTGCTCTTCCAGATAGGCACGGACACACTCAAACCATTTTTCATAGGGAATCTCGTCCATCATCTCATCATACATATGGGCAAATTCCTGATACATGCTCTTTCACATCCTCTAAAATTCCAACTCTACTTCTTTCCCCAGGGAAAAAGAATACAATACGGTTTTTATTACCGGCCGGCCCGTGTTATCCTGCAGCGCCTGGCGGTACACCGCCATCTGAGTCCGGTAACGATCCACCAGATCCTGTTCCTTTCCGGGCTGGATCCGGTCTGTTTTATAGTCCATCAAAACAATGCCATCTTCTGTAAAATAATATCCATCTATGATTCCCTGGATCAGCACCGGTTCTTCGCTGAGCGAATCTGCCAGCACTTCCTTTGCCGGACGGCTGGTGACAAAAGGCTGTTCCCGGTGCAGCGTGCCGTCTTCATAGGCCCGGCACATCTGTTTCCCAAGTTCCGACTGGAAAAACTGCTCCAGACGGGATACCTGGATCATCGCCAGATCTTCTCTGCGCACATGACCGGCCTGTACCACCTGTTCCAGCGATTCCCGTATTTCTCTGCGGGACGCCACATGGGAAAAATCCAGAAATGCCATAACCTGATGCCAGATGGTTCCATAGGCAGCACCGGCATTTTCTCTCGTTTCCTCCTTGCCTCCCATAAAAGAAGGCACCGGCTCTTCTTCCGGTTCTTCCTCCGCCGACAAAATATGGAACTCTTCCATGTCCAGTTCTTCCATGGACTTTTCTTTCAGTTCAGAAACCGACACTTTTACCGGAAGTATCTCTTTTTCCTCCCGGACTGTCTGACGCATTTCCAGTATCTTATGTATAGAGGTATTGTAGACCTTACTTGTGTCAAAATTATAAAGCCTCTCCATCTCTCTGTCCACCTCTTTTTGCTGGCTGGTTTCTTCCAGCACCAGATCCTGCCATTCCAGTACTTCCAGATCAAACAGGTCGCCTCTGCGGTATACCGCCGGCAGAACCATGTCGCAATAGTGGTTCATCTCACTTCGGCTGTTGTAATCCAGCCCCATTTCCTCCAGGGAACCGACCATCCCCGTCATGCACAGCTGCTCCTTGGCACGGGTCATGGCTACATAAAGAATCCTCAGTTCTTCTCCCAGACTTTCCATCTGGTTTTTCTGTCCCATCGCCTGAAACATAAAAGTATTTTTTATAGTGGAAGTCTCCGGATCCTCTGCCTGGATACTGATGCCAAGTTCCGAATCCGTGCGCACAGCCTTTCTGTCCGGCACCTTCAGGGTTTTTCCCAGTCCCATAAGGATACAGATCGGAAACTCCAGTCCCTTACTTTTGTGGATGGTCATGATCCGCACGGCGTTTTCCTCCTGGCCGAACAGATTGACCTCCCCCAGATCTTCCTGCTGTCTGCGAAACTGCTCTATATAACGGACAAACTGATGCAGTCCCCGGTAAGTCACCTCATCATAAGCCCGGGCCTGTTCCATGAGATAATCCATATTGGCAACCCGCTGGATTCCCTGAGGCATCATGCGGATCTTGTCGTAAATCCCGGTTTCATCGTAAATATCCTGCAAAATCTCCGCTGTGGAAGCATAGGTAACCTTGCTGCGCAGTCTGGACAGCACATCCAGAAACTGCTGGATATGCTCATATACCTCATCCGCTTCATCATACTGCTCCAATGCATCATAAAAGCCGCAGTCCTTATGACGCAGACGGATTTTTGCCATTTCTTCTTCTGTAAAATCAAAGGCCGGACTCATCAGGACCCCTGCCAACGGCATATCCACCAACGGATTGTCGATAACCTGCATCATCTGATACAAAATCTGGATCTCTCTGGTGTCAAAAAATCCCTGGTCATGCTCCATTACTACCGGAATCCCGTGTTCTGTCAATATATCATATACTTTCTGGCCATCTTTGCGGATGCTTCGCATAAGGATCACAATATCCCGGTACTCTGCCGGTCTGTAGCTGTTTTCTTTGTCAATAACCTGCATAGGATCCTGGGGATCCATTATATCCTGAATATAGCGAAGTGCCAGATATCCCTCGTCTTCTCTTTTGAGAGCCTCCCCTTCTTTGGTCCCGGTCAGCCCCAGCATCACTTTAGTCTTTCCGGCAAAACGCCCTTTTTCCGGCGGTTTGAAAGTTGCTCTCGGCACCAGTCTGGCGTCCAGATCATATTCCACGCCTCCGATGTCCCGGTGCATCACATCTTCAAACACTTGATTGCAGCTTTGCAGCACCGTATCTCTGCTTCGGAAATTGTAGTGCAGGTCAATACGATGTCCCGCCGCCTGTTCTCCCTGATACGCATCCATTTTTTCTACAAACAGTTCCGGACAGGCATTTCGGAACCGGTAAATACTTTGTTTCACATCTCCTACCATAAACAGGTTGGATGCATAGGATGCTAACCCCTGTCTGGAAATGCTGGTAAGAAGCGTCTCCTGCACCCGGTTGCTGTCCTGGTATTCATCGATCATAACCTCTTCAAAGTATTCTGCCAGTTCTCTGGCTGCCTCCGTGCGCACATAGGTCCGCTTCGTTTCATCCCATTGCAGCAAGATCTTCAGGGCAAACTGCTCCAGATCATCATAATCCATGATCCCCCGGTCTCTCTTTGTCTCACCGTAACGCTCCATAAATTCTCTGGTGAGACGCAGCAAGCCTCGGATCTTCCCTCGGGTCTGCTTTAAATCCTCTCTGTGATCCGGTTCCGGCTGGAAGAAAAACATCTGTGCATAAGACTGGATCTTTTTCTTGCAGGCGTCATACTTTTTCTTGACCCACTCTCTGGCTTCCACCGACACACCCTCATCTTTTTTAGAAGAAAGTCTTCCAAAGGAAATGCCTTCCACTACAGCCTGCCACTCTCCGCAGGTCCGGGCCTGCATCAGAGAAGAAAGAATGTCTTTCAGTCCTTCCATACACGGACGGTACATGTAAGGTCCCCCCGGCTCATCACACAGATCCAGCAGAGAATCCACCTCTTGATCCAGTGCCTCCGCCATATAATGGCAGTTTGTCAAAACCCACTGCACCACCGGGTGGTCATTCCACTGTTCCTCTGTCTCCACCTGCAGAAGCTCCTCTGCCTTTTTCAGCCAGTCCAGCGGAAAAGGCTCGCTCATGGCACTGTCATACACCGCAAGGATCATATCCTCCAGCCCCTGGTCGTTTTTGTTAAAAAGATCCATAGACGCCAGTTCCATAAAATCCGACTGTTCCTTTTCGTATTCCTCTTCCAGAAGATCTTCCATCACATCTTTTTTCAACATCTTCAATTCCGCTTCATTGCCCTGGCGGTAAGCCGGATCCAGGCCGATCCGGTGAAAATAATTTTTAATGACAAAACCGCAGAAACTGTGAACGGTACATATATGGGCCTGGGAAACCAGCACCGACTGTCTGGCCAGGTACTCATTATCCGGGTGTTCCGCCAGTTCTTCATCAATACGCCTCCGCAGCCGGTCCTTCATCTGCGCCGCTGCCAGATTGGTAAATGTCACCACAACAAACCGGTCAATCCCTACCGGGTGTACCGGGTCTGTCATTCTCTGAAAGATCCGCTCCACTAACACCGTGGTTTTTCCGGATCCTGCTGCCGCCGACACCAGAATGTTCTCGTTTCTGGCGTCAATGATTTCTCTTTGCTCACTCGTCCAATTTGTCTGACCCATCCAGCAACCTCCACACTTCGTCTTCTTTTAACTCTTCTAATCTGCGGACTTCCAGACCGCTTCCTCTGCCTCCATCCATGCCGCAGACCCCTTTCAGATGGCAGTACATACATCCGTTTTCCTGCTTCATCTCATATGGTATCCGCCCGCAGGCGCCCTCATATATTTCTTTGCCATACTGCATCAGTTTCTTTTTCGTATGCTCCATAAGGATTTCAAACTGCTCCGTGCTGAGGACCTTGGAATCACTGTAAAAATTCCGGTCCCGTTTGATCCTAACCGGCACCACCTGGGACGCCGCCATAGGCGTCAGTTCTTCGCCATCCGACAAACTCTCATCCAGCGCCTCCAGTATGTAGGGCTCTTCGTTTACATATCCCTGGCACCGCAGTTCCTTCAAAATCCTCTCCCTGCGCTGTTTGTCTGTCTCCGGTTTCCATGGGATCTGCGGTTTTTTCACTGTATAATAAAGCATGGCCGCCGGCTCTGCCTGCTGGCCGCTTTCCTGATCCATGATCTCCATGGCTGCCGCCATATAAGAAAGGAGCTGGATCTGCAGACCGTGGTATACTTTTCCCAGATTTAACTGCTGATCCGAACTTTTGTAATCCACGATCTTGATCAACTGTTTATCCTTGCGGTAACACACATCCACCCGGTCGATCTGTCCGTGCAGCACGATTTCTCTTCCCTGCCCCAGATCCAGATGGGTGCTCTCCAGCTTATCCTTGTCCGGGAATTTCTTCTCTGAAAAATACTGGAAAAATTCTCCCTGCTGCATCTGATGCCAGATTCCCTCCATGGACTGCTGCAGCACCCGTTTCATGCGGGTTACACAGTATTTTGTCCGGTGGTTCTGGTAATATTTGCCCTCTTCGTACTCCTGGCTTACGGTATCAATGGCCTCTTTTGCCATTTTCTGAATTTCGTCCAGCGAAAGAGAATTCCAGTCCTTTTGTTCCTTTTCCATCCGGTGTGAAACATGCTCCAGTGCTTTGTGAAACACATTTCCGTAATCGATGGCATTGACGGCAAACTCCTCCCGTTCCCGTACCCCCAGACCATACAGGGCAAAATGGGCAAAGGGACATTTTGCGTACTGCTCAAAGCGGGTTACACTGCCAAACAGTTTGTCGGTATACAGCTGCTCCGCCACTGCTTTGGAGATCCGTCCCATTCTATCCCGGGTTGTCCGCCTGCCGATCATGGCATTCCACCACCCGCTCTCTTCCCTGGCATAAAAAGCCGCCAGTTCCCAGAACCGGTCATCTTCTTCATAGTCCCCGGCTGCCAGTTTCGTCAAAAGATAGCCTCTGCCGCCATCACTTCCCAGGATCTGCCAGGTTTCCGGTTCTTCTTTTTCCTCGTCCCGGACCTTTAATGTTTCAAACAGCCCCAGCACTTTGTTGATCAGATAAGCCGGTCTGCGGCTGCTGCCGTCATTTCCCAGTTTGCAGTAAGTCAGATACAGTTTTTGCGACGGTTTTGCCAGCGTCAGATACAGATAATACTGTTCCATGGAAGCCGCTTCCTCTCCCTGAGGTGCCAGTTCCACTCCCATCTGCTCCAGTTTTTCCCGCTCGGTCTGGGACAAAATCCCCGGTGCCTGCGCCCCTTTGGGGATCACATCATCCGTGACACCGATAAAGAACAGCACCTTTACATCTCCCAGTCGGCTTCTTTCCCTGTCTCCGATCTTTACCTGGTTTTTCTCCGGCGGGGTAAAGCCTACCAGTCCCTCCGACACGCCGGCCTTCAGGATTTCTTCGTACTCGGAGAAAGTCACCGTCTCGTCCCCCAGAAGATCTACCATTTCATCCAGCAGTTCCATAAACAGACGATAGATCCGGTGGTATTCTCTGGCAAGCAGTGCCTGTTCCATTTCCTCAAATTCTTCTGCCAGCCCATTTACCCTCTGGTATATATGATTTTCCACAAGGTGGCGGTACAAAATTTCCGAAAATTCCCGCACTGTCTTTTTCCCGCCTCGCAGTGCCCGGAAAAATTCCTTTATACTGGCCACAAACTTGTCCTTAGCCTCATTTACCGCCACCAGATCACTGTAGCGGAGAGGGGATTTCCACTCCTGGGCATAAGAGCGGTAACCTCTTTTTCCTTTCGCCACTACATAGTTGTCCAGATGATCCGTTTCTTCCGTGGTAAGAGGTGACAGACCGCATCGCAGGAACCGGAAAGTGCTGTCGTAGTCCATATTCTTTTTATACATTCCAAGCAGTGCCAGCACATATTCCGCCAGTGCATTGGCTCCCATACTCTTTTTGTAGTCCATGAAAAATGGGATATGCAGCCTGTGAAATTCTCTGGCCAGAGCCTGCTCGTAGTCTTTGATCTGGCCTACTACAACCGCAATATCCTCATACCGGTAGCCTTCCGTCTCCACCAGCCGGTCAATGGTGCGGGCAGCAAAAGCAGCCTCATCCTGTCCTCTTTTACAAACTCGTATCTCAATCTCTTTCGGCTCTTTTGTCCAGGTCTCATGGCGATAGGCAAAAATATTCTTCTCCAGAAAAGCCAGTTCGCTCCCCTCTTTCTGGCGGAATGGTGCTTTTTCGTCTCCCCGTCCCACGGTAACCACCGGTTGGATCTCTGTACTGGTCTCCCCCGCCAGTTTCGCCATTTTCTTCATTACCTGCCGGCTCAGAGCAAACACATTCTTTCTCCTGCCGGTGCGGTCGGTAGTCACCGTCACATACATCTGGGATCCGGCCTTCATCAACACTTTCAAAAGATCATACTGGGTCGGTGTAAATCCGGTAAATCCATCCAGACAGATCACGGCGTCCTTCAAAAATCCCACCTGTGGCACCAGTGCCGTCAGCTGGGGGATCAGTTCCTCTGCCATCATGTAAGAATCCCCCATTTTTTCCATAAACCGGCGATAAATAAGCTGCAGATCCTGCATTTTATAAGACATCAGGCTTTCCTTTTCAAACTGCCCGAACAAATCAGAAAAATCCTCCTCTGTTATGGCATACTGCATCAACTCACAGAAAAAGGATTTACATTCATCCAAAAAGCCCGGTTTATTCAATCCTCTCTTGAAATAAACCAGGTTCTTCTTTTCCTCAGCAAACACCTTACGTAAAAGCATCATTTTTCCCATATCTTCCAATACGGTCCTGCGGTGCACCGGCATCTCTTCCAGCACCCGGTACGCCAGCCTGTGAAAACTGAGTACATCAATATTCAAAATTCCCTGACCGCCGCTGAATTCCACCATGTTTTTCTGGGTTTCCAAAGTAAACTGGTCCGGCACCAGGATAATATAATTTTTATCAATATGTTTTTTTGCTTCCTGACAGATGCTCCGGCACAGATATGTACTCTTGCCACTGCCGCAAGCCCCCGTAATAAACTGTAAAGACATAATTTCCCCTTCCCTTTGGTCTACCTTGTAACAAGGCAGCATACAATGATATTAAGCAACAAAAATCCCCCTAAGGAGGCTTGCCCTATGGCAAAA
Source organism: Eubacterium sp. (assembly GCA_034089785.1). Lineage (GTDB taxonomy): Bacteria > Bacillota > Clostridia > Lachnospirales > Lachnospiraceae > Eubacterium_F. Next base: position 12,762 of record JAXDTV010000138.1, read on the forward strand.
ACGAAAATCGTCGTGTTACAGATGAAAGAACTGATCTATACAGCCATTTTCGCAGGATTTCTCATTCTTTTGATCGTCCTGCTTATTATTATGTTCACTCCATCCGGTAAAAAAGACAAATCATCCGATGCCTCAACCGGATCCTTATACCAGCCTGGCGTCTATCACTCCCAGGTTTCTCTGGGTGATACCACGCTGAACATTGAACTGGTAACAGATTCCGACCAGATCAAATCGGTCACTTTGGTCAACCTGGAAAGTTCCGTGCAGACCATGTATCCTCTTCTTTCTCCTTCCATGGAATCCATTGAAAAAGAACTGGTAGATGGCAAATCTCCGGACGAGATCCAGCTTTCCGACAAAGGAAAGTTTACCGAAACTCTCCTGATACAAGGTGTAAAAACGGCCTTAAACCAGGCTTTGACGAATCCGGTCTAAGCTCTGTTTCCACAAACCATCACTGGCATCACTGGGCATCCGCAGATCCCCTCTCGGTGACACGGATACGGTTCCCACCTTCGGTCCGTCCGGCAGACAGGAACGCTTAAACTGCTGTCGGAAAAACCGATGGCAGAATGTGTACAGCCATTTGTAGATGGTTTCTTTGTCATATTCTCCTTCAAATGTATAAACCGCCAGTCTGAATATCTTCTCCGGTGTAAAACCGCATCGGAGCACATAATAGAGGAAGAAATCATGGAGTTCGTAAGGTCCCACAATATCTTCTGTTTTCTGGGCGATCTCTCCTTCTTTTGGCGGCAGAAGTTCCGGACTCACCGGCGTATCCAACACATCATAGAGTACCTTTTTTAACTTCTCATTTTCCGCCATATCCGCATAATAACGCACCAGATATCTTACCAGCGTCTTTGGAATGGAGCAGTTTACCCCATACATAGACATATGATCCCCGTTGTAAGTAGCCCAGCCCAGCGCCAGTTCAGACATGTCGCCGGTTCCGATCACCATACCTCCTGCCTGATTGGCTACATCCATCAGAATCTGGGTACGCTCTCTTGCCTGTCCGTTTTCGTAGGTAACATCCTGCACCTGTGGATCATGGCCGATATCCCGGAAATGAATCTGTACCGCTTCCTCGATCCGGATTTCCTTCAGGGTAGCTCCCAGCTCTTTCGCCAGAGAAACGGCATTGTCATAGGTACGGCTGGTGGTGCCAAAACACGGCATCGTCACACACCAGATTCCCTTTCGTTCAAGGCCCAGCCGGTCAAAAGCCCTTACGGTGACCAAAAGTGCCAGGGTAGAATCTAACCCTCCTGACAAACCAATCACGGCATTTTTGCACCCTGTATGCCGAAGTCTCTTGGCCAGTCCCATAGACTGGATCGCCAGAATTTCTTCGCATCGTTTCTGTCTGGCCGCTTCTCCGGATGGGACAAAAGGTGTTTTCTCAAAAGTTCTTGTAAGGACCGTTTCCTCACAGGCTCCCGTATCAAAATAAACTCTCTCATAATCTGCTCTTGGTTCCAGGGAAAAAGTAGACATCCGTCTTCTTTCATTTTTCAGCCGTTTCACATCCAGTTCTGTTATCAGATCCTGTTCCGTGGCAAAAGGCTGACATTCCTTCAATATGGTTCCGTTTTCCACGATCAGATTGTGTCCGCCAAAGACCATATCCTGCGTAGATTCCCCTTCTCCGGCATCAGCATACAGATAGCCGCTAAGGGTTCTGGCCGACTGGTTTTTCACCAGATCACGCCGGTAGGACGCCTTTCCGGTCAGTTCATCACTGGCAGAGAGATTTACGATCAGGTATGCTCCCGCCATGGCATGTTCTCCCGATGGGGGCTGTGGCACCCACAGATCTTCGCACAACTCAATGGCAAAAGTAAACTCTCTCATTTCTCTGTTTTCAAAAATGATCTTTGTACCAAAAGGAACTTCTGTGCCATCCTGAAAACGGTATGTTGTGTTCTCACCCTTCCACGGCGCAAACTGTCTGGCCTCATAAAATTCTCCATAATTTGGCATATGGCTTTTGGGCACAAATCCAAGGATTTTTCCCTGATTCAGTACAGCCGCCACATTATAAAGCCGTCCCTGCATCTCCAGCGGCAGCCCCACTACGACGACAGCTTTTATACCGGCTGTATCCACAGCCAGCTGCTTTAATGCCTCTGTGGCACCGTCTAACAATGTATCCTGCAAAAAAAGATCCTGACAGGTATATCCTGTCAGTGCAAACTCTGGAAACACAATAAGCCTGGCACCTTTTTCTGCCAGTTTTTCTGCTTTTTCTTTTATTTTTTTTTCGTTAAAAAGGCAGTCTGCCACACGCAGTTCCGGTGTCGATACGGCTGCCTTCACAAAACCATCTTTCACAATATAATCCCCATTTCTTTCATTTTGTTGCTGCCTCGCGGAGCGTTTTTTACTTTATTAGGAAACGAGAAGTTTCCTATAAAGTAAAAAAGGGGCCGCCTGCGCTGCCCCAATTCATTCGTATAAGTCCCAAAATGCCGGCTCTTGATTTTTGACTCCTAGCTATTGCTAGGTGGGCAACCGCACGAACTTCTTCAGCCTTCCGTTGCATGTCGCCATGTACCCGCCAATGCAGGCAGTGACGGCCCGGCATCCAAAGTCGAATATAAGAATCCCGTTTAAAGTATTGTAGGTTCAAAAATTCAAAAGTTATCGAACATTTCAGGATACGATTTTCATACCTTTAGTATACTGTTTTTATGCCGATTTATCAAGACATATTTTCAGAAGTTTCCGGCAGTTCGATCCGGAAGCAGGTACCTGCCTCTTCACTGCTGGTTACCGAGATCCGTCCGCCATGACGCTTGATAATATTGTTGGCCACCACCAGTCCCAGTCCGGAGCCTTCCTTTCCTCCATGGTTACTGGCCCGGTAAAACTTCTCAAACACCTGATCCCATTCTTCTTCCGGGATCACACTGCCATGATCCGTTACTTCTGCTATAATTGTATGCTCCTGCCGTTTGATATATACATGGATTTCGGTGCCTTTTTCTCCATACTTCACAGCGTTTTGTAAAAGAATCGTAAACACCTGGCGGATCCGGTCATAATCACCTTTTATCAGGGAGCAGGCATCCTCAAAATCCACCGATCCCTGCATCTGTTTTTCTGCCATCAATATACGGATTCCTCTCATGGCATCCTGGGCCACTGCAATGACATTCAGTACTTCCATTTCCAGCTGATAATCCGGATTCTGCATTCTGGACAGAATCAGAAGATCTGAAACCAGCCGCTCCATACCATTACATTCTCTCTGGATACGGCCTAAAAATTCCTTCTTCTTTTCCTCGTCTGTCACCACGCCATCTGCCATAGTATCCACATATCCTTTTACCACAGCGATCGGCGTCCGGAGTTCATGAGACACATTGGAGAAAAAGTCCCTCCGGTTCTGCTCCACCGCTTTCCGGTATTCTTCTGCCTCCACCAGCCGGTCTGACAGCGTATCCATGCTTTCCGCCAGCGAACCTAATTCGTCCCGTCTTGTTACGCCGGTCTTTTTGCCATACTCGCCTGCCGCCAGCACCAGTGCCGCCTCTTTGATCTTGATGATAGGCCGCACCAGCATCCTGGAAAATACAACCGCAAGGATCAAGGTAAGAAACAGTCCCACCGCCACACACAATACCATGTATTTTTCATACTGGGTCATGGTGTTTTCCTGCATTTCCATAGGTCCGGTTACCACGACGGCTCCTATCACATTGCCCCCTGCATCACGGATGGGCACCGCCAGATGCAGCATGGTGTTTTTATAAATGTCATCGTAATCTGTATATGTTTTTTTCTTGCCCTGATAGGCCGACTCCAGGATCTGGCGGGTATCTTCCGGTACCGTTACCTGGGCAATGTCAACATTTGTAAAATCATCTGCCAGTGGATTCTTTGCTTTTTCGTTGCTTACAACCCAGATATCCACATTCTGCATATCGCTGAAATCCTCTACCGCTGCCAGATAATCGGAAAAAGTGTCGTTTTCTTTGTTGGACACCGCCTTGCTGGTGCGACTGGCCACACCGGTTGCCAGATCTCCTAACTGCTGCTTGTAAGCACCTACAATGTTCGTGCTGTTAAACCGGGTAAACATAAGACCGATCAGCACCGAAAAAAGCAGAAGGACCAGTCCAAAATATACAAATACACGCCAAAATATCTTTTTCATGGACACCTCTTATACATTCAGTTCCAGTTTGTAGCCAAGTCCCCAGATGGTCTTGATCTCCCAGTCCGGGTGATCTACTTTGTCCAGTTTGGCACGCAGTCTCTTGATGTGGGAATCCACAGTGCGGCTGTCGCCAAAATAGTCCTGGCCCCACAGGCTGTCCAGCAGGTTGTCTCTGGTAAACACCTTACTTGGATTTTCTGCCAGGATCCACATGGTCTCTACTTCTTTTTTCGTAAGAGGCAGTTTTTCCGCCCCTACATACACACTGTAGGATTCAATGTTAATGGTCAGATTGCTGATGCTCAGAATCTTCTTTTCTTCTTTTTGCTCGACTCTTGCCATACGACGAAGTACAGCCCGCACTCTGGCCATGACTTCGTTGGCATTAAACGGCTTTACAATGTAATCATCTGCACCAATGTCCAGCCCCATAACCCGCTCATAGTCTTCCCCTTTGGCTGTGATCAGAATGATCGGTACATCCGACTCTGAACGGATCCTTTCGCAGACACGGTATCCGTCCATTCCCGGCATCATCACATCCAGCAGAATCACTGCCGGACTTGTTTTCCGAAACAGGTCCAATGCTTCAAATCCGTCCTTGGCTGTAATAGGTTCAAACCCTTCCTTGGCTGCATATGTCCCCAGCACCTCTCTGATATCCGGATTATCATCTACAATCAAAACTCGTTCCATTTTTATCCTCCCTTATGTAATCTGTAGTGCCCCTCGCATTTGCTCGGCAGCAAGATATATATCTTTTTTCTCATTATATTCCACCCATTTTCAGATTTCAAGGGGCTGAAGCAAAGTGACATTTTTGTGCCATAGGGCCATGGTAGTTTTAACATGAAAAGAAAGGAGGGTTCCATGAAAAACAAATTGAAACGATTGCTCATCTGTCTTCTGGCAGCAGGAATTTCCCTTGTTGGTACTACCACTGTATCTCAGGCAGCTGCCAAGCGCCCCAGACTGAACATCTGCAATCTGAACCTTACCGTCAGTTCTCAGTTCAGACTGAGAGTATACAATCTGAACAAGAAGATGAGAGTTACTTACACCTCTTCTGACAAGAAGATTGCCGATATATCTGAGAAGGCAAAGAAAGGAAAAAGGGCTACTGTTACAGCCAATTCAGTTGGTGCCTGCAACATTACCGTTACCGTTAAACGCGGTAAAAAAATAGTGCGCCGCTTAAACTGTAAAGTAACCGTTACTCCTAGTGCTGTGTGCGTAAAATTCATCAAAAAGAAAGTGCGGCTCACAGTAGGCCAGTCCTTTTTACTGACTCCGGTTATCAAGCCAAACACTTCCAACGAGCAGCCATTGTTTGACAGCGACGATCCGGAAATCGCCAGCGTAACAAGCCGCGGACTGCTCACTGCGGTAAATCCTGGTATCGTGAAGATTCGGGCAACTCTCTTATCCACCGGTCAGACCGCTGTCTGCACTGTATATGTCCGCGAAAACGACAGCAGTACAACTGCTGCACCATTTCCTGCGGCAAGGTCCCAGAAGAAGGCACAGGCAGTGGAAGAGGATATTCAGTAAAATGTTTGTTATTTTCCGTTGGATTAAGTTTCCGTAATGAACAGAAAGTTTGGTCGTTCGTGGGCGCTTGCGCTACGACAAATGCGCAGAAGTATCGACATATCATGAATGATATGTCTGATACTTGCGTATTTGTAACCCACTCCCTCCTCAATACTTTCTGTTCATTACTGGAATCTAAAAAAGAGTAATAACTAACATTTGACATCGATCCTGACAAACACCAAGTCATCTTACAGCTTGGGCAGGAAAAGTTGTTGACCTGGAATGGTATTTAACTAAAAAAGAAGCACCTGTCGAGAGACTTTAACGCGCAAGCGTTACCCCGTCTCTCGCAGGTACTTCTTTTTTAGTTATGAAACCTTCCAGTTCCAACTACTTTCTCTTCTCTATGATCTTCCGTGGACACTTCTCAGCACATTTGCCGCATCCTACACATTTTTCTCCGTCGATAAAGGCAATGTTATTCTCTACGGTTACTGCTCCAAATTCACACTGTTTCACACAGATTCCACAGCCGATACATCCCACTTTACAAACGGACATAACTTCTTTTCCTTTGTCCTGTGAGTTACACTGAACAGCGTAATGTGAATCGTACGGGATCATGGTGATCAGATTCTTCGGACAGGCTTTCACACACTGACCGCAGGCAACACATTTTTCCGGATCTACCTTTGCGATGCCATCTTCTATCGAAAGTGCATCAAACTGGCAGGCTGATACACAGGAACCCAGTCCCAGACAACCATAAGAGCAGGCTTTTTCACCCTGGCCTGGAACCATCATGGCGTCCTTACAGGACATCTCGCCTACATAGTTGTACTTAGAGGATGCCTTTTCACAAGTTCCGGCACATCGCACATAGGCAACCTTCTTCACTGACTCTTCCGTCTCGACGCCCATGATCTTGCCAATCTTCTGTGCTACCGCAGCACCTCCCACCGGACAGGCGTCAATCGACGCTTCACCGGCATCGATGGCCTCTGCCAGACCATCACAGCCTGGATATCCACATCCTCCGCAATTATTGCCCGGCAGGCACTCGCGCACCTGAACTACTTTTTCATCCGTTTCAACTGCAAATACTTTACCGGCTACGCCCAGAAGAATACCGATGAGGATTCCCAAGGCTGCCAGAATCACAATAGACATAATAATTGTACTCATATCGGTTCTCCTTTCCTAAAAACTGACGCCGCCAAAACCGCAAAATGCAATGGCCATCAGACCAGCTGTGATCAACACAATAGGGGTACCCTTCAATGCACTCGGGATGTTGCAGTGCTCCAGTTTTTCACGGATACCTGACATCAATACGATGGCCAGGAAAAATCCAAGTGCTGCACCGATTCCATTTACCGTGCTGGCAAGGATACCATAATCATTCTGCACACTTAACAATGCTACACCCAGTACTGCACAGTTGGTTGTGATCAGTGGAAGATACACACCCAGGGATTCATACAATGCCGGCATTTTTTTCTTCAGAACCATTTCCACAAACTGTACCAGTGCCGCAATCACAAGGATGAACACAATAGTATTGAGGTAGGTCAGATCCTGTGGCTTCAGTAAACAGTTATACAAAACACTTGTGATAAAAGAAGCAACCGTCATTACAAATAATACAGCGCCTCCCATACCTGCTGCGGTCTGCACTTTCTTTGAAACTCCCAGAAATGGGCAGATACCCAAAAACTGGCTGAGTACAAAGTTATTCACTAACGCAGCAGTAAAAAGAATGGTAAACAAACTCATGCTTCATCCGCCTCCTTTTCTGCCTGCTCCTGTTCAGACTCTTCTTCCTGGTTGGTAGCACTTGGCATTTTCAACCGGTTCTGCAGTGCAGTCAGTCCGGCCAGGACGAAAAATGCTCCCGGTGCCATAACAAAGATGGAAATGTGCACACCGTCCGGGATAAACTGGAATCCAAAGATTGCACCGCTTCCCAGCAATTCACGGAAAATACCGATCAAAGTAAGTCCCAGTGTAAATCCGAGGCCCATTCCGATTCCGTCAAAGGCAGAGGAAAGTACATCGTTTTTGGATGCATAAGACTCTGCACGGCCAAGGATGATACAGTTTACTACAATCAGTGGGATATACACACCCAGGGCACTATACAGGAATGGAATATATGCCTGTAACAGCAGCTGCACAATGGTTACAAAGGATGCTACAATCACGATAAACGCCGGGATACGCACTTTATCCGGTATGATCTTCCGCAGTGCTGAGATCAGCATATTGGACAAGATCAATACTACAGTAGTAGACAATCCCATTCCCAGGCCATTGATGGCCGATGAAGTAACTGCCAGTGTCGGACACATTCCCAGCATCATCACAAAGGTAGGGTTTTCTTTCACGACACCGTTATATACTCTTTCTGTCAATCTTCCCATTACTCGGCACCTCCTTCTGAAGAAGTGGATGCAAACAAGATTCCCTTAACCGCATTGGTAATGGCACGGCTGGTAACGGTTGCGCCGGAAAGTGCCTGCACCTGAGAATCCGTTTCTTCATTTTTGTTGTACATATTCTGTGATGAGTCCGATGGAAGGACTTTGCCGGCAAAGGATTTCTGCCAGTCTGCATTTTCACAGTTGGCTCCCAGGCCTGCTGTTTCGCTTTCCGATGTGATGGAAATTCCTGTTACCTTTCCTTCTCCATCCACACCCAGGGCAAAACTAATATTACCGCCGTAACCTTTCTTGGCATTGGCAAGGTATACTCTTCCATTTTCCTTTTTATCTTTATCTGTCACTTTATGAACCTGTGTCACTTCCACATAGACGGATAACAGATCCCCTTCGGATGTTTTCTGATTGCTCAGGTCATGCTCTGCAAAATAAGCATTTACCTCTTTTACCAGAGCCGCATCATCATCTCCTACCGTGGCTCCGCTCTCAACTACTTTCTGACAGGCCTCGTTATTTGTCTTTGCCTGTGCATCTTCAATAGGCTTTTTGGTGACGGTGTAAACACCTGCCAGGATCGCCCCAAGAATCAAAGTAATGGCACAAAGGATCAAGGCATCCTTCATCATTGTGTCTTTTTTCTTATCACTCATTGGCCTTGCCCTCCTTTCCAAATGGCTTTGGAACTGTCCAGCGCTCAATCAGAGGAACACATACATTGGCAATGATAATGGCAAAGGAAACACCCTCGGCAGACTCTCCGAAGAATCGGAACAGTCCGGTGAGCAGACCTAATAAAATACCATAGATCACTTTTCCTTTTGCCGTGATCGGGCTGGTAACATAGTCCGTTGCCATAAAGAACGCTCCCAGGATCAGACCGCCTCCACACAATTCATATACAAGCGGATAAGCGGCATTTCCTGCTGCCATCTGATATACAATATCAAACACTGAAAAAGTCAGGATATATACAACCGGGATCTTCCAGTCAATAATGCGTTTAGCCAGAAGATAAATTGCTCCGATCAAAAGAGCTGCCACCGAAGTCTCGCCGATGGTTCCTGTGGTAGTTCCCAAAAACATGGCCTTCAGGTCCGGCAGTCCGCCTTCCTTTACCTGCGCCAGCGGGGTAGCACTACTGGTTGCATCTACCGCCACGCCGTACATATACGCAGCACCTTTTTTCACGGTAAAACTGGTCATGGCACTACTGAAAGACAGCATCATGAAACATCTTCCTGCCAGTGCCGGGTTCATAAAGTTCTGACCCAGTCCGCCAAACAACTGCTTGGCAACGATAATGGCAAATACACCGCCTACCACACACATCCACAAAGGAATGGTTGCCGGAAGGTTTAATGCCAGCAGCAGTCCGGTCAGCAAAGCACTGAAATCTCCTGTCGTTACCGGCTGTTTCATACATTTCTGCCAGATGTACTCCGACAGCATACAAGTTACACAAGTTGTTAAAATAACCAGAACAGCACTCAGTCTGAAGTTGTAAATACCTACCAGTGCTGCCGGCAGTAATGCGATTACCACATCCCGCATAATGGATTTCGTGGATGAATGATCTCTAACATGCGGAGATGAGGATACATTTAATAATTTTTCTTCCATGTCTTATCCTCCTAGTCAGGCCTTTTTGCCTGCATCTGCAACAGCCCGTCTTGCCTGCTTGAATTTTTGTGTCAAACGGCGTTTTGCCGGACATACATAGGTACAGCTTCCACATTCATAACATTCCATGCCATGAAGTTTCTGGAAGGTATCCAGATCATTTTTCTCTGCCGCCTGCGCCATCATCTGCGGGATCAGATGACTTGGACATACCATAGCACAGCGTCCACACCGGATACAGTTGGTAGGTTCCTGACTGGCCACCTCGTCTTTGGTCATTGCCAAAATTGAAGAACTGGTTTTGGTGACCGGTGTATTCAGATCATACATAGCCATTCCCATCATCGGACCACCGGATATGATTTTCTCCGCTTCTGCCTTCAGTCCGCCTGCCTCATCTAACAGTTCCTGGTGGCTCATACCAAACTTCACTTCGTAATTCTGTGGTGCTGCTACCGCATCTCCTGTCACGGTTACCACACGGCTCATGCTTGGTGTGGTTTTGCATACCGCATCATACACTGCCAGCACTGTCTGCACATTGTCTACGATACAGCCTGCGTCAGCCGGCAGCATTTTGGAATGGATCTTCCGGCCGGTGGTAACAGATATGATCTGACGCTCGGCTCCCTGCGGATACTTTGTCTTCAGTTCTTTTACCTGAATGTTACTGTCATTTTGTGTCAGATAACGAAGCTTGGCAATGGCTTCCGGTTTGTTATCTTCAATGGCGATAATTCCCTGTGCATGGTCAAACAGGGACAATAACACTTTTAATCCTGTAATAAGTGCTTCCGGCTTTTCCAGCATAAGACGGTAATCCGATGTAAGATATGGCTCACACTCCGCACCATTTACGATCACATACTCGATCTCGTCCTCATTTTTTGGTGTCACTTTTACATTCGTAGGGAATCCGGCTCCGCCCATTCCCACAATGCCGGCTTCTTTTATGATCTGCCGGATCTCATCTTTTGACAACTGGGTATAATCCCTTTCCTGTCCCAGTCCTTCTACCGGTGTATACTCTCCATCGTTCTCGATCACAACACAAACGGATTTGCTGCCGGATGAAAGAAGTCTCGGCTCGACTGCCTTGACCGTTCCTGACACCGAACTGATGATGTTGGCGGATATAAAGCCGCTTGCTTCACCAATTTTCTGCCCCATTTTGACCGCATCCCCTACTGCTACCACAGGGGTTGCCGGCGCTCCTATGTGCTGACTCATCGGAAATACCAAGATGTCTTTTGGCATTATTTTCTGAATCGGATGATCCATACTAAGTTCCTTGCCTTCATATGGATGAGCGCCTCCTCTAAAGGTTGACTTTCCCAATGAAATTTCCTCCTTTATTCAAAATTTTTCTTTATTGATATATATTTCTCATTATAACACAAATGGCGTAAATAACAAGAATAGAAGTGTTGGTTGACTCATTTTAGTTTCCGCAATTCATCCGAATCCTTTTCCATTTCGTGGGCACTTTCGTTACGACAAATACGCAAAAGTATCGGCATGTAAAACACACATGCCTGATACTTGCGCATTTGTACCCACTCCCTGCAAAAGGATTCGGATGAATTGCTGGAATTCTGAGAAGACAACCAACATCTCCCCCCTCTTTCGTCAGATTATCAATCATTTCATAGTATATACCAATACAAAAGGAATCACACAAAATCTGACTGATTTTATGTGATTCCTTTATCTTTTTACACCATATGCTTGTGCATATATTTATCCCTGGTGGCCATTCCTCCACGAATGTGTCTTTCCTGCTTGTTCACATCCAGGATTTTTCTCGCCTGGGCTGCCAGGGATGGATTGATGTGCAGCAGCCGGTCTGTCAAATCTTTGTGCACCGTACTTTTGCTGACACCAAAAGCTCCGGCAGCCTGCCTTACGGTAGCATTATGTTCTATGATATAATGTGCCACCTGTATGACCCGCTCTTCGATGGAGCCTTGCTGATACGAATATGTTTTCACACGCCTCTCCCGATACTCTGTTTGTACATTGTATGCCGGAGGGGGGCATTTTATTTATTACTTGGTGATTTTTACTTTTTTAATCTTGCTCCCTCACAGTTCCACCTTTTCCACTTCATTTCCGTGCTCCCTCAAAATCTCCGCCATCTCCTCTGCCTGCAGCCACACGGTAGCTGTATTTTCATTGGGATGTACTCCGATGAGGCCGGCATCCTTCCAGAAATCCCGGTCTAAAAACACGGTCACTTTCCTTTCCTCATCGTTTAAAATGCCAAAAGGTGACACCGATCCCGGTACGACCCCCAGCATCTCCATCAGATCCTCCGCCGACGCAAAGCTGAGCCGCCTGGTTCCATGGTCCTTTGCAAAGGCTTTCAGGTCCACCCGTTTGTCTCCCCGGACGGTGATGAGAAAATAGTTTCTCTTTTTATCATCCCGGACAAAAAGATTTTTGGCGTCTGCTTCCGGATGGGGCAGTTCTACCGCCGGTACTTCTTTCATGCTGAAAACTGCCGGATGCTCTGTTTTTTCATAAGTGACACCTCGTTTATCTAAAAAATCATATACTTCTTGTTTGTTCATTTTTTCTTCGTCCCTTCTCTTGTCATTTTCCTGTGAATAGGATAAAATACAGCCATAAAATTGTCGTTTCCGGAGGTTTTTATGAAATTCAACTATAAACACACGCTTTATGCCGGATTTGCCGGCTATATCGTGCAGTCTATCGTAAACAGTTTTGTGCCACTGCTTTTTATTACGTTTCAAAAAAGCTACAGCCTGCCTTTATCCCGCATCACCCTGCTGATCACGATCAATTTCCTGATCCAGCTGGTCATTGACTTATTGTCTGCCGGGTTTATCGACCGCATCGGCTACCGGGCCAGTATTCTGCTGGCGCACGGCTGCGTCATCGTGGGATTTATCTGTCTGGTCACTCTGCCGGAAATCTGCCCGGATCCTTTTGCAGGCATCCTGATCTCGGTAACTGTCTACGCCATTGGCGGCGGCCTCATCGAGGTCCTCATCAGTCCCATCATCGAGGCGTGTCCAACCAAAAACAAAGAAGCCACTATGAGTATGCTCCACTCCTTTTACTGCTGGGGCTGCGTGGGCGTGATCCTCTTTTCCACCTTGTTTTTTACCTTCTTTGGCACCGGCCATTGGAAAATACTGACCCTTTTGTGGCTTATCATTCCAGCTGCCAATCTGCTTTTATTTCCAAAGTTCCCCTCTACAGCCTTCACGAAGAGGGGGAGTCCGGTCTGTCTCTGCTGGCATTGTGCCGCCAGAAGATCTTCTGGCTCTTTGTCCTCATGATGGTCTGCGCCGGGGCTTCGGAACAAGCCGTAAGCCAGTGGGCCTCTGCCTTTGCCGAAACAGGTCTTGGTATTAAAAAAACAATCGGTGACCTGGTAGGTCCCATGTCCTTTTCCATCCTCATGGGCCTGTCACGATTGCTCTATGGTAAATGGGGAGATCGTTTGGATCTCAACCGCTGTATGAAACTTAGTTGTGTCCTGTGCATCTTCTCTTACCTGTGCATCAGCCTTACATCTCTGCCTGTCCTTGGTCTCGTAGGCTGTGGACTGTGTGGTTTCTCCGTGGGGATTCTCTGGCCGGGTACTTTCAGCAGAGCCTCTGCCCTGATCCCCCGCGGCGGCACCGCCATGTTTGCCTTGCTGGCTCTGGCAGGCGACCTGGGCTGCTCCGGTGGACCAACCCTGGCAGGATTTGTCTCCAGTGTCTGTGGCAGTAATCTGAAGATCGGCATATTATCTGCCATCATCTTCCCTGTGATCCTGCTTTTCGCCCTGTTGAAAAAACCTGCCAGACAAAATTAATTAGTCATCCAGCTTCTTATGGATGAACTGATCCCATTTGCTGTCGTCCTCATCCTCTTCCTCTTCGTCGTCATCGTCCTCTGTCTCGATCTCGATGCCGTCGCCTTCTTCTGCCTCTGCGTCAGCCAGTTCCTGGAAGATAGCCAGAAGTTCATTTCCCAGTGTTTCATCTTCCACACACTCAAATGTAACCTCTGCTTCTTCTTCGCCTTCTGCCGGCTCACCGATAGTCAGTGTAAAGAAGTAAATGACCGGTTCCGGATTGTCCTGCTCTGTAAATGCGGCATAATCCACATCATCGTATTCAAAAATATACAGCATCTCCAGATTTACTTCACTGCCATCTTCTGCCTCCAATGTCAAAGTAAGATCGGATAATGCATCATAATCAAAATCTGCCATAGTTCCCTCCATAATTAAAATATTTTACAGTTCCCCCTGGGAACCATCAATAGGTAGACTTTAACATGAATACTCAGAGATTGCAAGAGGTGATTTTGCCGGTTTCTGTCTGAACGATATACAGCCGTGAACCGATCCGGACGCCACGGACACCTCCGTTATACCATTCGTCCGTTCCCAGATATACCTTTTTTTCTCTCTTCCATCTGCCGTTCTCCAGCCGGTATACCCCGTAATAATTTTTTCTTCCCTCGTATACGGTAAATCCTGCCATCTTCCGATCCGCATCCACCCACACACTGTGGTGGTCATATTCATCGGTACTGCTTTTTTTCTCCCAGACAGCGGTATCCGCCTCTTCTAACAGTCCGTTTTCGTCCATGTCAAAAAGTGTGAGTTTCACTTTATTTCCTCCTGTATATCCAAGGCCGATGAGATTTTTTTCGCCAAACAAGTGGAGATATTCTGAATATCCGGGAAGTTTTAATTCCTGTTTTTTCTCCAGCCGGTCTGTCTTGGAACAGTCTATGACAAAGACTGGATCCGTCGTATGATAGGTAACAAAGTAGGCCATGCTGCCAACAAAATAGGATGTCTTCAAATCCTCATCCTCCCCCAGTTTTCCCAGTTCACTCCTTTTTTTCAGGTCCGGTCCCAGAAGGCAGATGCCGTTTGTCGTTTTCTTTTTTCCATAATCCGTATAAATATAAGCCAGATTTTCTCCTATTTCCTGCATCTGGTATGAACTTTCCACTATACCGGAAAGTTTCGTTTGTCCTTTGTAAGAAAGCTGCCCCTTATTGTAACCAAACCGGTACAATACCGGCTTACGCTCCTTCGCCTCTGCCTCATCCGGAACCGCCACGCAGTCATCCACTACATAACCATTATCCACCGCATAAATATAACGGCCGCTGACATAAAAAGCATCACCCTTTGCCAGCAGTGCCTTCTGGTCTGCAAAGGAAGAAGGATCTTCCACGGACAATGCCGTAACGATCAGATATTCACTGGCTGCCTGCCCCTTCTGATAGTATATATCACCGGCTTCCATACACCGGCCGCCTACTTTCGGGATATAGGTGGATTTTTTCTCTTCTTTCACCTTTCCTGCAGAAGGATAATACACGGAAAAAGTATACAAATATCCGTCTTGCATCCGGGACGTGCTGAGGCTGCCGCTCTGCCGCACCTTGCTTGTCACCACCGGTTTTGCAGGATCCGTTATGTCCACGGTGTAAATAAAGGTTCCCTGAGTCCACGCACTGGCGAGAACGAGAAGTTTATTGCCACACAGATACATCTGGTCATTTCCATCGGTTTCTTCGTCCTTTTTCAGGGAAAGAGTCGCCACTTTTCTGGCCTTTTTTCCCTCCGCCTTGTGGATCATCACGGTGCCTCCCTGTTTCAGGGTATAAATGTAGGATCCATCGGTTTTTACCAGATCCCCTTCATCCACTCCCTGCACCTGGAGGTCGGTGGTGGAATGATCCCGTGTTGTATCTTCGGCGCTGCTTGCACTGCTCATCTTGGTCTCTTCCTTGTCCTCTCTCTGACGGATGCAGTCGTAAATCTCTGCGTAAGTGCCGCCGGAAGATTCCTTTTCTTTCTGCTCTTGTGCCACTTTTACCTCAGGGGACTCTGTCTTCTCCTTTGCCACCTGACTCTTGTTCCCGGTAAACAGTCCACTTCCGGCATACACCAGGACACACAGGACCGCTGCTGCCACCATTCCCAGACCGTACCACTTTTTATAAGATCTTTTTGGTCTGAGCTGCCGGCACTGTTTCTCAACCTCGGATGGCTCCAGACTTTCCGGCACGGTTACCTTGGAAGCCTTTTCCCTGAGGGTATCATATATTTCATCGTCTTTCATCACTGCCGCCTTTCTACTCCGCCTGTTCACGAAGTTTTGCTAATGCTCTGCTTTTCAGGGAACGAATGGTTCCTTCCTTTTTGCCAAGGATTTTTCCTATCTCTTTGCTGCTGTATCCACCGAATACAGAAAGAGAAATGACCATTCTCTCCGTTCCGTTCAGCACTTTTAAATATTCCTTGATCTCCGCTTCTTCAAATCCTGCTTCCTCTCCCACCGGTTCCCTGAAAGGTACATCCTCCAGGGAATATACCGTCTTTTTTAACATTCTTTTGCACTCGTTGGCTGTGATCTGGAACAACCAGCTTTTGAACGAATTGTTTTTCCGCAGAGATCCGATCTGCTCGTAGGCTTTCAGCACCCCTGCACTGACTGCATCCTCTGCCTGACTGGCATTTTTCATTACCGAAAGAGCAAAGTAAAACAATTCCTTATAATATCGCTGGTATAACAGAGCAAATCCATGAGCGTCTCCTTTTTTGGCCTGGTTTACCAGAACCCACTCTGTGTTTGTCATGACTACCTCTTTTCTATCTGTTTTCCGGATTCCATAGATTAGAGTACGGAAGTGCCGGAAGTGTTGCGCACAAAATTTTTTTGTTTTATACTATGGATTATGAGTGAAGAAAAAGAAACCGTCAACCTGTCTGTCCGTAGTCTGGTGGAATTTATGTTCCGCGGGGGCGATATCACTTCCGGCGGCAGCGGCGTCCGGGATACTGACGCCATGCAGATGGGCAGCAGGATCCATCGTAAAATTCAAAAACAAATGGGAATTGGCTACGAAGCAGAGGTAGCCCTTTTTGCCGTGTTTTCTCTGACCAGCCAGGAATATGGCACCCCTTTTGATCTGAAGATCGAGGGACGGGCCGATGGCGTGTTTGAAAAAGACGGAGAAGTCATGATCGACGAGATCAAGGGCATGTTTCTGGATGTAACAGAATTAAAAGAGCCTTTTTTAGTCCACAAAGCCCAGGCCATGTGCTACGCCTATATGGTGGCAGAAGACCGTAATCTCCCATCCATCGGGGTACAGATGACCTACTGCAATCTGGAGACAGAGCAGATCCGGCGTTTTGAGGACCATTTTGATCGGAATGAGATCGCTGTCTGGTTTACCGATTTGATACACCGCTACGAAAAGTGGGCTATTTACCAATATGACTGGCAGCGCAGACGCAATGCATCCATTCATGAACTTGCCTTTCCTTTTTCCTACCGGAAAGGACAGAAAGCACTGGCCGCCATGGTGTACCGCACCATTGAAAAGAAAGATAAGCTTTTCATCCAGGCACCTACCGGAGTAGGAAAAACCATCACAACCCTTTTTCCCAGCATCAAAGCCATGGGGGAGGGACTGAGCGACCGGATTTTCTATCTGACGGCAAAAACCATTACCCGCACCGTAGCCGAGGAATGTTTTCAGCTTCTGGAACAACAAGGTCTTGAATTCAAAGCGGTTACCCTGACTGCCAAGGAAAAAGTCTGCATCCTGGATGCCCCTTCTTGCTCGCCGGAAGACTGCCCTTATGCCAAAGGCCATTATGACCGGGTCAACGAGGCGGTATACGACCTTCTTACCAGCGGCGAACCACTACGGCGTCAAACGCTGGCCGCTTATGCCGAGAAGCACCAGGTATGCCCTTTTGAGTTCAGTCTGGATGTATCGCTGTACGCAGACGCCATTATCTGCGACTACAACTATGTATTTGATCCTACCGTATATTTGCGCCGGTTCTTCCCTTCTGACAAGCAGGGCAATATGATTTTTTTGGTGGACGAAGCCCACAACCTGGTGGAACGGGCCAGAGAGATGTACAGCGCGGCTTTGATCAAGGAGGACATTCTGGCGGTAAACCGCATCCTGAAATCCATGGAACGCCATGAAAAAAGACCGGAAGTAGCTTACAATTTGCGAAAATACGAAAAGGCCTTATCGGCGCTGAACCACTCTATGCTTTCTTACAAACGGGAATGTGACGAATTTGAAGTGCTGGAACACTTAGATTCCATGGGGCTTCAGCTTTTGCGGGTGCTTTCTGCCTATGAACTGGTGGCCAAAGATTATCCGGTGCTGCCGGAAAGAGAAACCATGCTGAATTTTTATTTTAATGCCAGAAACTTTTCCCGGGTCCTGGAATTGTTAGACGAAAAATACCGCATTTACGCAGACTATACCGAAACTGGTGATTTCCGCATTAAACTACAGTGTATGGATCCCTCCAACTGCCTGAAAGAGGTATTTGAACGGGGACGGTCAGCCATTTTGTTTTCTGCCACTTTGCTGCCTGTGAGATATTACAAAGAACAGCTGGCCGGGGGACTGCAGGATCCGGCGGTGTACGCCGATTCCTCTTTTTCCCCGGAGCAGCGAAAGGTTCTGATCGCCCGGGATGTGACCAGCAAGTATACCAGGCGGGGGCCGGATGAATACCGAAAGATCGCCTCCTATATTGAGCAGTTTGTCTCAGCCAAAGAAGGCAATTATCTGGTTTTCTTTCCTTCCTATCAATTTATGGATCAGATTGTCAACCGCCTGCACCTTTCCCCATCCCAGACTCTTCTGGTGCAAAGTCCGGACATGAGAGAGGCCGACAAAGAAGAGTTTCTGGCTGCCTTTGACTCTCCGGGGGATAAAACTCTGGTGGGATGCTGCGTACTGGGTGGCATCTTCAGCGAAGGGATCGACCTGAAAGAGGACCGGCTCATCGGTGCTGCCATTGTGGGAACCGGTCTTCCTATGGTGTGCCACGAGCGGGAACTGTTCAAGGACTATTATGACGAAAAAAAGGGCAAAGGCTTTGATTACTCATACCTTTACCCAGGAGTCAACAAAGTATTTCAGGCAGGGGGCCGTGTGATCCGCACCGTGGACGACCGGGGCGTAATCCTCCTGCTGGATGAACGCTTTCTGGAACGACAGTACACCGGCCTTTTTCCAAGAGAATGGTATCCCTATGAAGTGGTGGATGAACACACTCTGGCAGATTCTCTGAAAAAATTCTGGCAGTAAATTCCTACGCCTTCTTGTTTTTCTCACATTGCTGGCAGTTGCCGTGACAGCTGCCGCAGTCTGCTCCATCGTTTTTTTCTCCCCGCTTCTCCTTATCCTGTGCCACATAGCAGATCACCACAAGGGCACCGCACACGATGAGCATCACGAGAAGCCATTTTAATATTCCTGCCAAAATTCCCATTACGATCTCTCCTTTTCAAAAATCTCCGGGCTGATCTCCCGGACAAACCGGGAAGCCTCTGCTTCCTTGTTAAATCGTTCTTCCACAAATGACAGATCCAGATATTTCTTTGCCCGGGTCATGGCCACATACAGCATACGGCGTTCCTCTTCCACATCTCCTGACTGGATCGCTTTGCGGTATGGACACACACCTTCGTTGATGGTAGGGATAAATACCGCCTGAAACTCCAGTCCTTTGGAACCATGCATAGTCATCAGCCGTACCCCTTTTTCCTCTTCCGGCAGCGTCCGTCTGTTTTCCGCCATTTTTTTCAGTTCTTCCCCATAGCTTTCTCCGTAGGCCAGCCATTCCGGCAGACTTTTACATTCTCTGGTAGTCTCCTGCAGTTCCTCCAGTATTTCCATCCAGTCATCCACACTGACATTTCTTTCTTTGGCATAGGTCTCCAGAAATTCATCGTATCCGATGCCCTTTCGTATGTAGTGTATGGCAGAATAAGGTGACATAGTACGGATGGCCCTTAATTCATTTTCAAAATCCTGGATCCTCTCCAGCATCCACGGTTGTCCTTTTTTCAGATAAAAACCCTTCAGTCCGCCAAAGGTTACCTCTTCGGTGTCAAAGGCGCTCCGGCTTATATATCGCACCGGCCGGTTGCAGATCTGCAAAAACTTCCCGCGGCTTCTGTCTCCCAGCGCGATCTCCACATAACAGCGCAGATCCTTGGCGATCCAGGTCTCAAACATGTTTGGGAGCCTCTCCTTCATGGTAAATGGGATCCCTCGTTCCATCAGTTTTCCTGCCAGCGTCCGCATCTGCATATTGGTACGGAACAACACTGCCATGTCTTCCCAGGCCATTCCCTCTTTCTGGTAGGACTGCATCTTCCGCAGGATCCTCTCCGCCTCAGAATACAGCGTCTTGCATTTGTGGATTACTACCTTTTGAGTGTCTTTCTGCCACGCCTGCATCTTTTTGTCAAACCGCTTCTTATTACATTTTATCAGTTTGTCACTTGCCTGTAAAATCTGTGGCGAACATCGGTAATTCGTTCCCAGCACGATCTGTCTTCCCTGGGGATACTGTCTGGGAAAAGACAGCATGATATCCGGTCTGGCTCCCCGGAACCCATAAATAGACTGGTCATCATCCCCTACAATAAACAGATTGTTTTCCGGCTCCGCTAACATTTTGATAGTCTCATACTGAAGCCTGTTGATATCCTGAAACTCATCGATCAGTATGAAGCGGAACACCTGCTGCCATTTTTTCAATATATCCTTCCGCTGTCTCAGCAGATCATAGGTATACACCACCATATCATCAAAATCCAGACAGCGGTGCCTCTGCAGGCGGCTCTGGTACCCCTGAAAAATATCCCGGAACACCTGCTCCGGACAGTTGGCAGAGTAATAACAATCGATGTCAATCCCTTCGCCTTTTACCTTGCTGATCTCCTTCTCAATATCCTCTATAAACTCTCTGGTATCTTCTATTTCATAAGAAGTCTCCCGCAGTGCCTCCTCCAGAAAGCGGAATTTCAGTGCCGGTGTCACGATATCTTTGGCTTCATAATTGTAAGCCACCCTCAGCATCTGGAAAAATACGGAATGAAAAGTTCCAAACCGCACCGGATACACCTTTTCTGTCATACTGCGAAACCGCTGCTGCATCTCCACTGCGGCTGCTTTGGAAAAAGTCACTACCAGGATCTGCTTGGGACTGACTCCCTGCTTCTCAATCAGATTGAGTACCCGGTTGGTGATCACAGTGGTTTTGCCGGATCCCGGCCCCGCCAGCACCATAGCCGGTCCCTCAAAATGTTCAATGGCTTGTTTTTGTTCTGTATTAAATGAATTATTCGCCATATTTTTTCCTTCCCCTTATGATAAAAAGAACCTGCCGATCCCCGAAAACATTCCGGGCAGGCAGGCTCTTGCATCGTCTTATCTATTCGTCTTCGTCATCAATATTATATTTTTTCGCTGCATCTGCAATGTTTAACGCATGATCTCCTACACGCTCAAGGTCCACCAGGATCTCGTTGTAATAAAGGCTTTCTGACGCTCCGCATTTGGACTTGGAAAGTCTCTTCACATTGCGCGCCCGCATCTTCTCAACCATCAGGTCGATCTGTGCCTCCTGATCATAGATAACATGGTACAGCTCTTCACTTGGCTCTTTGAAGTGCTCAATGGCAAGATCAAAAATCTTGTATACACACATGGACAATTCTTTCAGATCTTTCAATGCCTTGTCAGAGAACTTCTGCTTATCCTCTTTCATATGAACGGCATATCCAAGGACATTCTCCGCATGGTCTCCAATTCGCTCCAAGTCCGTCACAATATGATAAAGATTACCGGCATGAACCGCCTCTGTCTCATTCAATCCCAGCTCACTGGTACGCACCAGCGCATCAATGATTTCTTTATTCAGAAAATCTACGGCTGACTCGTTCTGATTAAACTCGTCTTCCGTAATCGTCATTTTATCGTAGTATGCCTTGGTACACGCTTCAATGTTGGATCGGACCAGTGTATACATACGCTCTACTTCTCTGTCGATCTGGCCGATCAGCACAGTACCGGACTGATATCCGGACTCGTCAATGTAATGCAGAGACGCCACTTCCTTGATATCCTCGCCTGGTACAATCCACTTGGAAAGTTTCACCAGATACTTGGCACATGGTAGCAACACGATTACAGTAACGATATTAAAGATAGAGTTGGCATTGGCGATCTGTCTGGACGGATCCGATGCCGTTCCCTGGATCAGGTCAAATACGCCCGGGAATATCTGGGTCACGATCACAAACAATACCATACCGATACTCTCAAACAACGCAACGATAATGGCTACTCGTTTGGCATCCTTTCTTCCACCAAGAGAAGCTAACAAAGGTGCCACGGATGCTCCAATATTCATACCTAACATCAGGTAGAACATCTGTGGAAAACTGGTCATAACCCCTGCCACTGCCAAAGTCTGCAATACACCGACGGAAGCAGAAGCACTCTGGATAATAACCGTAAAGATCAGACCGATCACAACACACAGGATCGGATTGCTGAAGTTTGTCAGCAGTTCCTGGAACCAAGGTGTATCTTTCAACGGTCCCATGGACTCTTTCATGTTCTCCAGACCAATAAACAACACGCCCAGACTGGTAATGATCTGTCCTACTGTTTTGATCTTCGGCTTCTTGGCAACCATTGTGACTGCCACACCAATAAATGCAATAGCAGGAGCGATCTGACCGATGTTAAAAGCGATCAACTGTCCCGTGATCGTAGTTCCGATCTTGGCACCCATCAAGATCCCGACGGATCTCTCCAGCTGCATCATACCTGCATTTACAAATCCAACTACCATGACACACATGGCATTGGAGCTCTGGATCAACGCTGTCAGCCCTGCCCCTACTAACATAGCAAGGATCCGATTCTTCGTGAGTTTCTCCAGTATCTTCTTTAAGTAGGAACCGGCAACTAACTTCAATCCATCGCTCATTAAGTTCATTCCGAAAATGAACAGAGCCAGTCCTCCTGCCAGTCCAATAACATTCCAAACGCTCATTGTTTAAATCCTCTCCCAATCAAAACAAGTTCAATTGTAAAATCTGCGTAAAATGTGCATCCACAATCCAATATAACACCATTCCCGGGAATAAACAACGATTTTATTATTTTTTTATATTCCGTGAAACATCCTATTCGATGGATTCCATTGTTTCACGAAGGGTATCTGCGGACTCATGGAGTTTGGCAACTTCCTTTTCATCCAATGAAATCGGCATGGAACACTCCACTCCGTCTTCACCAAGGATGGCCGGCATACTGAGGACAACACCCTCTATACCGTACTCACCTTTCATGGCAATGGATACCGGGAAAATAGATTTTTCATCCAGAACAATGGCCTGACACAGGCGTTTAACAACCATGGCAATACCATAATAGGTAGCATGTTTTTTCTCAATGATCTCATAAGCACTGTTTTTAACCTGCTCTGCAATGGCTTCTGTATTGTTCACATGGTCAAAATGTCCGCGCATCTCGCACATAGTGGAAAGAGGCACACCGGAAACATTGGCACTGCTCCAGGCTGCGATCTCACTGTCACCGTGCTCACCGATAATGTAGGCATGCACATCACGGCTGTCCACCGACAAATGCTCTCCCAATTTGTGTTTCAGTCTGGCGGTATCCAGTGAAGTACCGGATCCGATGATACGCTTCTCCGGCAAAGTACTTACTTTCTGCGCTACGGCAGTCAGGATATCTACCGGATTGGACACGATCAGCAAAATTCCTTTGTAATCAATGGCATTGATCTGCTCAATAACAGAGGTCATGATCTTGGCATTTTTCTGTACCAGATCCAGTCTTGTCTCTCCCGGTTTCTGTGCAGCACCGGCTGTCACAACAATGATGGCTGCATCTGCCAGGTCGCTGTAGTCTCCTGCTGTCACCTGAGTCGATCCTACAAAAGAAACACCATGGCTGATATCCATTGCCTCGCCTTCTGCCTTCTGGCGGTCTACATCCACCAGAACGATCTCAGAAAACAGTCCTCCCTGCATCAGTGCAAAGGCTGATGAAGAACCAACAAAACCACAACCAACAATACCAACTTTTCTCGTATTCATAAAACTCATTCCTCCTGGTTTATCTTATTCCATAGTATCTGCCCATATCCATAAATAATACCCCTTTTTCTACTATGTTATATACTATTTCTTTCAAATCGTCAAGTCGTACGCCGCCGCTCCCTGTCTACTTCAATCCATTCATCCAGCGTCAGAGGCGTATAATCTGAAAACATACAAAAGCAGTTGATCATCTGGCATGGTATATGCCTCAATTCCTCGGATTCGGGTCCTGTGTAGGCCGTTTTTTCTGCCTCTTGTATAAAATAATTGATCAATTTTTCATCTCTTGTATCGTGAACATGACCATATAACATATATGTTTTGGGATTTCCTTCCTTGTCCCGGCGGTACTGGCCATTGTAACAGCAGATCGGGTAATGACTCAGCACCACTTTCCGGCCGTTATCGTGAAGTTCCGCATAGGGACGGATCCACTCAAACCGGGATGGGTCAAATCTGCGGTCTGACAGATAATTGTCGTGATTTCCCACGATCAAATATAGTTTACCCTGAAGTCTGTCCAATATTTCACTGGTTTTTTTGCCCCGCTCCATGGACACATCCCCCAGAATCACCACCTCATCCTGTGGTCTCACTTTTTCATTCCACCTGCGGATCATATATTCATGCATTGTATCACAGTCGGCAAATCCCCGGCAGTCCATCTTGGTCAGCAGTGCCTCATGGAAAAAATGCAGATCCGAAATATAATATCGCACGCTCTCACCTCCTGTAACAAACACAAAAATGCTCCAGGGCGACTTTTGTCTCTCTGGAGCAGATTCTTTTGTCTGTTTTACTTCTTTTATTTGATCTCGTAGATCCATCCTTCCGGTGCTTCCAGATGTCCCATCTGAATACCGGTCAATGTATCATACAATTTCTTGGTAACCGGTCCCATTTCTTCCATACCGGCCGGGAAGCAGATCTCTTTGCCGTGGTCGTTGATCTTACCTACCGGTGAGATAACAGCGGCGGTTCCGCACAGGCCACACTCTGCAAAATCTTTTACTTCTTCAAACGGTACCACTCTCTCCTCTGTCTCAAGACCCAGGATCTCTCTTGCTACATAAACAAGAGATCTTCTTGTGATAGATGGAAGGATACTGTCAGATTTCGGTGTGACAACCTTGCCATCCTTTGTTACAAAGATGAAGTTCGCTCCACCGGTCTCTTCTACATTGGTTCTGGTAGCTGCATCCAAGTACATATTCTCGTCAAATCCCTGGTTGTGGGCATCTACGATGGCATGAAGACTCATCGCATAGTTCAGACCAGCTTTGATATGTCCTGTACCATGTGGTGCTGCACGGTCAAAATCACTGACACGGATCGTAATTGGTTTTGCGCCGCCTTTGAAGTATGGTCCTACCGGTGTACAGAAAATACGGAACTCATACTCATCGGATGGTTTAACACCGATTACAGGTCCTTTGGCATACATATATGGGCGGATGTACAAAGTCGCTCCGGAGCCATATGGAGGCACATACTCTGCGTTTGCGCTTACAACTTTTTCAATGGCCTCTACGAACTTGTCCTCTGGGAATACAGGCATCTCCAGACGACGACAGGAATCTGCCATTCTGGATGCATTCAAGTCCGGACGGAACACGACAATTCTTCCATCCTCTGTTGTATATGCTTTCATTCCCTCAAAACAAGTCTGTGCATACTGCAGCACACCGGCACACTCACTCATGGTAACGGTAGCGTCTGTCGTCAGTCTGCCCTCATCCCACTTGCCATCCTTGTAAGTAGCTACAAAGCGCTGTGCTGTCTCATGATAGCCAAATCCAAGATTGGACCAGTCAATGTTTTTCTTTTCCATTTCGATTCCTTCTTTCTTGCGTTTCACTTTATGTGTTTTATCTTACAACTTGACGGGGTGGCTGTCAAGATTTCCTCTTTCCTAAACGATTATTTTTTATTATAATGTACATAATTGATTGCTATGGGAGGTAACGATGAAAAATATTCTATGTTTTGGCGATTCAAATACTTATGGACTGATCCCCTTTGGCGGACGGCTGGATGAACACACCCGCTGGACCAGGGTGCTGTCCTCACTGTTGGGAAAGGACTACTGGATCCATGAGGAAGGTCTGAACGGACGCACCACCTGTCTGGATGACCCGGTATGGCCAGGGAGAAATGCACTGGATTATCTGAATCTCTGCCTGGAGACCCATGAGCCTTTGGATCTTACGATCCTTATGCTTGGAACCAATGATCTGAAAGCCTGCTTTGCCCCCTCCGCGGAGATTATTGCCGGGCACATCCGTATGCTTGCAGATAAAATACAACAGGCTACCCACGCCCCGCTGCTGATCATAAGCCCTGTCCCTTTAGGGGAAAAAATGTCCACCGGCCCCTGTGCCCCGGACTTTCCACCGACTTCGGTAGAGGTATCCCACCAGCTGGCTGTCTCCCTGAAAGAAACGGCAGACATCTGCGGTGCCTGGTTTTTAGACGCAGGAAAGTACGCCGCCGTCTCAGACATTGACAGTGTCCATATCACACCTGAGGGACACCGGTCTCTGGCCCGTGCTGTTTATGAGAAATTAAAAGCCATGAACTTTTAAGCACCGGCAAGGCATACCTATTATCACGCAAGGAGGGTTTCTTTGAGAGTTACCGGAATCATATGTGAATTCAATCCATTTCACGATGGACACAAATATTTAATAGAACAAGCCAAAGAAGTAACCGGATCCGACTACGCCGTCTGCCTTATGAGCGGGGATTTTGTCCAGCGTGGTGAACCGGCGGCACTGGACAAATACACCCGCACAAACATGGCCCTGGAAGGAGGGGCCGACCTGGTTTTGGAACTGCCGGTTCGCTATGCCCTCTCCAGTGCAGGAGACTTTGCCGCCGGAGGTATCTGTGCCCTGTCTTCCTTAGGCTTTGTAACAGATCTCTGCTTTGGCAGCGAATGGGGGGAGATCGGCCTTTTTGAAAAAACAGCCCATGTGCTGCACCAAAACCAGGATGCTCTGGCGGATGCCATTCAGAGCAAGCAGAAAACCGGTCTGTCCTTTGCCGCCGCCAGAGAACAGGTTCTGTCCCAACAATATGACCTGTCTCCCTCCCTGTTGTCCCAGCCAAACAACACTCTGGGAGTGGAATACTGCCTGGCCATCCTGAACCAGAACTCCTCCTTGCAGCCCCACACGATCAAACGGCAGGGGGCCGGCTATCACGAACAAACTCTGTCAAAGAGTTTTCCGTCTGCCACCGCTCTCCGTCAGAATATGACGGCAGAGAAGATTCCCCATCTGACACTGGACGATTTTTCGGATATGATCGGTGTCAGTCTGCTAAAAAGCAGGGATCTGACTCGTTACAAAGACATTTCCCCGGATCTTGCCGGACGCATCCGCAGGGAACTTTCTTCCTGCTGTCTGGCATCCGACCTTGTGTCCCGGTGCCAGACCAGGATCTTTACCGAAAGCCGCATCCGCCGCTGTCTGCTGCAGTGCCTCTTAGACCTGACGCCGGGATCTGCCATCTCCACTCCGTATCTACGGCTTTTAGGCATGAAAAAAACAGCCAGCCACCTGTTAAAACAGGTCACTGACTGTCACATACTCACCCGCCTTGCAGCCGATGAAAAACTCCTGACAGAGGATGCGCTGGCTCTTTTACACCAGGATATCCTGGCTTCTGACCTTTACCGCATGATCTGGAATCGAAAATACGGCGGTATGGAGCGCAATGAATACCAGCACTCACCCCTGCTTCAGATCTGAAATTCTTTTGGCCCAGAATGGCACTCCGTCTTCTGAAATACCACAGATGCCGATGGTCTGACAATTTCTCTCCGCATCCCATACCGCTGTCACAAATGCTTCTTCGGTATGTGGACCATATGAAATAGTCAGTTTGTGTCCCTCATACTTCCAGGTTCCCTGGATGGAACAGCACTCATAATAATCACCGTAACGGCCCCGGTCCAGTTTCATCGGAACTCCGGTCTGGATTCCCTGTGGCAGGGTCTTTGTCAACGTGATCCTCTCATATTTACCAAGGACCTTCTCCAACGGAATATCCTGCACGATCTCCCCTGCATATGGTTCCGGTGCTACTACCGGCCAGCCACTTTCAGACCAGTACATTTTACGGATCTGCATCGTAGATGGCTCCAGCCAATCTCCTATGTATTCTTTCTGGCGAATATGATTTACAAGATACCAGTTCCCGTCTTTGTCGTGCAATACAGAGTTGTGTCCCGGTGCCATATAACCTACACCATGGCTCCACTGATAACCACAATACGCCATGTAACCCACTTCGTTATATGGATCCTCCGTATCCGTCATTTCTCTTCCGTTGTAATCCACATACGGACCGGTTACATGTTTGCTGCGGCCCACCCGGATCTGATAATCCGTTTTCAAAGAGCCATAGGAAACAAACAGGTAATAATATCCAGTCTCCTCATTGTAAATGATGTACGGTCCCTCTACCGCTCCGCTCAGCCATGCCGGGCGGCAGCAGATACAGGTGCCAACACCGTCTTCCGCAGCCAGTCCTGTTTTCTCATCCAGTTTCAGGATGTGGATTCCTCCCCAGAATGAACCATATACCATATACATTTCTCCAGTTTTCACATCCCGTATGATATTGGCGTCGATTCCGTTTACCGGCATGGACTCATCCGTTTTCAGCACGCAGTCTTTCGGCTCAAAAGGTCCTTCCGGTTTATCTGAAACAGCTGTAAAAATACAGGATTTCTGGGAACCAAAGGAAGAGTTGGAGCAGTACAGACGATACTCATCTCCTACCTTTACCATATCCGGTGCCCAGATGTGCTTGGTGCCAACCCATTCCTGGGACTCTGCCGGTGGTTCCGGTACTACCTTGCCCAGATTTTTCCAGTGGATCAGATCCGGAGACTTCATTGCAATGGCATCGGTTCCATAGATATAGTAGTCTCCCGTTACATCATCCTGGTAAATCGCCGGATCATGGGTCAGCCACAGTCCCATTTCATCGGAACAGCGGTCTGGCATATGTTCAAAAATATTTCTCGGTGGCTGTTTTGGCGGCTCTGCCGGGTAAAAAATATCTTTACTCATATTTCACCTCTCTTTTCTGTTTAAAAATGGCTTGACAGACAATCCCTGTCAAGCCACTTTGCTTTCCTTATGGAAAATATAAATCTTAGCGATAGAATACTTCGCCTAACATCAAGTCACGCTTGAAGTCGCGGATGTTTGTATTCTTGTCAATGTATACAGCTTCAATGCCCATTGCATTTGCCCATTCACCCATCTGATCTGCTGTCAGGTCATATGTGAATGCTGTATGATGTGCACCACCTGCAAGGATCCATGCCTCAGCACCTGTGTAAAGGTTTGGCTGTGGAGTCCAGAAGTTAGTAGCTACAGGAAGTTTTGGCATTGGTTTCTCGTTCTTCTTGCACTCAACATCGTTGATGATAAGACGGAAACGGTTTCCAAGGTCAACCAGAGAACATGCAATTCCGGCACCTTCTTTGGATGTGAATACCAGACGAGCTGGATCTTCACGGTCACCCATGGAAAGTGGCTGGCACTTAATGCTGATCGGGCCGTCTGCGATAGATGGGCAGATCTCAAGCATATGGGCCTCAAGAATACCTTCTTTGCCTTTTACCATATTGTATGTGTAATCCTCTAACATGGATGTACCTTTGGCATCTTTCTTGCCTGCTGTCATGATCTTCATAAGACGAACCATAGCAGCTACTTTCCAGTCACCCTCTGCACCGAAACCATATCCTTTTTCTTCCAGTCTCTGGATAGCCAGTCCCGGAAGCTGTTTCAGGGAACCAAGGTCACCAAAGTGAGTAACGATAGCCTGATAGTTCTTCTCATTCAAAAATCTCTCAAAACCAAGCTCGATCTGAGCCTGTACAGCTACATGTTTCTTGAACTCTTCTGGGTCTCTTCCCTCAAGAAGAATGTCATATTTGTCATAATACTCATCTACCAAAGCGTTGGTATCAGAAGCGGATACAGAAGCTACACAGTCTGCGATCTCGTTTACAGGGTAAGCATCTACTTCCCATCCAAACTTGATCTGAGCTTCTACTTTGTCACCTTCTGTAACGGCAACATTACGCATGTTGTCTGCTACACGCATAACACGGATGTGGCTGCTCTCCATGATACCTACTGCAGTACGCATCCAGTCACCGATCTTCTCATGGATCTCTGGGTCAGTCCAGTGACCAACAACAACTTTGCGCTCGATTCTCATACGGCTTACAATGTGGCCGAACTCACGGTCACCATGTGCTGCCTGGTTCTCGTTCATGAAGTCCATATCGATGCTGTCGTAAGGAATCTCTTCATTGAACTGTGTATGAAGGTGAAGCAATGGCTTTCTGTACTCCTGCAGACCAAGAATCCAGGATTTAGCTGGGGAGAATGTATGCATCCAGGTGATAACACCGGCACAATTCTCATCTGCATTTGCCTCATTGAAAGTCTTACGGATCAATTCGTTGGTGATCAGGGTTGGTTTCCAAACTACTTCGTAAGGAAGCTTGCCAGATTTGTTCAAAGCGTCCACAATCTGTTTGGAATGCTCTGCTACATGAGCGAGACACTCATCTCCATAAAGATCCTGAGATCCTGTACAAAACCAAAACTTATAGTCTTTTGATAATAACATGTCGTCCTCCTTTTACTGTATGGGAAAACCCCCACACATTCTATAAATGAATTTGCTTTCATTATACAACGCATAGGGGTTTCTTTACAAGATGAAATTTAAAATTTTATATCAAATTGTGAATACTTTTATAGAGTACGGCTCCATTTTCTCCTACAGAGATAGAAACCTTGCCATCTTCCACCGTCAAAACCTGTGCTGCCATGGAAAATCCCTGCTGGTCCGTGGACATCATAGACGCGATTTTTTCACCATCTTTCAGTCCCAGACGCCAGACATCCACTTCAATCTCTCTTCGGGTTCCTCCGGTCTGCACGGCAATGACCGCCTTTTCTTCTCCCTGGAACCGGCCATACACGATCAGGCCGTTTTCGCCGTGGAGATACAGCATGCTTCCCGTCTTAAATACCTGGTAGTCTCTGTGGATACGGATCATTTCTTTGTGGAAACGGATCAGCTCCTTGTCCTCTCTGCCCCACGGGTAACTGCGGCGGTTATCCGGATCCGTCCATCCGCACACACCTGCTTCATCACCGTAATACAGGGTAGGTGCTCCGACCCAGGTCATCTGCATCATGACACCCTGTCTCATGACAGCCGTATTTACACCCATATCCGCTGCTCTCGGGCCGGCAAAAGCCGTCCGTCCTACGGTTTTGTTGGTACGGGTTAAAAATCTTGAATGGTCGTGGTTGGAAAGTTCATTCATGGCCACCTGCGCCGACGGCATAGTAAACCGGGCACCATAATCGGTCATGGCGCCAAAAAAGGCGGATGAATTACCGATCATATCCGGTGCTGCCATATCACTGTGTTTCTCCATTCCTGTTAAAAACCAGCTGACAGGTTCCATAAACGCATCATAATTCATAACCGTATCCCACTGGCTTCCATCCAGCCATGGGGAAGGATCTCCGTAATGCTCTGCCAGGATAATGGCCTCCGGGTTTGCCTCTTTCACGCTTTCACGGAATTGTCTCCAGAATCCATGGTTATAATCCTCTGAATGTCCCAAATCTGCTGCCACATCCAGACGCCATCCATCCACATTGTACGGCTCTGACACCCACTTTTTTGCAATCCGCATAACATACGGCGCCAGCTTCTCCGATCCCTCGTAATTTAACTTCGGCAAAGTATCATTGCCCCACCAAGAATCGTAGTGGGTATTGTCCGGCCAGCTTCCATTCGGATAAAAATGAAAGAAATCATGATACGGACTGTCTTCCGTCAAAAAAGCCCCTTTTTCATAACTTGCATCCCGGTCATATATTTTTTCCCGGTCCAGCCATTTGTTAAAAGAACCACAGTGGTTGAACACACCGTCCAGGATCACTTTCATGCCCCGCTTATGCACCTCTTCTACAAAAGAAGCAAAAAACGCATTGCTGGCTTCCAGATTTTCCTTATTTACCACTCGCTGTATATAACGCTCTGCATGGGAATTGTCAAGATCTCCCTCCGGAAGAACCTCGCCCCCATCCTTTATGATCACACCGTAATGAGGATCCACATAATCGTAATCCTGGGTATCATATTTGTGATTGGAAGGGGACACAAAAATAGGATTCAGGTAAAGGACCTCTACCCCCAGATCCTGAAGGTAATCTAATTTTTCCCAGACGCCTTTTAAGTCTCCGCCGTAAAACTCACGGACACCCATGGACGCCGGCATTTTATTCCAGTCTTTTACCTGGGTCACAGGCTCACCGATATAAGAATATTCTCTGTCTACTACATCATTGGAAGAATCCCCATTGTAAAAACGATCTACAAAAATCTGGTACATAACCGCACCCTTTGCCCAGGTCGGGGTATGAAAACCAGGTATGATACAAAAATCAAAATACGGGTTGATCTCGTCCACTACACCCTGACGGTTATAGCGGATGGATTCGCCCCTTTTTTCTATCTGAAAATGATAAGAAATCTGATGGCTCTCCAGCGAAAGCGTCACAGCATAATAGTCAAACTGGCTGTTTCTCTCTTTCACATACATATCGTAACATGTGCCATCTACAACAGCTGTTACCTTTTCAACATCGTCCCGCCCTGTGCGGCAAAGGATTTCTACTCGTGAATTTATTTCTGGTTCTGCCGGATTTACAAAATTACCGGTACCATCACTAAAAATGGCAGCTCTGTTTATTGTTCCGTCTGTCATAGTCTGTTTCCGTCATCCTTTCCCCTGTATATTTTTAAAAAATTTCTCTCAATAAAAGTCAAAAGGACAGCTTCACGATGCTGTCCTTTTGGGAGAAGGTATTTTTGTTACTTATGGGGTGTAGCAAAAACTATATAATGTATTGGGGTTTACGAGTGTTACTATAACATTGTTTGCTACATAAGTGTGAACAAACATTGAGTTTTTTTTTATCTTTTTTTGTGTAATTTACCCAATGCTTTTCTCCCATTTGAACTTTTGCACAATTCATTATTTATTTTCTCCGTTTTCCTCGTCATTATGCTCAAATAACGATTCAAACTCCTCCTGGCCGATCCGCTCTTTCTCAATCAAAAGGTCTGCCAGTTTGTGCAATACATCCATATGATCTTTCAAAATACCGATCGCTTTTTCGTGACAGGTATCAATGATCTTTTTCACTTCACGGTCAATCACTTCCGCTGTGCCTTCACTGAAGTTCTTGGTGTGGCCGATATCTCTTCCGATAAATACCTCATCATCCGATGTGCTGTAATTGATCATACCCAGTTCATCTGAGAAACCGTATTTGGTAACCATATCTCTGGCCGCTTCGGTGGCCTGGCGGATATCCTGCACTGCTCCGGTGGTAACATCCTCAAAAATCAGAGACTCTGCAATGCGTCCACCCAGGCAGACTGTAATATCCTGCAGCATTTTGCCCTTAGTCAGGTGCATTTCATCCCGCTCCGGCAGTGGCATGGTGTAACCGGCTGCCCCCTGTCCGGTCGGAATAATGGACACGGTATATACAGGTCCCACATCCGGAAGCACATGGAACAAAATGGCATGGCCTGCTTCGTGGTACGCTGTGATCTTTTTGTCCTTTTCCGAAATGATACGGCTCTTTTTCTCCGAACCAATTCCCACTTTGATAAAGGATTTGCGTATATCTTCATCCTTAATATAGCCACGGTTATCCCTGGCTGCCGCAATGGCAGATTCATTCATCAGGTTCTCAAGATCTGCTCCGGCAAAACCGGCGGTCGTTCTGGCAACCTCTTCCAGGTTGACATCTTCTGCCAGCGGTTTGTTTTTCGCATGGACTTTTAAGATTTCTTCTCTGCCCCGCACATCCGGCAGTCCTACATGGATCCTGCGGTCAAAGCGTCCCGGACGGAGAATGGCCGGATCCAGTATATCTACACGGTTGGTAGCTGCCATTACGATGATTCCTTCATTCACACCAAAACCATCCATCTCAACCAGCATCTGATTCAGTGTCTGCTCACGCTCATCGTGACCGCCGCCCAGTCCGCTGCCTCGTCTTCTGGCTACGGCATCGATTTCATCAATAAATACGATACAAGGTGCATTTTTCTTGGCATCCTCAAACAGATCTCGGACACGGGAAGCACCGACACCTACGAACATTTCCACAAAATCCGAACCGGAAATACTGAAAAACGGAACTCCTGCCTCGCCGGCAACAGCCTTGGCCAGCAGTGTTTTACCGGTTCCCGGAGGGCCTACCATGATCACACCTTTCGGGATCCTGGCTCCCAGTCTGGTGTACTTCTCAGGATCAGCCAGGAAATCTACGATCTCCTCTAACTGTTCTTTTTCCTCTACCAGACCGGCTACATCCGCAAATGTCTTTGCTTTGTCATCCGGTGCGGTCATCTTGGCACGGCTCTTTCCAAAATTCATCATTTTGGAGTTGCCGCCACCTCCCTGTGACTGTGAATTAAACATGCTGAACAGGAAAAACAGCAGGATAAATCCTACAAAATACGGAAGGACCGTCACATACCACGGCGTCTTCTGCACATCTTTTACTACTACATTGGTAAAATTCACGCTTTCCATATAGGACATCACTTTATTGACATCCGATATATAAAAGCTCTTCGTCTGGTTTTCCTTGCTGACCACAACAACACGGCCGGTAGGAACTTCCTGATTCTGCACGATCTGCACCGACGCCACTTTGTCCTTCTGCAGATCCTGCTTAAAACTGTTATAATTATAACTGTCTTTATTTACGCCTCCAAACAGATCATTACCAAACACTGCCAGTATGACCACCATCGCAATGAGAACGAAAAAACCTAATCCTCTCGCATTTTTCATGGGGAAAATCCTCCTTTTAGTCCAATAATTCTAACTCACCAATATATGGCAGATTGCGGTATTTCTGAGCGTAATCCAATCCAAATCCCACTACAAAATAATCCTCAATCTCAAATCCTAAATAATCAATCGCAACCGGTGTCACGCGGCGGCTTGGCTTATCCAGCAGACTGCACAGGCGCAGGCTGGCAGGATTCCTTTTCTTCAATATATTACTCAAAAGTGCCAATGTGCGTCCAGAATCCACAATATCTTCTACTACCAGTACATGACGGCCTTCTATACTCATGTTCAGATCCTGGTCGATGGAAATCGTTCCGGTGCTGTCCATTCCGTCACCATAACTGGACACTCTCATAAAATCCATGGTAACCGGCACTGTAATATATTTTGCCAGTTCACAGGTAAAAAATACACTTCCACTGAGAATACATACAAGATGAACCTTTTTCCCAGCATAATCCTCATTAATCTGCTGTGCGATCTCCTTGATTTTTGCAACCAGTTCTTCCTCACTGATTCTTACCTGAATTTCCTCTTTCACTATGATTCCTCCATTCCAAAGTATTCACAAACTGCCACCGATACCACCAGAACACGGCTGGTTTTTTCTGTCACTTTGTAATACTCGCTTATCCGTCCCGGGACTGCCCACAAAACATGGGATCCGTCTGCCAGCACCCACTGGCTGCTCCGCTGCTGCCGTGGAATATGCTCATCGATATAGTAGCGGGACAATTTCTTCTTATGTCCGTCCTGATCCATACAAAAATAGTCGCCCTCCAACGGGCCTCGTAAGAACAGACTATTTACAATCATATCATAATCAAACCATTTCGTATAGTCCTTTTGCGGAATTTTCTCCGGCAGTTCCAAACGATTTTTCAAAGTAAAAGAAACCTCACAGGTCATATCTTTTATCCTTATCTTATGAATACTGCCCGGCTGGCATGTCATCTGCACCGCCGGCTCCTGTTTTTGTTCTCTCCGGTAAAAATAAATCCTGTCATATCGTTTTTCCACATCGGTCTTTCCCGGCAGTTCGATCCGCCGGCCGCTCTCTGCCGTGCACAGGGCACGAATCTTTTCATAATGGACCGCCCCTATGTCTTTGGCCCCGGTAACAAGCCGCTTTAGCACCTGGCGCAGGACTTCATCCCGGATCACTTCTTCTTCCTGTAAAAAAGGATCGATCTCCAGACTATAGCCGTTTTCTTCCTGCCGCACCAGTCTGCCGGCCGCTTCTCTTCCCTTCTTTTCTATATAGAGGCACCACTTTTCCTGCCGCTCCGCCATAGCCGCAATATGGGCTGGTGCCTGGGCGTTGATGGTTTCCGTTACCAGGGGCAGTATCTGCCGGCGCAGGATATTCCGGCTGTATTTCAGACTGCTGTTGGTAGAATCCTCACAGTAGGGCAGTTTTTTTTCTGCCAGATACTCTTCTATCTCCTGTCTGCTTGCAAATAAAAGGGGTCGGATAAACGGCCCTCTTTTTACCGGCATCCCCCGGAGTCCCCTGGGTCCGCTGCCCCGGAACAGGTGGAACAAAACCGTCTCTGCCTGATCATCTCTGTGGTGGGCCAGGGCGATCTTATCGGCACCAACTTTTTCTGCATACTCTTCCATGGCCTCGTACCGCAGGCGTCTGCCAGCCTCTTCCTCCGTCATCCCCAGTTCTTTTGCCATGGCCGGCACATCCTTTTTTACAAGACAAAAAGGCAGGTCTTTCTTTCCTGCCAGTTCTCTTACAAAGGCCGCATCCCGGTCTGCTTCTTCTCCCCGGATCCCATGATGCACATGGATCACATACAGTTTTAACCCCATTTCTTCTTTTAATTCATCCAACAGGGACAAAAGGCACACGGAATCTGCCCCGCCAGACACTCCTGCCACCACCGTATCCCCTGGTTTCAGCAGGTTCTTTTGTTCATTATATGCTAAAAAATCCTGTAACACGATTTCCTCCCGGATTCTTTGTAGTATTCTTCTTTTATCTTAACGATTTTTGCCTCGTTCGTCAATTTTTATTCCAAAAACCAAGAACCAGCACCGTCATATCATCTGCTGCCTCCTGGCTGGCTCCTGCCAGCGCATGGATCAGGATCTGGTTTGCAAACTCCTGAGCGTTGGGACCTGCCACCTCTCTTATCATTTCTGTCATGTCTTTTTCATAGCCATCCGGCACGCCGTCCGACACAAGGATCACCATATCTCCCGGTTTTAACTGCCTCTTTACCACATCGCATCCGGTATCCACCGAAACGCCTACCGGCAGCGACTGAGCTTCGATCACTTCCACCTGTCCATCCCGGTACAGATAGGCCGCAGCCGCACCGCTTTTGATAAACTGGCACCATCCTGTGTACAGATCCACTGACACCATATCCAGCGTCGTAAAAGACTCCCCCTCATACTCTGCCACAAGCAG
This sequence comes from Eubacterium sp., assembly GCA_034089785.1. Classification (GTDB taxonomy): domain Bacteria; phylum Bacillota; class Clostridia; order Lachnospirales; family Lachnospiraceae; genus Eubacterium_F. The sequence goes on from JAXDTV010000138.1 coordinate 49,870, forward strand.
CGTATTCAGAAGCCGCCAGGCTGTCTGCTTTTCAAAGCCGGCCTCCAGCAGGTGCTCCAGGGTTTCAATCAGACTGCCGCTGTCTCTTTCCGCCTCTCCACCATATCCCATGCCATCCGCCAGCACCATTAAAAGTTCACCGCTTTCCAGTTCCAGGAAGGAATAATTATCTCCCGACACCTGCTGATCCCATCTGGATACCCTGGCCACCGCCGTAAGTCCTTTGTAACAAGTATCCTGGCGGAAATACATAGTCTGGGATTCTTTGGATAAAACATTTCTTGTTTCTCTGGCCGGTGTCACCTTGGCCCCCAGTTCTTCCGATAAAACCGCCGCCACATCGGTTTTGGTCAGGCACTGGTTCTTCTCACAATGCCCGGTAAAAGCCACTTCTACTTTATTGTTCTTTTTTACCCCCCACACCTTTTCAATGTGGATCCCATATAGTTCCAGCCGCTTTTTTAACTGGTTCAAAACACCTCGCTGCAACGGTTGTCCATCCCCCAGCCTCGTGGTAAAACCACTGAGTGCCCGGGCCACTTCCATCATCTGTCTGGCCATGATCTCCCGGTTTCTGGCCAGCTGGTTCTGCCACCCGATCCTCTGCCTGGCGTGGGCCATTTCCTGTCTGGCCATTTCCTTATACTCTTCCAGTCTCATACAGCGGCTGGTAAAATCCTGGTTTTCCTGCCACACAGACACGTCTCCCTGCTGCTCCATCTGCCACAGGATGTCCGCCATTCCCTGTCTGGTTTCCTCTCCGTGACGCTCCCAGCAGTGACGGCAGTTTAAGCACCCCTGGCACAGCCTTTCCGAAATATCCTCCAAAATATCTTCCATCACTTCTCCCGGCACATTTTCCTGCTGGCTCACCCGGCCGGTAAAACTTTTGGAGAGCCGCCGGAACGCATCGGAAAAATCATTCAACTTCTGATTGGCCAGTTCCCTGACTTCCTCCCCCACATAGGCACTGTCGTCCAGCGTAAAAACTTCCGCTTTCCTTGGCTGCACCCCCGGTACCCCCAAAAAAATCAACGTTCCCGACAACAGGGAGCGCAGTTCCACCACTCCCTGAAAAAGATTTCCTGCTCCGTAGATCAACAGGCACCCCGTAACAAGATACAGCAGGCTGCTGATTATTTTGCCGCTTTTTCTCATGGCACCGCTCACCACACCCAGGCCGCTGTACAAGCCTACCAGAACCGGGCTGCCCCCCTGGGCCACTGCCAGCACCCCGGCGGCTACTCCCGTCATGGCCGCCGGTGCCGCCCCGTAACTGACTCCCGCAAACAGGACCAGAAAATATCCGGCACACCGTGTCAGGGAAAAAAGATCGTTCACAGACTGAGGTACACCGTACAGCCCCAGAAACACAATGGCCAGCAGACTGATCCATTCTTCATTTCCCGGCACATCCGTCCATTTTTTATCCAGGAAAAAGCGGATGCCCGGCCGGAACACCCGGCCCAGTCCATACACCGCCACTCCTTCTCCCAGTGACACAAAGAGGCACTCCCATGTGTTACGAAACAGCAGGCTTCCTGCCAATCCCGACACCAGGCTCACTGCGCCGCACAGCACCGCCGCCAGCCACAGGGGCAGTACTCCTTTATCCATTTCTTTGTAAAAACGCCCGGCCACCATAATGGCCGTGATGCAGAATATGTATCTCAACAGATGATTTCCGGAAGCAGCACTAAACATTCCAAACAAAACCATGCTTCCCATCCAGCCATATTTTTTTCGCTCCTGGCACGCCACACTCATCATGGCCGCCCCAAACGGATTCACAGTCCCAACAAAGGCTCGTCCCATCATAAAACAGATGCCCATCAGCATCCACACACCTTTATCCCATCTTTTTATGCTGCCCTGCTGCATTTCAGAATCCCTCCTCATGTACTCATTAGAGGTATAGTATAGCCAACCCGCCGGGCATATTTTGTCAAAACAGGAACCAAACGCAAAAAAAATCCCGGATGGTTAGTCCGGAATTTTTTCGAAAGAAATAAAGATGAAAAAATAAATTATAACAAAAATTGGTTATTATCGATTTAATTGCCAGTCTCGCCGTCGGCCGCCTTAAAAATAATCTCGTTGCCATATACAAGGCCGAACTTCTCTCTGGCTGTGTCTTCTATATACTGGTCTGTCTTCATATATTCTGACTTTTCTTTGATTTCCTTTTTTTCCTTTTGCAGTTCTTTTTTCTGCGCCTTCAACTCAGTCTGCTGTGCCTGCAGTTTTTTGCAGTCCGCCCGCAGATTCACGCCATGAACTACCAGTGTACCAACAAAAAGGCCGGCAACCATCATAACAAGATATAAACTTGTTCTACGCTTTTTCCTTTTTTTCACGGTAGAATCATCCCTCCAATTACTATCCCTGTGGTGCAACTATCATTCTATAGTTGTAGTGTTTTTAATTATAGGGGGTTTTGCACAATAATTCAAGGCTTTTTTGCCTTTTTTTTGCCTTTTTTCCCGGTTTTTTCCCGAATCCAAACATACGGTCGAGAAAACATCCTGCAAAAACCATTCCATAGCCGTAGAATAAAACGCTCTACTACATCACCGGCTGTCTTTTTATACAAGACCATGCCCCCGCCAAACAAGATGAGAAAATAACTGCGAAGGATTCCCTGGTTCATGTGAAATACCACATCAAACACAAATATACCTGCCGCCAGCCAGAAACACCAGTCTCTTACAAAACAGGCCGGTTTCGTTTTTTTCCTCCAAAATGCCTGTATCACATCATAGGAAAAACGCACCAGGATCCCTGCAAACAAACCGGCAGCTCCATACCACAACTGGCTGAGCACTTTTTCCATCAGCGGAAAATCCTTCCGATGCGGCCGCCGGATGCGCTTTTGATCTTAGGCTCCTTGTAAGACAGTTCCCTGACTTTTCCCTGGATCTCTACTTCGCCTCGTTCTAACACCAGTTTTTTCACATGAAGATCCTCTCCAGCCAGCCGGAGCTGTCCTTCCACGGTGTCAAGAACCACTTCCTGGGTATCAAAGGAAACAACTTCCGTAACCCCTGTCAACTCTATCTTTTTGCGGTTCAGCATCTGAAGCCGCTGCTCCTGATTGGATATTGTCTGCTCCACAGCTATCCTCCCTTTGTTCACTTACTATTATATAGTATGCAGGAGTCCGGCCTGTTAGAACTTACAGATCTTTATACATCTCTCTCGCTTCTTCTTTTTTACAGGTATCATCAGTGCGGAGCACTTCTACCTTTGTATTACGGTTGCCAAACTGTATCTCGATGACATCCCCCGGCTTTACCTGCACAGACGCCTTTGCCACTTTGCCATTGACCTGGATCCTTCCAGCATCACACGCTTCGTTGGCCACAGTACGGCGTTTTATCAGTCTTGAAACTTTTAAGTATTTATCTAATCTCATAACGGACTCTCCTTCTTCTTTTCTGCACAGTCCGGTAATCCTGCGCAATAAAAAACACTCCCTTGCATAGCAAGAGAGTGCAATCACAACCATTGTCTATAAACAGAACAAATTATGCGTTCAAAGTATCCTTCAAGCCTTTACCAGCTTTGAACTTAGGAGCTTTGGATGCAGCAATCTTCATAGGCTGTTTTGTAAGTGGGTTGATTCCCTCTCTAGCTGCTCTCTGAGCTACTTCAAATGTACCAAATCCAACTAACTGAACTTTTCCATCTGCTTTCAATTCATCTGTTACTGTGTCGATGAATGCTTTCAATGCGCTCTCAGCGTCTTTCTTTGACAACCCTGTTTTTTCAGCCATAGCTGCTACTAATTCTGTCTTATTCATGGATTATATCCTCCTCGAAAATTTTTATTCTAGATTTATAAATATCCTACTTCATATATATAACCTTTTTTCGGTGCTTTGTCAAGGAAAATATGATAAACTCGGGCTTTTTCACCCCTCTGTCTGCCTTGCCAGAAACCTTGCACCACAATGTGCCATCTTCTCTTCGGTTTCCGTAAAATACATTCCTTCTTTTTTCCCGAATAAAAACAGGGCACCGATGGCATCTCCTTCCGACACAATGGGGCAGATCACCTGGGCCGTAATATCGTCCTCTTTTTCAAACAACCGGCAGAATCTGGCATCCTCCGCCGTCGCCATGACCACCTGCCTCTGTTCTATGCACTGCTGCAGATCCTCATGGATCCGCTGGTACAGGCAGTTCCCACTCTGGGGGCCTGCTGCCGCAATGACCTGGTATCTGTCGCAGACACAGGCCGTGGCTCTGGTCAGCTCTGCCAGCGCCTCTACATATTCTCCCGCCAGCGGCTCAATTCCCTGGGCCGGAGAATTTTTTGTCAATATGATCTCTCCTTCTGAACTTACCAGGATTTCCATAGACTCACCTTCGCGGATGCGGAGCGACCGTCTTATCTCTTTGGGGATGACGATTCGGCCAAGTCCATCGATCCTGCGTACAATTCCTGTCGCTTTCATATGATCCTCCTTGTTTTCCTATATACTTTTCATTCATGTGTGGTAAAGGTAGTATGTGGAAAATTTCAAAAAATATTCCTTTCGCCAAAAAGGCCTTTTACATATGCGCCATCTCCGCGTCTGTATGTAAAAAGCCTTTTGTCATTATCCTCTATTCATATGTAAATTCTGTCACACTACAGTTTTCCACACCATATGAAGCATATTCTTCATTGGTCATCTCCCGGAAATAGGAGCAGACCACACGGGAAATACCGTTATGTGCCACCAAAATATAATCCTGACCAGTTTCTTTCAGTTCATCCAGCAGATTATAAATCCTCTGTGCCAGCTGAAACATGGATTCTCCTGTCTCGTACCGGCTGAGAAACTCTTTCTTTGCCTGACAGAATGATTCACTGGTTCTGGGAGAAGTTCCCTCCCAGATACCGAAGTTCTGTTCCGTCAGCCGCGGCTCTACTTTCAGGGGAATCCCTGTTACCTGGGAAATATGTGCTGCGGTATCTTTTGCCCGCAAAAGCGGAGAGCAGAGGATCTCTGCCGCTGTGATCCCCTTTTCCACGATCCGTCTCCCGGTCTCTTCTGCCTGGGCATGGCCCCGCTCTGTCAGCGGAATGTCTGTCTGACCGCAGATCTTGTCCTCCACATTCCACTGGCTTTCACCATGGCGCACAAAATAGATCTTACTCATATGAACTCCTTATTAGTAATTATCCCCATGAATCTCAAAATAACTCTGTGGATGTGCGCATACCGGACATACCTCCGGTGCCTTGGTTCCTACTACAATGTGTCCACAGTTGCGGCACTCCCAGACCTTTACTTCACTTTTTTCAAAAACCTGGGCTGCTTCGATGTTTTTAAGCAGGGCACGATATCTCTCTTCATGATGTTTCTCGATCTCGCCTACTGCACGGAATTTTGCTGCCAGCTGTGGGAAACCTTCTTCTTCTGCTGTCTTTGCAAAATCTTCGTACATATCGGTCCACTCAAAATTTTCACCTTCTGCGGCTGCCGCCAGATTGGCTTTCGTATCACCAATGCCGGAAAGTTCTTTAAACCACATCTTGGCATGCTCTTTTTCATTATCTGCTGTCTTTAAAAACAGGGATGCCATCTGCTCATATCCTTCTTTTTTCGCCACAGACGCAAAATAGGTGTACTTATTTCTTGCCTGAGACTCGCCGGCAAACGCCTCCTGAAGATTCTTCTCTGTCTGTGTTCCTGCATATTTATTTTCTGCCATATAAATCATTCCTCCAATCCTTTGCCTCTTTGTAGAGACATTTTCTCATTTGCTGTTTATTATACCACATTCTCTGGATATAATCCACTTGCCATAATCTTATTTACCACGATTATTATATGATTTTCATAACATTTTTTCAACGAGTTTTTACCCTTCTTTTTCCAGCAGTTTTTTATAAGTCACATCCATCCCCAGAGCCCCCAATGGCGCAGTGATCACAATAGCCAGCACCGCCACCGACAGAACAATCTGTCCGCATGAAAGCCCTGCTGCCAGCGGAACCGAACCGATCGCAGCCTGCACAGTGGCTTTCGGAAGATATGCAATGACGCAAAACAGTTTTTCCTTTCCGCTAAGGGATGTTTTGGCCACACAAAGAAGGACTCCGCAGGCACGAAAAACCAGGGCCAGAAGGATCATCGCCAAGGCCGCTGCACCTGCCTGCAATGTATAGCGGATATCCACAGCCGCTCCCACCAGCACAAACAAGATCACTTCCGCAGCGATCCACAGTTTACCAAATTTTTCGGACAATCTCTTAGACACAAAGGCGGTGCTTTTCATTTTCAGCACACAGGCCATACTCACCACTGCCAGAAGGCCTGACACCGCCAGTTTTCCCTCCAGCCAGCTCTCAATGGACACAAGCAGAAAGGACATTCCCAACACCACCACTACTTTTGTGCTGTTGCGCACACAGTGTTTGTGGGCATAAGATGTCTCAAAAAACAGATATAACCCGTATCCTACCACGGCTCCCAGGGCGATCCCCAGCAGAATCGACACCGGAATGTTTACAAACGACATAAAATTGGCACTTCCTCCCTGTGCCATTCCCAGAAACGTAGTAAATAATACGATGACAAAAATATCGTCGCAGGAGGCTCCTGCCAGGATCATCTGGGGGATTGCTTTTTTCGTGCCGTATTTTTGTTCCATCAAAGACACCATGCGGGGCACTACAACCGCCGGTGACACGGCACCTAACACAGCTCCCATTACTGCTGCTTCCACTCGTGTGATGCCAAGCAGTACCGGCGCCAGAAGCACATATCCAAGAATTTCAAATGATGCCGGCAAAAAGGACATAAGCACCGCCGGCCGGCCTACCTTTTTCAAGTCTGCCAGATTTAACGACAGCCCGGCCTTCAATAAAATGATGATCAATGCCATTTTCCGTAGTTCCGCCGAAATAGACAAAATCGACGGATCCAGCCAGTCAAGTACATAGGGCCCCAGAATGATTCCCGTAACCAGCATTCCTATAATCTTGGGAAGTTTGAGACTCTGGCAGATGGCACCCATGGCCAGTCCCACCAGAAAAATAAGTGATAACGATGTCAGCATAAATTTTCCCTCCTTATAGCCGCAAAAAAAGCTGACTCCTTCTGCGACATGATAATCGTAGAAGTCATCAGCTTGTATAAGCAGTTTAGGTTTCCCAAGGGAGAACTTCATTCCCTGATTAGTTGTATCATACTACATTCATGTGCTCCTGTCAACGGTTGTTACTGCAATACTGACAGCCTTCCTTTCCACCTATACAGCTGGCACAGTCCCGGCAGCTTGGCAGCACATCTTTTTTACTGATAAGGTATATCCCCGCCAGACTCATAAGTGGATGCATACTTCCCTCCTGCCAGCTGACACCAGCCTTTTCAGGGTTCATCAGAGACAAAATCTTTTCAGTTGCCGCCAGTTCCATCCCGTAAAATCCCGGCCCAAAAGAAGGACTGGCATAACGGGCCTCCCGGACGCTGTGTTTTCTGGCAAGATATTCCCGGATCCACTCTCTGACCACATCCAGACAGGCGATCTGGTATACCTCAAAATAGTATTGCTGCAGTAGATCATCCGTTTTCTTTATCGGAAATTCCGGAGCGTGAAATGTATAAAAATACCCCTGCTGAATCTGGTCCAAGTCCAGTTTTTCCAGCACCTGACAGCGTATCTTCTCTCCGCCAATCTGAAAATAGCCTTTTTTCACACACTGTCCGGAAAATGGCTGAAGGAGAATAGACACCCGGTACAAATGCTTGGCTTC
>JAXDTV010000002.1:0-9510 GCA_034089785.1 Eubacterium sp.
CTAGCGTCTTTTTTCACAGCCCGATAATAGATTTCCTTACAACAGGAGCAATCTTCTTCCAGAATAATATCTAAAAGCATACGGCGCTGCTTGGTAATACGACATCCTTGTTCTCTTAATTTTTCTATCACTAAATCTTTCTGCATACAAACCTCACTTTCAAAACTTTTTACTTATGTGACAAAACTTATCAACAGTCCGCCTTACTTTGGTTAGTATACACTAACACTTGTAAGTTATCAAGAACTTCAGGTAGTTTTTAGTGTGGTCTGATAAAAAAGAAAAAGTCCCGCTTCCGGGTAACTTTCATGCTGTTTGTTTTCCCGAAAGCATAGAACTTTTTCCTTCTCAGCCTGCCTTAATAAAACAGTGCCTGTTTTTTATTTCTTTTTAGTGATGGAACAGACGAAGACCGGTAAAGCACATTGCCATACCATGTCTGTCGCAGGCATCGATCACATCCTGATCCCGGATGGATCCGCCAGGCTGTGCCACATATTTTACACCGCTGCGGTAAGCTCTGTCGATATTGTCGCTGAATGGGAAGAAAGCATCCGAACCAAGTGTAACATCTTTGGCATACTCATTAAGCCATTTTTCCTTCTCTTCTTTTGTAAATACAGGTGGTTTCTCTGTAAATACTCTTTCCCACTGGCCGTCTGCCAGCACATCCATATAATCCTCGCCGATATAAAGATCGATGGCATTGTCACGGTCTGCCCTTTTCATTCCTTCTTTGAAAGGAAGGTTCAGAACCTGTGGAGACTGGCGGAGAAGCCAGTTATCTGCCTTCTGGCCTGCCAGACGGGTACAGTGGATACGGGACTGCTGTCCTGCTCCGATACCGATTGCCTGACCGTTTTTAACAAAACATACGGAGTTACTCTGTGTATATTTCAGTGTGATCATGGCAATGGCCATATCTACTTTGGCAGACTCCGGAATTTCTGTGTTCTTTGTTACTACTTTGGAGAAGAAATCGTCGTCGATATTCAACTCATTTCTTCCCTGCTCAAATGTAACACCAAATACTTCTTTATGCTCGATCGGTGCCGGTACATACTCCGGATCGATCTGGATGATGGCATACGCGCCTTTTTTCTTTTCCTTCAAAATTTCCAGTGCTTCCGGCTCGTATCCTGGCGCAATGATTCCGTCGGAAAACTCTCTTTTGATCATTTTCGCAGTACATACATCACACACATCGGAAAGGGAAATAAAATCTCCATAGGAAGACATACGGTCAGCACCTCTTGCTCTTGCATAAGCAGCTGCCAGTGGTGTCAGTTCTCCCAGGTCATCTACCCAATAGATCTTCGCCTCTGTCTCTGTTAATGGCAGTCCCACTGCTGCACCGGCCGGAGATACATGCTTGAAAGAAGTAGCTGCCGGAAGTCCGGTTGCCTTCTTCAGTTCTTTTACAAGCTGCCAGCCATTAAACGCATCCAGGAAGTTAATATAACCTGGTTTGCCATTCAATACCTGGATCGGCAGTTCACCGCCATCCTGCATATAGATACGGGATGGTTTCTGATTTGGGTTACATCCATACTTTAATTCTAACTCTTTCATAAGTGCCTCCTATTTATTTTTGTTAATGATCTTGGTTTCATATTTTCCTGTTTCAATATCAATGTAACGGACGAACAAGGATACTTTATTGTCCTCATTCAGGCTGTCCCAGAGCATATTGGCAAAACGTTCCATATCATCCGGGATCTCTACCAGTTTTGGTTCTCCCTCAAAACTTGGCAATGGGTCTCCATCCTGCATATAGGTGTGGATAAAATGGCCTTCTCCCGCTGCCGGATCACTGTATGCGAATGTGTAGCGGTTGCAGGAAGATGGGTCTCCGTTGTTGCTTTTCAAAATGCTCATGGCATAGTTGTATTTGCCATCTTCAATATGCATCACACCAGAAATACGAGGGGTGTAGTTTGGACCATCCGGCTCAAATTCTCTTGTTCTCAGTGCCTGCTCAAAGGTCTGCTGTTTGTCCATCAACTCGTAGATCGTATCGGTTTGATCCCCGTTGGTCACGATGGTCTTGTTGCCCAGTACCCGGACCGGTGCATAAATGATCAGACTTGGATCACTTAATTTGGATGGGTCAAACGCCTGTGTGCGGATTCCCTCGCCTTCTGTTACAAACACACGGTTGCGGCTGTTCTCACTTCGTCCCATGATGAAATAAGCCGTTACAGCATATTTGCCATTCGGTGTCTTACCGATCACAATTCCTCTTCCAGGATAGGCATTGTTCTTTAACTCGTTTTCCAATGAAATTTTGTTCATGTCGTTTCCTCACTTCCTTTGTTTGTACTTTAGTCACAAAAAAACCGGCCGCCCAGACGACCTTAACTAAAAGGTGCCCAGGCGGTCGGCGATCAACTTCTCCATACTCCCTGTGGGTGCTCCCACTTCCGCCAGTCATATGGAACTTATTTACATCATAATCTATTTTGGTAAAAAAATCAACCTTGGGTTTGTTGTAGTTTGTGGCAGGTAATCGATGTTACTTTTTTAGGTTCCATAATTCGGGAGAAAATTTTGCGTCTCGTGGGCGTTTGCACTAATTAAGTGCGTAACGGTATGGATGCCTATGCTAACGCATGTACAGGCATCTCATACCGACGCACTAAAAACCCACTCTCCGCAAAGTTTTCTCCCGAATCACTGAAATACTAAGAGACTGACATCGATTACCTGGCACAACCCACTCTTCACATTAACTTATCTAATATGTGGGACAGGATCTTAAGGCTTTCTTTTACATCTTTGGTTCCTTCCAGACGGTGGCCCACTCCTTCGATCTGGTCCAGGGAGATTCCTTCTCTGGCACAGGTTTTCTCCAGTGTGTCATCGGTCAGGAAGGTGTCTTTCGTTCCGGTTACCATATAGTCAATGCAGCGTTCCTTGTTCAGATACGGTATCGTTTCCTGGATCGGTGTCAGTGCCACATGGTGGATCTCGGTCCGGATCCCTTGCTTTTTCAGCCGGTCTTCCACTTCCATTCCGATAACGGTTCCCACGCTTTTTTCAAGGAAAATGGCCTTTTCATATTGATCCCATGAAATTTCTGCCAGTTTTCTCTCCGTTTTTTCCGCCGCCTCTCTGGCATATTCCGAAAGCCTTCCCAGACCATCCTCTCCCTCTACGCCATAGTCATCAACGGGAAAAATCTCATACCCCTGCTGGCTGTAAAACCTGGCGGGATAATATAATAAAGGGCAATCCGGACTGTAATGAACGCCCGGAAACACAACCACAATCTTTTTCTTATCACTCATGTATAATGTAACCTCCTGCTAAAAATCTGACAATATTATTCATTATAAAAGAAACAAGTAAAACCGGCAAGGGTAACAAAACATTATTTTATCACTGTCTTGTATTCATCATTCAGTAAATCTTTGCAGGATTCCAGGCGGAACATGGAAAAAATTCCGAATCATGATTACAAACAATCATTTGCACCTTGCCCGTTTTTGCAATATACTGAAAGAAAAAACAAACCTTGGAGTGATGAATATGAACATACATTTTAAATCCATTCTCGCCATGGCAACCGCTTTTTCCATTGCCATGGTGCCTCAAAGCCATGCCTTTGCTTTTGGCGAAGTTCAGGTAGATGAGGAATATTCTGTTTCTCTTGCAGACAGCCAGACCGATGCTTCTTACACAAATTGGCTTTCTTCCTGGAATCAGACGAACTACGATTCCGTCAGCAATGTAGTTTTAACCCCCGGCAGTAATCTTGCATCTCTGAATTTTTCCTGGTATGCCAAAACAGGTACCAACCCGGCAGTGGCTCTCAGTACCAAACCGGATTTTTCTGACGCCAGAATTTTTTCCGGCACCTCCACGGCTATTTCCCGCAGCACCGGTATCAGTACTTATTCCAGTGCACAGCATGTATCTGTTCAGGATGCCCTCGTATCAGGAAAAACCTATTATTACCGGGTTACCAATGAGCAGACAAGCATCGTTCCTGTATGGTCCTCCGCCCACACCTACACCGTTCCGGCAAAAGACAATTTCACACTTCTGCTGACCGGGGACAGCCAGATCGGAGCCTCCGGTGATGTAGCAGCCGATACTTACAGCTGGAATCAGGTATTAAACACCGCTCTCAAAAAGGTCCCCAATGCGTCATTTCTTTTAAGTCTTGGGGATCAGGTAGATTATAAAACATCCACCGGTGACCAGGGACTGCGGGAACAGCAGTACGCCGGATTTTTATACCCGGAAACACTCCGCTCTCTTCCGGTTGCCACTGTTATCGGAAACCACGATACAAAAGGCTCTGATTACAGTTACCATTTTAATAATCCAAATGCCCAGAGCGGTTACGGTGCCACACCGGCCGGCTGTGACTATTATTTTTCCCGAGGCAATGCCTTGTTTATCGTATTAAACAGTAACAACCGTAATCAGGCCAGCCACCGGAAACTGTTGAAAGAAGCGGTAGCAGCCTACCCCGATGCCAAATGGCGTATTGTGGCTTTCCACCACGACATCTATGGCTCCGGTGCGCTCCACTCCAACCGTACTTCTGCCAACACACGGATCTTTCTGGCTCCCCTGATGGACGAGTTCAAGATTGATCTGGTATTTTCCGGACATGACCACAGTTACTGTCGTTCTTATCCTATGCTGGACGGCACCGCTTTTGTCAGTCAGAATACTACTCTTACCAATCCTTCCGGCACCGTGTATCTGTCCCTGGGAAGTTCCTCTGGCAGCAAAATGTACAATCTGGCACCTTCCAGACAGTATTATGTCTCGGAACGGTCCAATGACCTGACAGCCACTTTTTCTTCCCTGACGGTATCCGAAAACACACTGACTCTCAACACTTATGACAGCCAGGGAAAAACCTATGCCGACACCTTCACTCTTCACAAAACAACTACGAAAGACACACCTGTGGCCAGTTACAAAAAACTGGCTTCCTACAAGAAGAAAAATTATACCACCGCCAGTTACAAAAAATTCCACCAGACTCTGACCTCCTTTGAAAAGGTTTTTGCTCCTGTTAAGACAGATTCCGGTATTACAAAGATCCAGAACGGTTTCCGCAAGACAACCGATCCTCTTAGTTATTACGGCTACCGCCGGGGCACCACACTGGTTTCGCCAAAAGGATTTTCTACCTTACTGGACAAAACTTTGTATAAGGGAGGCTGTACCATCACTCAGACTACCTTTGACCGCCGGTATGCACAGTTAAAGCAAGCCGCAGGCTCTTTGAAAAAGACATCCTTCAAAGTAACTTATAAAAAGAAAAACTGCACCGAAGGAAAGACTCTTTCCCTGAAAAAAGGACAGACAGTAAAGTTAAAACTGAAAAAAACTCCTACCCGGTATCCGGTAACATGCAAAAGTTCTTCCAAATCCTGTGTTACCATTTCCCGCAAAGGAGTCATTCATGTAAAAAAGGTTCGGAAGAAACCGGTTACCTTAACACTCCGTTTTCAAAACCGAACCTTGCATATCAAAGTAAAAACTCGTAATTAAATCAGAAATTTTCTTCTATAAACTGCTGCAAAGCCGCCTTGTCTCCCTGGAACAGGTTTTGCAGCAATTCTTTTGTATCATAATACTGAACTTCTTCTCTGGACACCATAGCCCTGCACATGAATTTTGGCTCAATGCGCTTAATGGCACCTTTCTCTACACATTTTTTGATAATGGTATAAGTGGTGTTGCGGTTCCAGCCTGTTTTATCATGAAGGATCTGCACCAGTTCGCTGGCCCGCAGTTCTCCCCGGTCCCACAGTTCTTCCATAATCTTTCTCTCTGAGTCAAATATCTTCATGCCTTTTTCCATTAATAATCTCTCTTTCATGTTTTTTCAGAGCCATGGCAATACCATTTTCTGTATTACTTCCTGTCGTCTCATCTGCCGCTTCCACAGCCATTTCTTCTGCATTTCCCATGGCAATGCCCAATCCGGCGTACCGTAGCATATCTACATCATTTCCGCTATCTCCCAAAGCCATCATTTCCTCCGGAGAAACTCCTAACTGCTTTCCGACCCAGGCAAGACCGGTTTTCTTGGACACGCCTTTTTTCGTAACTTCGATGTTTTTCATGCCGCCGGAAACAGGATTAAAGGCAGGATACTTACGAAGGATTTCCCATGCCTGTTCATAATCAATCCGCTGACCTTTTTCATTCTCCATAAAATTCACTGTCAGTTTTTCCACAGGAATCCCCCGCTCTTTCAAGGTTGCAACCTGATCTTTTACAATGGTCCGTGAACTGTATATGTAATCTTTTGTTTCCTGATTTACATTTAACCTTTCAATCATAGGTTTTTTCGCCGCATTCATATAGGCACCGCCGTCCACAAAAGAATCCGCCATCAAAGAAAGCTGATCCAGTTCAGCCAGCAAAGGCAGATAATCTTCCAGTTCCATACAGTCTCTGTACACACACTGCTTTGTCTGCCAGTCATATATACCGGCACCGTTACAGGTAATGACATAGGGAATCCCCTGCAGCCCTTCCAGCACTCCCCGGCATCCACCGTAGGTCCGTCCGGTAGCAGGGATAAGAAAAACTCCCTGCTCTGCCAGCCGGTTCAAGACATCCTTTGTCACAGGATCCACCTTTTTTTCCTGATTTAATAAAGTTCCATCCAGGTCAAATGCAATCAAGCGAATCATTCATTTGCTTCCTTTCGCAATACATGGTTTCTAAGATAACGCACACATCCAAAATAAGTAGGGATCAAAAAAGCATCTGCCAGGATCCATGCTACCGGACTGGCCAGACAGGCCGCTATATATCCGTAAGCCGGAACAGCGAAAAATCCTACCAGGCTCCGGGCTATCATTTCACATACTCCTGCCAGAATGGCAAGTTTTCCAAAGCCCAGTCCCTGTATGGCAAAGCGCACAATATTGACCAGTGCCAACGGAAAATAAAATACACTGGTCCAGAACAAAAGCTGGTCGATCATATCAATAAGCTGGGTTGCCTGTGGTTCCACAAACAAAACGGCAAACAATTTTCCGAACAAGATCAGAATGGCGGCCGCAACTACAGAGTAAATCAGACAGATTCCGCTGCTGGCAAAAATTCCTTTGTCCACACGCTCCAGTTTTCCGGCACCCAGATTCTGTCCCGCATAAGTAGCCATGGTAGATCCCATGGCATCATACGGACAGCAGAAAAACATACTGATCCGGTTTCCGGTAGAAATGGCCGCTACTGCCACAGAACCCAGATCATTCACTGCTGCCTGCAGGATGACACTGCCGATGGCAGTAATGGAGTACTGCAGTCCCATGGGGATTCCCATTCCGCACAGGCGGCCGATCAGACTGCCTCTGAGTTTCCAGTCCCCCGGCTCCATCTTCAATAGTTCATAGCGTTTTTTCATGAACCAGAGACAGCACAGACCTGATATCAACTGGGACAAAACCGTAGCCAGAGCGGCACCGGTGACGCCCAGATGGAATACCAGGATAGCAATAAAATCAAAAGCAATATTTAATACCGATGAAATGACCAAAAAGATCAACGGATTTTTGCTGTCTCCCATAGCTCTCATAATACCTGACAAAAGATTGTACAGATAGGTAACCGGAATTCCAAGAAAAATCACCAAAATGTAACTGTATGCTCTGTCAATAATGTCTGCCGGCGTACGCATCCATACCATGATATCCCGGCACAAAAGACAGACTGCAACTGTCATAACCACAGCAAAAACAACGGATAGCCACACACTGTTTGTAACAAAACGGCGCATGCCTTTATAATCTTTTGCACCAAACTTCTGCGCCACCGGTATGGCAAATCCGTTGCACACACCCATACAGAAACCAAGGATCAGAAAATTGACCGATCCGGTAGCTCCTACCGCTGCCAGATTTTCAGATCCCAGTGTTTTTCCTACGATTGCCATATCCACCACATTGTAAAACTGCTGGAACAGCATGCCAAAGAGCAGCGGAAAAAAGAATTTCAAAAGCAGAGACACCGGTTTTCCCTGCGTCATATCTTGTGTAACTGATTTTGCTGCCATGAAATTATGCCTCGATCTCTTTTACCAGATTTACCATTTCAATCGCTGAGCAAGCCACATCATAGCCTTTATTTCCTGCTTTTGTGCCGGCACGCTCAATTGCCTGCTCAATGTTATCTGTGGTCAATACACCAAACAATGTCGGTACACCGGTATTTAATCCTACGGTAGCTACTCCTTTGCTTACCTCTGCACATACATAGTCATAGTGGGATGTAGATCCTTTAATAACCGCACCCAGACAGATAACAGCATCATATTTGCCACTGGCTGCCATCTTCTGTGCTACCAGAGGGATCTCAAAAGCTCCCGGCACCCATGCCAGATCTACCTGATCCATATCTACACCGTGGCGTACCAGAGCGTCTTCTGCTCCTCCAATGAGTTTGCTTACGATAAACTCATTGAATCTGGCTGCTACGATACCGATTTTCATTCCGTTTCCTACTACATGTCCTTCAAATTTTTTCATTGTTCTTGTTTCCTTTCTTTTCTATCTCATTCTCTTATTTGTGATCTGTTTTATAATGTGTCATGTGATGCATCTTTTCCTGCTTTGTTACCAGATACTTATAATCTTCCGGCTTGGCATCAATCTCGATGGGAACTCTCTCTTCAATGGTAATGCCATATCCTTTTAATCCTGCGATCTTGGTAGGATTGTTGGTAAGAAGTCGGAGTTTTCTTGCTCCCAGATCATGTAAAATCTGGGCTCCGATTCCATATTCTCTCAGATCCGGTGCAAAACCAAGTTTTACATTGGCTTCTACTGTATCATATCCCTGTTCCTGAAGTTCATAGGCTTTCAACTTGTTTAAAAGTCCGATGCCTCGTCCCTCCTGGCGCATGTACAGCAAAATTCCCCGTCCTTCTTTGGCAATTTTTTTCATGGCAGCATCTAACTGTTCGCCACAGTCGCAGCGCTTGGAGCCAAATACATCTCCGGTAAGACACTCTGAGTGCACCCGGCATAAAACAGGCTCACCGTCTGCCACATCTCCCATGGTCAGTGCCACATGATGTTCTCCATTGGTTATATTTTCATATCCGTGAATGGTAAAATCACCGTATTTTGTCGGAAGTTTCGCCTCTGCCTCTTTCTTTACAAGGCTTTCATGCTCTAGTCTGCGTTCAATCAGCTGTTCAATGGTCACTACATGGAAATCATGCTCCTTGGCAAACTCCAGAAGTTCTGTGGTGCGCATCATCGTACCGTCTTCCCGCATGATCTCACAGCAGAGACCACATTCTTTTAAACCGGCCAACCGCATCAGATCTACCGTGGCCTCTGTGTGACCGGCACGTTTCAGCACACCGCCTTCGCGCGCCTGCAACGGAAACATATGACCCGGTCTGCGGAAATCCTCCGGTTTGACGCCGTCTTCCACGGTTTTCATCGCCGTGAGGGATCTCTCAAATGCGGAAATTCCGGTTGTTGTATCGACATGGTCGATGGACACGGTAAATGC
>JAXDTV010000014.1:0-13350 GCA_034089785.1 Eubacterium sp.
AACGATTTCGAGTCGTTCTCGTTATGACCACTTCGATACTTCTCCGGATAAATAACAAACAATATGATTAAACCATTTTTTTACTCATTTGTCAATGCCTGAATCAAAAACAGTTCCAGTGAGATCTGGTCCGTCATCTGACCTGTTTTAAAGTTCTCTTCTGCCTGTGCCGCCTGCTCCAGCATTTCCATCAGGCGGGCTCTTTTAACAGCCGATGCCTGTCTTGTATAATTATTTAAAGTAAAGGGAGGCACCCCTGCATAAGATGCCAGTCTCCCTTTGTCCATTCCTTTAAGCAGACCGTCTTTTACTTTCAACAGTATGTTAATATGGCGGCGGAACATAGAGAGGAACACCGGTACCGGCTCGCGGTTGTCTAAAAGGTCTTTGTAAAGTTTTAAGGCTTTGGACCTGTCTTTGACCGCCACGGCATCCAGAAGATCAAAGATCTTTCCTTCTGTCACTCCGCCGCAGATGGCGTCTATATCTTCTATCTCAACCGCATTTTTCTCTCCTGTATAGGAAATCAGTTTATCCAGTTCATTGGTGAGAAATTCCATATCATTTCCAATACGGCTGATGAGATATTCTGCACCGTTTTTAGATATTTTTTTATGAAACCGGTTCAGATATCCGGCGATCCATGTGCAAAGAGCCGCTGTATTCTGATGTCTGCACTCCGTGACACACCCATTTTTCTGGATCCACTTATACAATTTATTTCTTTTGTCTACCTGCTGTTCTACGAACACAAGGTAGGTTGTTTCCGGAAAGGAATCCAGATAATCCGTCATATCACTGGAATTGCTGCAAAAACCGCTGTTTTGGACTACGATCAGCCGGTTGGGAGCCATAAAGGGAAGAATCACTCCTACATCGGCAATCTCTGATGGTGAAATGCCATTTCCCTGAAACATGGTACAGTTCATCTCATCCCCCGGTGTAGTAAGTGCCGAGATCAAAGCATTTTTATAATACCGCACCATATAGGCCTCTTCTCCGTATATAAGATGAAATCGTTCTATCTGTTTTGTTTTGATCTGTTCCGAAATCGATGGCATCGTATTCTGGCTCCCTTCTCTTTCATTCTTATTCTAAGTATACACGGATATCCGTTTTATTTCCACTACTTTTCACGGTTATGGCTCCACTTTCATCTGTCCGCTTTATTATGGTACCGTACTTTTCCAGACGCTTTAATGTCTCTTCATGAGGATGATGGTAACGGTTATTCCGGCCTGCTGAAATAGAGGCGATCTTTGGCTTTATCCGGTCTAAAAATTCCTCCGAAGAAGAATTTTTGCTTCCGTGATGTCCTGTTTTTAAGAAGGTAACGGCTGCCAGCCCGGATAAAATCTCCTTTTCCCCTTTTTCGCCTAAATCTCCCATAAACACTCCCCGGAAATCGTTACAGGAAAGTTGTAGCACAAGGGAATAATCGTTGGCATCTTCCCATTCGTAACCACTGTAAGGATGAATACAAGTAAGGGCAAACCCCGGTTCCAGCCGGATCTTATCACCTTTTTTCATTTTCATCAGCGAAATTTTACTCTGTTTTATTTTCTTTTCCAGCTGACTGTAATGTTCATCTGTATTTTCAATGGATGGCAAAACAACTTTCCCAATCCGGATTCCCATATGATCCTCTGCTTCCAGAAACTCCAGAATGCCACTTATATGATCTTCATCACAGTGAGTAATAAAAATGGCATCGATTTTTGTGATCCCCTTATATTTTAACCACCGGCTGATACGATTTTTCCCTACCTGGGATACGGATGTACTGCCTCCATCGATCATAAAAGTATGATCCTCGTACTGGATCACCGTACAATCCCCCTGGCCTACATCCAGGCTGGTAATGGTCAGCTCTGTATTCTGAGGAAAAGGCCACAAAAGAATCAGCACAGAAAACAGAATAAGAATACTCCGGTACTTTCCTGCTTTTTTTACCTTGGATAAAATAAGAAAGAGAATGAGACCGGTGTAATAAAGAATGATCCGGGCCATAGACGGCTGCCCCGTTACATACATGGCTCCAGGAATCTTTTGTATCCATTCACAAACCCACTGAAAGTACAAAAGAAGATAATGGGCTGCTCCCAGTAAATAATTGGCAAGAAACGCCGTCAGGTACGATATCAGGCTGCCACTGATCCCCAGTGCCATTACCAGGCTCATACAGGGCAGGACAACGGTATTTGCCACAAATGTAAAAAGATTAAATTCATAGTAGAAATACAAAACAATGGGCAGAGTAAGAAGCATCATCCCCAGATTGGAAAATAAAAGTCTGCTTACTTTTCGTTCTGTGAAACTCTGCTCATTCCATGAACGGATAAAAAAGAAAATTCCCAGAATAGTTCCGTAAGATAAAAGAAAAGACGCCTGAAATAAAGACTGCGGATGACTGAACAGTTCTATCAATGCCGCACACGCCAGTGCATTGAATGTATCGTAACGCTCTCCCAGGATTCTGGCTGTCAGCATTAAGATCATCATGATCACCGCCCTGGCAGTTGAAACAGAAAAACCTGTTAATTCTCCATATAAAAGCAAGAGAAAAATCACTGATACAGCCGCCGCCCTCATAGGCATGATATACTTTCTGAGAAAGAAGAACAATCCTGCACCGATAAGAGAAATATGAAGTCCCGAGATGGCCAGAATATGACCGATGCCACCCTTTGTATAAAGTTCTTTTACCGTGTCGTCCAACCCGCTTTTTTCCGCCAGCAGCATAGCCCATAACACACCGGCCGTCTGCATCGGAAGGACGGATTCAATCTGACTGCACAGACTCTGTCTTATCTGATACAAGGTCTGCGGGATAAAATAACTTTTATGATCTTTTACAGATAATTTCCGGCAATAAAACTTTCCGGATATTCCCTGGCTTTCATAATAGGAAACCTCATCAAACTGTCCCGGGTTTCCTGCCGGTTCTGGCGGCTGCAGATCTCCGGTAAGTTCCAGAATATTCCCAATTTCCAACGCCGGATCCTGTTCCAGCGAATCATCCGGAAACACCCGCATTTTATCGCATATCTTTTTCCCGTCTGCTGTTACCGATGAAACTACAAAATTCTTTTTTTCTCCCATTCCCCTTATTTCTTCTAACTGGCATAAGACCGTGACCCCATTCTGTGCCTCAAGATCCGGCACATCTTTTTCGCTGATCCACCTCATGCCTATCAAAATCGCAATATAAATACATACTGCCAGACACAATGGCCGTTTTACCACTTCATCCCCCCTGTCATAAAATTGTTAATTTTCTAAAAGATCCAGATTTCGTTCTAATGGTTTGTTAAACCCTTCCAGATCACCGTATTTTTCCTTTTGTTCTCCATCCACTGTAAACTGTACCTTGGTCACATCTGACAGTTCACAGAGCGTGTTGACAATAGAGTATACAATGACCGAAGAAGATACATTGGGATCCTGCTGTTCAAAATCCCTGCTGAGATCCAGATAACATATATTGTCTCGTATAGTAAGGTTATTCAGAGTCGTTTTTGCCGGAACGGCTGACTGAAGCTTCGTTTCATCAATATCCTGTATGGAGGAAACGCCGGCGATCAACTGTTCCACCAAAAGCCTGGCAATGGGTTCCGCCGCATTATAGGTTATATTGGTAGTTATTTTCTTCAACCGGCTGCCGTCTTTATTGGCAAAATATAAAACTGTCTCTTTGCTCTGCTTTTGATCCTGTGGATTCAGTTCATCCACAAAAGATTCCTGGCTCATAAGTCCTACCGCATTGCCGGACAACATCAGCGGCTGGTCCTCTACATAAAATTCAACATACTCAATCTCTTTTATCTGGCACAGGGTTTTTACGATGGCCGCTCTGGACAAAATTTCATCCAGTCCGCTTTTGTTATTATAGCCTGCCGAAAAATATACAGATAACTGATTTTCCTTAATCTGATAATCTACTACCTGAATGCCTTCATCAATAGGACTTTTCAGACTTTCTCCCTGGGGAGTCTGCAGCCTGGTGATCAATTCTTTGATCACCGATACCAGATCCTGTTTGGCATCTTTTAACTGATATGTCTTTCCTGTCAGTCCGCTTCCATCGCTGTTAATATAAAAGACCTGATATGACATTAACGATGTATCTGTCTTCTGGCTGCACCCTGTCAGTCCGCATATAAGAATAACCGTGCATAAAATGCATAAAACTTTTTTTGCGTTCATGTGGATGGCCCCCTTTTACTCAATATAGATCAATGGAATACGCACATTAAAGGTGGTTCCCTGTTTTTCAACACTATGTACCTTAATAGATCCCCGGTGAAGAAGGATGGCACTACGGGTAATAGCCAGTCCCAGTCCGTTACCGCCTGTCTCTCTGGAACGGGCCTTGTCCACTCTGTAAAACCGCTCAAATATACTATCCTGCAGTTCCTCCGGGATTCCCACGCCGGAATCAGAAACTTTCAAATAGAAAAACTTATGATCCGCATTTAACGACACACGGACCCATCCGCCGTCATAATTATATTTAATGGCATTTACAATAAGATTTCTAAATGCCATTTCCAGTTTCACATCATCGATCTGGGCTGTCACCGGCCGCACACTTTCAAAAATGATCTCAATGTTACGCTGTTCTGCAATGGGTCTTAACTGCTTCAAAATGCCCTCTACAAACTCATTTACATTAATCTCATTGATATTTACCGTAGCAGCGGATTTTTCCATTTTTACCAGTGAAAGCAAATCATTAATGATCTTATTCATGCGCTCCAACTCGTTATTGATATCTACCATAAATTCCTGATAGATCTCCACCGGAAGACCTTCCTGGCCGATCAAAGATTCTGCCAGAACCTTAATGGAGGTGATCGGTGTTTTTAATTCATGGGACACATTGGACACGAATTCCTGTCTGGCATCTTCCAGATTCTGAAGACCGCTGAGCATAGTATTAAACTTATCCTGCATATCTTCCAACTCTGTGTAGTTAGTAAGTTCCAGTGTCTCGTTAAAATCCCCCTGGGTGATGTGAGCTATAGAAGCAGAGGCTTCCACAATCGGTTTCACTACCTGGCCGGAATACAAAACCGATGTCACAATGACGATCACTCCCAGCAGAAGGATCAGCGTAAGGGAAATGGTCTTGATATTTTCGTACATTTTAGTAACGCTGTTCATAGAACAGTCCATAATAACAGCACCATTTGCTGTGCTGCCATCGGATCCAAGAACAGGGATAATAATCTGTTCCCGGTTTCCTGCCGTGTTGACCTCCACCGTTTTGGCAGTCTTGATACAGTCTACTACCTCCTTGATGATCAGGGTCTTTCCTTCTTCTAATCCGTAGGTATCCTTTAGTACGACCAGATTGGCATTTACAACCAGGATCCGTCCGTCATAAATATCTGAAACCTGGGTCAGTTCGGATTCAACTTCTTCTGTAGAGTCATTGGAAAAAAAAGCAGACGAAATAACCAGATTGCAGAGGATCGTCCCTCTGGCCTCCAGTTCTGAGACCCGCTGCGCCACGGCTTTCGAGCGGTATGTGTTCATTAAGATAGTCGAAAAAACTACCAGAGGCAGAATGCCCACCAGCAAAAGTACACAAAAACTCTGTGTACGAAGACTTTTGATCCATTTGAATTTATTTTTTAATGTCAAAGTAATAACCGACTCCCCATTTAGTATGTAAATATTTAGGTTCGCTTGGATTCGTTTCTATTTTTTCACGCATACGCCGTATATGAACATCCACAGTCCGCACATCCCCCGGATAATCCTCTCCCCATACTTCATGAAGCAGTTTATCACGGTTGTAGATCTTATTTGGATGATTCATCAAAAATTCCAGCAATTCAAATTCTTTCGCCGTCAGACTGACTTCTCTTCCCTCGATGAATGCTCTTCTTCCATCTTTGTCAAGTCTTACTGCCTCATTTTCTGCCTGAACCTGTTCTTTCTGTTTGTCATCCGTTTTTTGTCCACTGCGGCCGCTGCGGCGGATAATCGCCTTGATCCTTGCTTTTACCTCCAGAATATTAAATGGTTTTGTTATGTAATCATCTGCACCATATTCCAGTCCAAGGATCTTATCCATGTCATCCCCTTTGGCTGTCAGCATAATGATGGGTACATCTGAAAATTCGCGGATCTGCTGGCACACTTCAAATCCTGTGAGTTTTGGAAGCATCACATCCAGTAAGATAACATCGAAGGCCGTTTCTTTTACCTTTTCCAGTGCTTCTTCTCCATCATAGGCACATTCCACTTCAAAATCGTCATGCTCTAAACTAAAGCGGATTCCTTTGACTATTAATTTTTCATCATCTACTACCAAAACTCTTTTTGCCATGACAGCCTCCCTGATTAAACTTTTATAGAATCTTTTATTTTGTTAAAAACGCCCTCTTTAATACCGGATATCTTCATGATATCCTCAATGGTCTTAAAGGGACCATTACTTTCCCGATAGGAAATAATCTGCGTTGCTTTGGACGGACCAATACCGGGAATAGTCTGCAATTCTTCCTGCGTTGCGGTGTTAAGATCCACTTTCGTGTCCTCTTCCTCCGCTTTAGAAGTACCGGCTTTTTTCTTCGCCTTTCGTTTGTCTTCTATGACAAACTGCGTGCCGTCGGACACAGCAAGAGCCAGATTTACACTGGTTTTATCTGCATTTTTTGTAAAGCCGCCGGCCCGTTCTACCACTTCTACCCCTCTTGGTTCTTTGTCAAAGCGGTATACTCCCGGCTTTTTTACCTGTCCCAGCACATGAATGTAAACAGCTGTGGATGGGTCTTTTTCCGCCCCCGGAGACTGTGTAGCACTTTCCCCTGTTACAGTCTCTGAATAAGACAAAGATCCTCCCTGTGTACTGCCCCGCTGGAAAAAAAGATAAGCAGTTCCAAGTATCAGCACCGCTGTCGTCGTCAGCAATGCTTTCATCGTATTATTTAATTTCAGATCTACATCTCCTTTTGTTTATGGTCGGTAAGGAAATGCGATTGTATTTTTATTCTACATCTTAAAGAAGTTTTTTACAACTAAATTTTTAGATAATTCTTATCTTTTTTATTCCCACTTAAATGTGATGACACCTGCTATAACGATTATGGCACCGATACATTTTCTCCACTGGAAAGGGACTTTTTCCATGCCAAATAATCCCATCACTTCAATCAGGTAGGATACAAATAATTGGGTGGAAATTATAAAAATCGTTGCCTTGGCCGGGCTGATCATGGCAATACTTTGTATTACCGTGATGGTAATAAGTGCCCCTGCCACCCCTGTAAACAACATATACTTAGGAACACCACCGATCATACCGGTAATGGTTCCCTCTCTGCCGGTGCAGAGCCACAAAAGGACACAGATAATAAATGCGGTCAACTGGACATAAGATGACGCAAGCCAGGTGGAACCTGCCCGGCTCAGCTGTGTATTCCACACTCCCTGGATGCTCATAAGTGCGCCTGATGCGATTGCGATCAAAATTCCCCACATAAAAAAACACCTCGTTTCACATGATAAACTCATTATGAGCAAAACGAAGTGTTTTATTCTTATGCAAAGACTTTGTCCAAAATCTTTATCATTTCATCAATATGTTTTTTCTCGATCACAAGAGGAGGCACAAAACGGATCACATTGGCTCCGGCTCCCATCAGGATCAATCCCTCATCCAGAGCTTTCTGAATGTATGGTCCCGCTGCTTCTTTTAATTCCAGTCCCTGCATCAGTCCCAGTCCTCTGGATTCTAAAATAATATCATGACGTTTGGTAAGTTCTTTCAACGCTTCTGCCAGATATTCTCCCATTTCTTCTGCATGACCGGCAATATTTTCTTTTTCAAAAATTTCTGCTGTTTTGTATACGGCCGTACATGCAAGAGGGTTACCTCCAAAGGTAGTTCCGTGGTCTCCCGGCACAAGTGCTTTGGCAATTTCACTTGTAGTTGCAATGGCTCCTACTGTCACACCATTTCCGATTCCTTTGGCCATGGTTATGATATCCGGTTTGAAATCATAGTGCATATAAGAGAACATTTTTCCGGTTCTTCCCATACCGCACTGAATCTCATCCATGATCATCATAATGTCATGTTCGGTACACAATCTGCGGACTCCCTGAAGAAACTCTTTCGTTCCTGGATGGATGCCCCCTTCTCCCTGTACACCTTCTAAAATAATAGCGTAGGTGTCATCTGTAATGAGTTTTTCCACACTTTCAAGGTCATTATATTCCGCAAATGAAACGCCCGGCAGCATAGGCTCGAAAGGTTCTCTGTACTTGGCAGTGCCGGTTACTGACAAAGCTCCCATACTTCTGCCGTGGAAAGCCTTATTCATGGCGATCAGTTTGTGACGGTTTTCATGTCCCTTTAAGATTGCGTATTTCCGTGCCAGTTTCAGGGCGCCTTCATTGGCTTCCGTACCGCTGTTTGCCATAAATACTTTATCCATCTGGGACGCCTTTGCCAATGCTTTTACAGCCTTCATAAGAGGTTCTGAATAAAAGAAATTGGAATAATGGATTCCCTTATCGATCTGCTCTTTTAATGCATTTTTAAATTCTTCGTTGCTGTATCCGAGACAACATACGGCAATACCGCCGCCAAAATCCAGATACTTTTTACCATTTTTGTCTACCAGATATACATCTTCACCGTGATCCAATACGATAGGATACCGGTTATAAGAATGAATCAGATATTCTTCTGATTCCTGAATCATTTTCTCCATGTCTGACTGCCTCCTTATGCTTCCTTTTCATGAGGGTATAAATCGATATTATCATTTATGATAGCTGTACCAATACCCTGTTTGGTATAAAATTCCAGTAAAAGACAATGCTCCTTGCGTCCGTCCAGAATATGTACTCTGTTTACACCCTGCTCCACTGCCTCTACGCAGTTTTTGATCTTAGGGATCATGCCACCGTTAATCGTTCCGTTTTCCAACAGATATTTTGCCTCTTTGATAGGAAGAACAGAGATCAGTGTCTCCGGATCATCCTTGTCCATACATACTCCGTCGATGTCTGTCATAAATACCAGCTTTTCCGCCTTAATAGACTTGGCGATGGCACTGGCGGCATCATCTGCATTAATGTTATAAGACTGAAAATGTTCATCCATGCCGATCGGGGCAATGATCGGAACAAAATCGTTCTCGATCAGGGTATCGATCAGACCGGAATCTACTTTTTCCACTTCGCCTACAAAACCAATATCTTTTCCGCCGGCTGTCTTTTTGTGGCAGAACATGGTGCCACCGTCTTTTCCGCTGATACCGGCTGCCTTTACACCTAATTTTTCCATCATCTGTACCAGGTGTTTATTTACCTTGCTGAGAACCATCTCAGCTACTTCCATCGTCTCAGCATCGGTTACCCGGAGTCCGTCTACGAACTTGCTTTCCTTACCCATATAACCAAGCCATTTGCTGATTTCCTTGCCGCCGCCATGGACGATAATAGGCTGCATGCCCACTAACTTTAACAGTGCAACATCCTTGATCACAGACTGCTGTAAGCGCTCATCTAACATAGCACTTCCGCCATATTTGACAACTACTTTTTTCCCGTTAAAATCGCGGATATAAGGCAGCGCCTCGATCAGCGTCTCCGCTTTGATCATAATTTCTTTTAAGTTTTCCATATCTATAATCCTCTCCGTTTAATCTGAATCGCCCCTCGTCCACGCTCGGCGGCGGTTCCTCCTCTAGCTTCTGTAATCTCCGTTGATTTTTACATAATCATAAGTCAGATCACATCCCCAGGCAGTTGCCTGTGCTTCACCGTTTTTCATATCACAGACTACTGTTACCTGATCTTTGCCCAGAAGTTCACTGGCAGTTTCTTCACTGTAGTCAGTTGCCACTCCATCTTTTACAAGGACTAATTCTCTTCCTTCTGCCTGTAAGATCAAATCAATCTTTTCCGGATCAAAGGAAACACCGGCATATCCCAGTGCACACAGAATTCTGCCCCAGTTGGCATCACTTCCAAAGACAGCTGTTTTTACAAGATTTGAAGTAATAACAGACTTACTAAGTACCTTGGCATCTTCCTTTGAATGGCTGTGGATCACTTTCACTTCCAGCATACGGGTACATCCCTCGCCGTCTGCCGCCATCTGTTTTGCCAGGGATTCGGATACATACAATAAGGCAGCCTTAAAATCATCATAGGCTTTCGTACCTTTTTTTATAGTAACACCACTGGCACCATTGGCCAGCACCACATAGGTATCGTTTGTGGATGTATCTCTGTCTACGGAGATCATATTAAATGTGTCGGAAACGATCTCGCTGACTAACTCCTGTAACTCTTCACCATCTATGGCTGCATCGGTAGTCGTAACACTGAGCATCGTAGCCATATTCGGGTGGATCATACCGGATCCCTTACTCATACCGCCGACATGAATGGTAACTCCTTCTGCTTCAAAGGAAACACCCGCTTCCTTTGATACGGTATCCGTAGTCATGATAGCTTGGGCAGCATCATGTCCTTTTTCTACTGTATCACCAAGGTTTTCCTTTAACAAAGCCGCGCCTTTCTTTAACGGCTCCTTTGCTAACTGCATACCGATGACACCGGTTGAGGCTGTCAGTACTTCTTCGGTCTGAACCTGAAGGTTCTCTGCAATAACCGATGCCATATACCGGTTTAACTCTTTTCCTTCTTCTCCGGTACAGGCATTGGCAATACCACTGTTTAACACAACGGCATGAACCTTTTGCTTTTTCTCCAAAAGACTCTTATCCCACTGGACCGGTGCTGCTTTCACTACATTGGTTGTAAAGGTTCCCGCAAATACCGCCGGCTCTTTTGTATAAACCAGTGCCATATCGGTTCTTCCCTGATATTTAATACCGGCCTGGGCACTGGCCGCCATAAATCCTTTTGCCAGCGTCACGCCGCCTTCTAAAACTTTCATTCGCTTCATCCTCCTCTTTCACTTTAAGGTACCATAGGAACCAGACGCAGTCCTTCCTGTTCGGAAAGACCAAACATGATATTCATATTCTGCACTGCCTGTCCGGCTGCTCCCTTTGTAATATTATCCATGGCTCCCATCATGATCACACGATGAGTCCGTTCATCTACTTTTACATTAACATCTACAAAATTACTTCCTTCTACCCATTTTGTCTCCGGACATACTCCCGGTTCCAGTACACGGACAAAATACTCATCTTTGTAGGCATCCTCATAAGCAGCACGAATCTGCTCTTTCGTTACTCCTTCTTTATAAGATGCATAAGCGGTAACAAGGATTCCCCGGTTCATAGGGATCAGGTGAGGGGTGAAGTTTAAGGTAACCTGTCCGCCACTGGCGTATCCTAACTGTTCCTCAATTTCAGGTGTATGCCTGTGGGTAGCCACTCCGTATGCTTTAATATTTTCATTTACTTCACAGTAAAGGTTTGGCACCTTGGCTCCGCGGCCGGCACCACTTGTACCACTTTTAGCATCAATGATCAGCGTGCTCATATCGATCAGACCGGCCTTCGCCAGCGGATAGATGGATAAAGTAGAACATGTAGGATAACATCCCGGATTCGCCACCAGTCTGGCTTTCTTAACTTTATCCCGGTTTAACTCACACAAACCGTAAACTGCCTCGTCAATAAACTGAGGACTTTTATGTTTAATTCCATACCATTTTTCATAAGTAGCTACATCCTTAATACGGTAGTCTGCACTCAGATCGATCACTTTTGCCTTTGACAATACAGATTCAGTCAAAACACCTGCCAGATATCCCTGTGGTGTAGCGGTAAAAATCACATCTGCCTCTTCTGCCAGTTTTTCAAGATCGTCACCTTTACAGATATCTTCTACAATCTTAAATACATTTCCAAAGACAGAACTGAATTTCTGATCCACATAACTGCGTGAGCCATACCAGACAATATCCACATCCTTGTGCTGCAGTAAAAGCCGCACCAATTCCTGACCGGCATAACCGGTTGCGCCAATGATTCCTGCTTTAATCATAATAAACCTCCATTGCAATATATTTTTATGCATATTATGTATATTTATGCGTTTTATTCATAAACTGCACTCATTATATACCTTTTTTCTTCATTATGCAATACTATAATCCTTTTTATTTACACAGATCCAAATCATTCTGTATTTCTACTTGCATATTATGCATTTGTGGTGTATATTAAGTAAAGACAAACATATATAAAAAACACGGAGGTATTAAAAAATGAAAGAAAAAGTTATTTTGGCCTATTCCGGTGGTTTGGATACAACGGCTATTATCCCATGGCTGAAAGAGAATTTTGATTACGAAGTAATCTGTGTATGTATTGACTGCGGCCAGGGCGAAGAGCTGGATGGTCTGGAAGAAAGAGCTAAGTTCTGCGGCGCTTCCAAATTATACATCGAAGATGTTGTAGATGAATTCTGCGACGAATATGTAGTTCCATGTGTACAGGCACATGCAGTATATGAGAACAAATATCTGCTTGGTACATCTATGGCTCGTCCGGTTATCGCAAAACGCCTGGTTGAGATTGCCAGAAAAGAAGGCGCTACTGCCATCTGCCACGGTGCAACCGGTAAAGGAAATGACCAGATCCGTTTCGAGCTTGGTATCAAAGCACTGGCTCCGGACTTAAAGATCATTGCTGCATGGAGAAGTGATAAATGGACAATGGATTCTCGTGAATCCGAGATCGAGTACTGTAAAGCACACGGTATCGACCTTCCATTCTCCGCTGATAACTCTTACAGCCGTGACCGTAACCTGTGGCACATCAGCCATGAAGGACTGGAACTGGAAGATCCGGCTAACGAGCCAAATTATGATCACCTTCTCGTTCTTGGAACAACTCCTGAAAAGGCACCTGAAGAAGGCGAATATGTAACGATGACTTTTGAAGCCGGAGTTCCAAAATCTGTCAATGGTGTTGAAATGAAAGTTTCTGATATCATCCGTAAGTTAAACGAACTGGGTGGAAAACACGGAATCGGAATCGTCGATATTGTAGAAAACCGTGTTGTTGGCATGAAATCCCGTGGTGTTTATGAGACCCCGGGCGGAACTATTTTATATGAAGCACATCAGCAGTTGGAAGAACTGATCTTAGACCGTGAAACAACTACTGTAAAAATGGATATGGGCAACAAACTGGCTCAGATCTGCTATGAAGGTAAATGGTTCACCCCACTTCGTGAAGCTGTACAGGCATTCATTGAGTCTACTCAGAAGTATGTAACAGGTGAAGTTAAGTTCAAACTTTACAAAGGCAATATCATTAAAGCCGGAACTACATCTCCATACAGCCTTTACAATGAAAGTATTGCATCCTTTACAACAGGTGATCTCTATGA
>JAXDTV010000027.1:0-13027 GCA_034089785.1 Eubacterium sp.
CGAAGATGGTAGTGTTAAAGATGAAATCAAAGAAATGACTCCAAAGGGAAATGCCCGTATGGGAGCTAACCCACATGCAAATGGTGGACTGCTTCTGAAAGACCTTCGTCTTCCGGATTTCCGCAAATATGGAGTAAAAGATGTAGAACCTGGTAAGACACAGGCTCAGGATATGATCGAGCTTGGTGCTTATGTTCGTGACATCTTTGAATTGAATAAAGAGAACAAGAACTTCCGTATCTTTGGACCAGATGAGTCTATGTCCAACCGTCTGTATCATGCATTTGAAGTAGAGAATCGTCCTTGGAATGCAAATATGTACAGCGATGATGACAACCTTGCTACAAACGGCCGTATCATGGACGGTATGCTTTCTGAGCATATGTGCGAGGCTTGGCTGGAAGCTTACTTGTTGACAGGTCGTCATGGATTCTTCGCTTCTTACGAAGCATTCATCCGTGTAGTAGACTCTATGGCAGCACAGCATGCTAAATGGATCAAAGTTACAAACCAGCTTTCCTGGAGACAGCCAATCGCTTCTTTGAACTTTATCCTTACTTCTAATGTATGGCAGCAGGATCACAACGGATTTACACATCAGGATCCAGGATTCTTGGATCACCTTGCTAACAAGAAAGCAGATGTAGTTCGTATGTATCTGCCACCAGACGCTAACTGTCTGTTGTCTTGCTTCGATCATTGTATCAAGAGCAAGAACTATGTAAACGCAATCGTTGCTTCTAAGCACCCAAGCAAACAGTGGCTGACAATGGAGCAGGCTGTTAAACACTGTACACAGGGTATCAGTGTTTGGGAATGGGCAAGTAACGACCAGAACGAAGAGCCAGATCTGATCATGGCATGTTGTGGTGATACTCCTACATTGGAGACATTGGCAGCAACAACAATTCTTCGTGATGCTATGCCTGAATTGAAGATCCGTGTAATCAATGTTGTAGACTTGTTCAAACTTGAGTCTGACAGCAGACACCCACATGGACTTTCCGATCGTGAGTATGATGCATTGTTTACAAAAGATACACCAGTTATCTTTGCATTCCACGGATATCCAACTCTGATCCACGAGTTGACATTCGAGAGAACAAACAAGAATGTATCTGTTCATGGATATTTAGAGGAAGGTACGATCACAACTCCATTCGATATGAGAGTTCAGAACCAAATCGACCGTTTCAGCCTGGTAAAAGATGCTATCATGCACTTACCACAGTTAGGAAACAAAGGTTCCTTCTTGATTCAGCAGATGAACGACAAACTTGTTGCTCATAAGCAGTACATTGCTGAGTACGGACAGGATCTTCCAGAAGTTCGTGAGTGGGAGTGGCACTAAGAAACAACCACTGACAATATGTAATTTAGGGGGCCATCTTATGGGTGGCCCCTTTTACTTTTTATAGTATAGTTGAGAAAAAGATGGAATCAGTATATGAAATGAAAAAGATCGCTGTCATGCACAGTGATTTTAAGGAAAAGTTCGGTATACCAAGGCAGAGTGGACTGGTAGAAGAACTGGAATCCTATATTGTTTTTGAACCGGAATATAGAAATCCCGATGCTCTGAGAGGGCTGGAAGGATTTTCACATATATGGATCTTGTGGCTCTTTTCAAAAAACAGGAGAGAACATTTTGCCCCCACAGTCCGGCCTCCGAGATTGGGAGGAAATAAGCGGATGGGGGTATTTGCTACGAGATCATCGTTTCGTCCCAATTCGATCGCTATGTCCAGTGTGGAGATCTGCGACATACAGTATCACACAGACCAGGGGCCGGTGATCCGGGTAAAGGGAGCCGATCTATTAGACGGCACACCGATCCTGGATATAAAACCCTATATACCGGCAGTGGACAGCCACCCGGATGCAAAAGAAGGATTTGCGGCGGTAAATACAGAGTACGAGCTGGAAGTAGAGGTGCCGGAGAAATGGCAGAGAGAAGTGGAACCGGAAAAGTACCGGGCTCTTCTGGGAGTGCTGGCACAGGATCCCCGGCCGGCGTACAAAGAGGACGAAGAAAGAGAGTACGGAATGCGGTTTGCCTGCTATGAGGTGAAGTTTTTCGTAAGGGGCCGGACCTTGACTGTTACAAAGATTGAGAAGATAAAATGATACAAATTGTCAATACTATTTTTTGAAAAGGATAGTCTTGACAAGCCTTTCAAATGATATATAATAAATAGTTGAGGAAAGGATAAAATCCTATCAAGATAATAGGAATTGCATAGAAATAGATTGGAGGTTCGATATGAGCAAGTTAATTTACATGGATAATGCAGCTACAACAGCTGTGAAACCGGAAGTTTTTGAAAAGATGAAACCGTATTTTATGGAGAATTATTCCAATCCTTCCAGTGTGTATAGTTTTGCCGGAGAAGCAAAAAAAGCAGTGGATGATGCCAGAGACATAATTGCCGGTGCGTTAAATGCCAAAGCGGCAGAAATTTATTTTACCGGCGGCGGCAGTGAGGCCGACAACTGGGCTATCAAAGCAACCGCAGAAGCATATAAAAATAAAGGAAAACATATTATCACATCTGCCATTGAGCATCATGCAGTTTTGCATACATGCGGATGGTTGGAGAGACATGGATATGAAGTAACATATCTGCCGGTAGACGAAAATGGAACCGTATCACCGGAAAAGGTGGAAGAGGCCATTCGTTCGGATACGATTTTGATCTCTATTATGTTTGCCAACAACGAGATTGGAACCATCGAGCCGATTAAGGAGATCGGTGAGATCGCCAAGAAACATGGTGTATTGTTCCACACCGATGCAGTACAGGCATTTGGTCATGTGCCGATCGATGTGCAGGAAATGAATATTGATATGCTCAGTGCCAGTGGACACAAATTCCACGGACCAAAGGGCATTGGCTTTATGTATATGAGAAATGGACTGAAACTGGGATCCTTTATTCATGGTGGGGCCCAGGAGCGTTCCCGTCGTGCCGGAACTCACAATGTACCTGGTATCGTGGGAATGGGAGAGGCAACCCGGATCGCAATGGAGCAGCTGGAGGCAAATGCAGCCAAGGAAACGGAAGTAAGAGATTATCTCATTGGCCGTGTGGAAAAAGAAATTCCATATATTAAAGTAAACGGACACAGAGAGAACCGTCTTCCGAACAACATCAATATCTGCTTCCGCTTTATTGAGGGAGAGTCACTTTTGATCATGCTGGATCAAAAAGGAATCTGCGCATCCAGTGGTTCTGCCTGCACCAGCGGATCTCTGGATCCGTCTCATGTGCTTCTGGCTATCGGACTTCCTCATGAGATTGCACACGGTTCACTCCGTCTGACGATTTCAGAAGAGACCACCAAAGAAGATGCAGATTTTGTAGTAGACAGTCTGAAGGGTATTGTAGAAAGACTGCGCAGTATGTCACCATTATACGAGGATTTTGTAAAGGAGAATAAATAATGTACAGTGAAAAAGTTATGGATCATTTTTCCAATCCGAGAAATGTGGGCGAGATTGAGAATGCCAGCGGCGTAGGAACTGTGGGAAATGCAAAATGTGGCGATATCATGAGAATGTATCTGGATATTGATGAGGATACAAAGATTATTAAAGAGTGCAAGTTCAAGACATTTGGATGTGGAGCTGCCGTAGCTACAAGCAGTATGGCTACAGAACTTGTAAAAGGAAAGACCATTTATGAAGCACTGGAAGTAACTAACAAAGCGGTTATGGAAGCGCTGGATGGACTTCCACCGGTAAAAGTACATTGTTCCCTGCTGGCAGAGGAAGCAATCCACGCAGCATTGTGGGATTACGCAGAAAAGCATGGCATCAAGATCGAAGGTCTTGAAAAGCCAAAGGCAGATATTAACGATGAAGAATAAGACAGTTGTGGTAGGCATGTCCGGCGGGGTAGATTCCTCTGTGGCTGCCTACCTTTTAAAAGAACAAGGTTATGATGTGATCGGCGTGACCATGCAGATCTGGCAGGAAGAAGATGCCTGCACCCTGGAACATGAAGGGGGATGCTGTGGACTCAGTGCCGTGGAAGACGCCAGAAGAGTAGCCAATCAGCTGGGGATTCCTTATTATGTAATGAATTTCCGCAAGGAGTTTCAGGAAAATGTCATTGACTATTTTGTAAAGGAGTACCGCCAGGGTCGTACACCGAACCCGTGTATTGCCTGCAACCGGTATGTGAAATGGGAATCCATGCTGCATAAAAGTCTGGCTATCGGAGCGGATTACATAGCCACCGGCCATTATGCGAAAATAGAACGATTAGAGAACGGCAGATATGCACTCCGCCGTTCTGCTTCTGTACGCAAAGACCAGACATATGCTTTGTACAATCTGACCCAGGATCAGTTGTCCCGTACTTTGTTTCCGGTAGGAGATTATGAAAAGGAAAAAATCCGTGAGATCGCGGAGCGGGAAAATCTTCTGGTGGCTCACAAACCGGACAGTCAGGATATTTGTTTTGTGCCGGACGGAGATTATGCTTCTTTTGTAGAGACAGAAACAGGCGTCAGAGAAAAAGAAGGAAATTTTGTAGATCTGGAAGGAAATATTCTGGGAACCCACAAGGGAATTGGACATTATACCATTGGACAGAGAAAAGGACTTGGTATCGCTTTTGGAGAGCCGGTCTTTGTGGTTGAGATACGGCCGGATACTAATGAAGTGGTGCTGGGAAAAGGAATGGATGTGTTTACCGACCATCTGGAAGCATCCAAGATAAACTGTATGGCTGTGGATCATTTTGAAGAAGGACAGGAAGTGATTGCCAAGATCCGATACAGCCACGGGGGAGCGAAAGCAGTCATTACCGGTGTAGGTGAGGACTCTCTGTCCTTGACTTTCCCGGAACCGGTAAGAGCTGTTACACCGGGGCAGGCACTGGTACTTTATGATGACCAGTATGTACTGGGCGGCGGAACTATTGTAAAATGATCAGATCCATCCGCCATCCATGATGATGACCTGGCCGGTAAGATAAATAGGAGCCTGCGCAAGAAGAAAGGCCATTTCCCCTACTTCTTCTGGATTTCCCATACGGCCTGCCGGAATCTCATCACAGATCTCCTGGATCTCATCCGGAGAAAAACACTGGTTCATAGGCGTGTCGATAATACCGCATGCCAGCGCATTGACGGCGATCCCGCTGGGAGCCAGTTCTTTTGCCAGTGCTTTCGTAAACGCATTGATGCCGCCTTTGGTGGCTGAATAAGCAACTTCACAGGACGCACCTACATTGCCCCATACGGAGGAAATGTTCAGGATGCGTCCTTTTTGTTCCCGGATCATGTAAGGAACGATGGCACGACTGCAGTAAAAAGCAGAAGAAAGATTGGCATCCAGGATTTCCGCCCAGCCTTCATTGGACTCTTCCGTGATCAATCCTACATGGGAAATGCCGGCACAGTTTACAAACAGATCAATGTTGCCAAGAAGATCCATGGCCTGTTTGATCAGGTTGTCAACGGTGGAAGGATTGCCAAGGTTGCCCCGCAGCGCCAAAGGAGAGCAGGTACGCTTTTGAAGTTTATCAAGACTGTCAGTGGATTTGTTGCCAAGAAGAACAACACGGTATCCACCATCTGCCAGACGGCGGGCAATGGCACTTCCGATGCCGCCGGTAGCACCGGTAATAATTGCATTCAGCATAAAAATTCCTCCAAATCTATAAAATGTGAAAATATCTTTTTTATTTATGACTTCTATTGTAGTCGATTATGGAATAAGATTCAAGACACAATTGCACAGAATCCCGATGGAAATACCGGAAAAAAGACCGGCAAAGTAAAGCGGAGGGGCATAATAAGCCAGTGCCGGAAAGCCTACCAGCAGACCGGCGGTTATAAACTGCCCCAGGTTGTGGCAGATGCCACCTGCTGCACTGACGCTGACCAGAGCCAGGGAGGTCTTTTTCTTAATAAAAGCCATGACAAACAGGCTGAGAAGGGCACCGGCCAGACTGTACAGCAGGCTGAAAAGACTGCCGAATGTAAAAGCATTTAAAACGATCCGCAGCAGGGAAACTAACAATGCGTCCCGGAAGTTTCTGCGGTACAAAACAATGACGGTGATTATGTTGGCAAATCCCAGTTTCATGCCGGGAACCGGCATAGGAATGGGAAAAAGATTTTCCAGGTAGCCAAAAATAAATGCCAAAGCTACATAGATGGATAATTCCGCTACCGTGCGGATCGAATGATGTTTCAAAAGGGACCCTCCTTTCTGAGATCTGACTGTCAGTGGACCACAGCGTCCGGCGTATCTTTGTCATTTTTCCCGGAGCCTGCTTCAATCTGCAGTACCAGTTTGTTGGGAAGGCAGACAATACTTTGCCCTGCCTGGGAGATGGAGCCGGTATTTACACAAGTGTGATCGCCGCAGTCGGCCTGTTCCATCGTAACAAGTCCGTCCTTGATCTGAAATACATTGGTATGTCCCTGATCGGAAGAAACAGTCCGGGTTACATTCTGATCCAGAGGAAGAGTCTCGATCACTTTGCCGTTTTGCCGTACAACAAGGGAAAGGGATGAGTGGCTTTTATCAGGAACAAAATACAGGCACCACATAAGGATCATGCCTGCCAGAGTGAGAAATATGAGAAAAAATATATCTTTTTTTTTCATGCCTGCCAATTTCAAAACCTCGCAAAATATTAATTACTTCATATTCTAGTGGAAAAGATACAATCTTTCAATGCTTGTATAATTGAAAGCAATCTGCTATAATAAAAAAACATATGCAAACACAAAACAATTTCGTGTGTTGGAGGATGGAATGAAGAAAAAAAGTATTGGAATGATTATCCTAAAAAATTTTTTAAAAACACTGGGGGTTATGTTTTTATTTGTTGTGGTAGGAGTGCTCAGTTATTACCTTACCATGCTGTATTACAACAAGACCAGCCGGACGGAGCGCAGTACTCAGTATACCCACGCAATTACGGTAAATACAGGAAATGAATCAAGCAATCTGATCTACAGTTATGATAAAAAGACAAAAAAGATCAAGGCGGTAGTCCTGGAGCTTTTTGATGAAAATACAAAGAATCTTTCTTATGTAACGATCCCTGCCAATACCCAGATTACCATATCGGCAGATACTTACAGCGATCTGATCAAAGTCAGCCAGAAACTGCCTCAGGTGGCGAAACTGTCTGATATCAATGAATATTTCACCGGGGATGTGGCATACGAGTACGGTATTTTGATCCTGCAGGATGCCATGGATGTGGATATCGGATATTTTACAGCCATGACAACGGAGGATTTTGACAAATATTTTGAGAAAAAATCCGACAAAGAACCGCTGTACAAACCGGCGGCCTCTGTCCTTGCCAAATTAAAGGACAAAGGTGACATTGAAGACCTGATGGACAGCTGCTGGGACAATCTCATCAGCGACACTACTTTGTCCCAGAGACAGAAGTATGCATCCAGCCTGGCTCAGGTAAATCAGGAATACATTCGTGTTCACGGTGCTTTCGGAACAAAAGCCTCCGGTGTTTTTGAACTGAATGGTAAAAAAACAAGGAAAATGGTCAATAATATATGGGAGGCAGATGCCTACACAGCACCGCAGACTGTGATCAAAGGGGATCTGTGCAAAGCTTCGTCCTCATCATCGGCGGCTCTTGGCAAAAAGATCTGGATCGCCAATGGAAGTGCCATCAACGGACTGGCATCCTCTTATCAGAATAAAATGACAGCGGACGGCTACACCGTTACCGGCGTGGGAAATTATACCGGTACGAAGCAGACGGCCACTACGATTTATGCAAAGAAAACCAAGTGGGGCAAACCACTTTTGAATTATTATAAAAATGCAGCCATTAAGTCAAAATCGGAATTGTCACAGAATCCGGACTGGCAGAGTGCGGATATCGTGGTTGTATTGGGAACCGATGCAGCATTGGAGTAGTAACTAGATTTGGAGGAGAAAGATCATGGGAACAAAAGTGCAGATCATGGATATGGAACTGGACCTTTTTACTCAGGAAACATTTCACGATGAAATAGCCTCTTATCTTGATAATGATGTTTTGAATGTAGTTCATATGATTTCCCTGGACTACATTGATACGTATGATGAAAATGAACTGGTACAGGAAGTAATGAAAGAAGCCGACATGGTTTTGCCCGGGGAGAAGACGATTCTTTCTGCCCACCATGTGGAGGTGCTGGAGACCGGTGGAATGGTAGTCAGTTACCACAATCTGCTGGATCTGTGCCAGCTTTTGCAGGATCGGACATTTTATCTGGTTTTGAGAAATGAGAAAGAGGCAAAAAGTGTATTCCGGTTTATGACCAGACATTTTAAGAGTGAAAATGTCCTGGGAGTGTATGTGGCAGAAGGGGATGTGACAGAAGAGGCACTGATCAATGACATCAATATGAAGATACCGGATGTGATCCTTTTGTCCATGGACAGTACGGAGCAGGAAGAGTGGAT
This sequence comes from Eubacterium sp., assembly GCA_034089785.1. GTDB lineage: Bacteria > Bacillota > Clostridia > Lachnospirales > Lachnospiraceae > Eubacterium_F. The sequence goes on from JAXDTV010000027.1 coordinate 8,453, forward strand.
CCTGAACAATAAAAGCAAGGTAAATGCCAAGATCTGCTTTGTGGCAGGCAGCATTATGCCTCATATTATGAGGGACAATGTACATGTGCCAAAAGCCTTTGAAAAGATGCATCTGGGATGGATCTACCGCAGAGTTGCCAAGATCCCCAACGCTCATTTTTTCAGAAAACGAATATTTAACCGCAAGATGGACCATTATACTACCAGAAACAAATTGTTTGGCGGTGGTAAAGATGGCAGAGACAAAGAAGAGATACAGTAAAGTAAGTACCTATGGCCAGACCGCCTTAGGTACTTTTTTTATGGCACTGGCGGTGCGGTGGATCTATGAACCCCAGTCTATGGTTACCGGAGGTTTTTCGGGAATCGGCATTGTGCTGAACAGGATCGTTCCCATACCGGTTTCTCTGACCACACTGGCACTAAATGTACCACTGTTTTTGTATGGATGGAAAAAGAAGGGATTTTCATTTCTGGGAAAAAGTCTGTGGGGCATGATGTGTTTTTCTCTGTTTCTGGGGATCCTGCCACTTGGCACGCCCGGGGATGACAGGCTTCTGGCGGCACTGCTTGGAGGCGGTATCAGCGGTGTAGGGCTGGGACTTGTGATACGGGCCGGGGGATCCACCGGAGGCACCGACCTTCTGGGAAGTCTTTTCTGCGGGGGAAAGCTTGGTTTTAGTGTGTCTACGGTGATCGGCATTCTGGACGGGGCCATCGTGCTTTTGGGAACGGCAGTCTATGGATTGGAGAGGGGGATTTACTCGGTGGTGACAGTGTTTCTCACGGCAAAAGTGCTGGACTGGATGTTGGCAGGCGTGGATTTTGCAAAGACTTTGTATGTCATTACAGATAAGGGGGACCGGGTGGCCGGCTGTCTAATGGAAGAACTCCTTCATGGTGTGACGGAGATAAACGGAGTGGGAAAATATTCCAAAGACCGGAAAAAAGTGCTTTTGTGCGTGGTGAAGAAAAAGGAACTGACCCGGGCACTGGGGCTTATTAAGGAATGTGATGAAAGGGCGTTTGTCATTATCAGCGATGCCAGGGAAGTCCGGGGAGAGGGCTTTACCTCTCTGTAGAAAAAATATGCTTTATGCAAAGTTTACAAAACTCGCCGGATTATTTATGTATTTTGTCTATGGTGTTTTGTCTGGAAATAGTGTACAATCAGAAAAGACGTTAAAGACAAAGAACCCTAGGAGGACATAAAATGGCAAGTTTATCATTAAAAAACATCAATAAAGTTTATCCGAACGGCTTCCACGCTGTTAAAGATTTTAACTTAGAGATTGAAGACAAAGAGTTTATCATCTTCGTAGGTCCATCCGGATGTGGTAAATCTACTACACTTCGTATGATCGCAGGACTGGAGGAAATTTCCAGTGGTGAGCTTTGGATCGGCGACAGATTAGTAAACGATGTAGAGCCTAAAGACCGAGACATCGCGATGGTATTCCAGAACTACGCTTTGTACCCACATATGTCTGTATATGACAACATGGCATTTGGTCTGAAACTCCGTAAAACTCCAAAAGATCAGATTGACCGTCTCGTTCTTGAGGCAGCTAAGATCCTTGATATCGAGCATTTGTTAGACCGTAAGCCAAAGGCTTTGTCCGGTGGACAGAGACAGCGTGTTGCCATGGGTCGTGCAATCGTTCGTAATCCTAAAGTATTCCTTATGGATGAGCCACTTTCCAACTTGGATGCAAAACTTCGTGTACAGATGCGTATCGAGATTTCCAAACTGCATCAGAGACTGGAAACTACTATTATCTATGTAACACATGACCAGACAGAGGCTTTGACACTGGGTACCCGTATCGTTGTTATGAAAGACGGTATTGTACAGCAGGTTGATTCTCCACTGGATCTGTATATGAGACCAAAGAACCTGTTCGTTGCCGGATTCATCGGATCTCCTCAGATGAACTTCATCGACGCTAAGGTTGTTGTAAGCGGAAGCGATGTTCTTCTTATGTTTGGTTCCAACACCATCAAACTTCCAGAGAACAAAGCTAAGAAACTGATCGAGCTTGGATACAAAGACAAGATCGTTACATTTGGTATCCGTCCGGAAGATATCAAAGATGAGGAAATGTTCATCAGCAACTCTCCAGAGACATCTTTGGAAGCAACTGTTAAAGTATACGAGATGCTGGGTGCTGAAGTATTCCTGTACTTCACAGTAGACAACTTCGATATTACCGTTCGAGTAAATCCTCGTACAACAGCCCGTCCTGGTGATACAATCAAGATTGCACTGGATGGCTCCAAGATCCATATCTTTGATAAAGAGACACAGGAGACTATTTTGAACTAATTTCTGAATCTTTTCAGAGACACATACATAAAATAAGATAAGTGCATATATTAGGTGATTCGCTATGAAGAGGTGGATATATTTCATTTGTTTTTGTACATTGATGGTACTTGTATGTGAAGAATTGAATAAAAACCGACAGGATACAGATCCTGTTGCTATAGAGACGGGCAGTGACCAGGTTGTGGTTACTGCCCGTCTTGCGTCTCAGGTAAAAAAGGAAAACCAGCGAGACAGAAAAATTGCCTATGTGACATTTGATGACGGACCCAGCAACCATACAGAAGAGATCTTGCAGATCTTGAAGGAAAAGAATGCGGTGGCAACTTTCTTTCTTATCAGTGATAATCTCACAGAAAAACGGCAGGATTCTGTGAAAAAACTCATTGACCAAGGCAATGAGGTGGGGATTCATACCGCCTGTCACGAGCATGAGATCATGTATAAAAATGAGACTGCTTTCATGAAGGATTTTATGACGGCTTATGAAAAGATCGAAAAGACTACCGGGGTAAAGCCGAAAGTGCAGCGTTTTCCATGGGGAAGTAACAATGGATTTGCCAGAGGGTTTGTAGACAGCGCAACTGAGAAAATGCATGAGATGGGAGTGAAGAGTTTTGACTGGTCCGTGTCAGGAGAGGATGCGATCCGCAAGGATGTAAGTACGGCAGAGATCCTTGCCAATGTAAAAAAAGATCTCACAAGATTTCAGTATCCTATTATTCTCCTGCACGATTCCGGGGGTGCAAAAAACACACCGAAGGCACTGCCCCAGATTCTTGACTACATTCGTCAGCAGGGCTATGAATTCGGTGTGTTATCAGACCGGGATGAATATCAGTTTCCGAAAAAATGGAGAAAGTAACTATTCTGCCGCTGTTTCTCCGCTGTTTTCAGAAGATCCGGAAGATGCCAGTTCAGAGACAACCTGGATTCCGTTTACCTCTACCAGATCATTAATCTCGATCATCAGGTAAGGAACGCCATCGATTATTTTTGTCTCTACCAGATCTGTCCGCTGTGGATTGACGGTGACTTTCACATCCGGAGTGGCTACTTCAAATTTCTTAGGACTGGAAATGTTGGCAGCCATCAGGCACTGGTCCTCCCCTACGGTTTCATCAAAGCGGGTTTCAAAGGTCTCGATCTCTTTTTCTTCTACGCCGCTTTTCATCAGGAGATGAGACATATCCTCTTTGGCCAGTGCCAGCGGTTCCGGTTCCTCGGAAGTCTCGGCCAACATCTGGTTCAGATTTTCATGGATGGTCTTGACCACTTCATAGTCGCAGTCCAATCCCAGAGATTCTTCCAGGATGTTGTTGAAAGTCTCTTTCTGGCTTTTGGCCGGGAGAGGAAGCTGGCATCCAAGAACCTCTTCCGTGATGGCTGCATCCAGTTCGTCAGACTTTTTGCTGTAATAAAGAAGATTGTGGATGTCCATGTTGCGGTCGTTAAAGGCAGGGAACAAAAAGCCGGACTGAGGTGCCTCTACTACCCAGTCTCGGATGCGGTCCTGAATGTGGTTGGTCTCAGCGTTGTAACAAAGCCCCGGTTTTGTTAATTTTACCGGACAGATACAGCAGAGGATATAATCGTAAACATACTCCGAAGCGTCAAAGTTTTCCACGCCGTCCGAAGTGATCTTAGGAATATCATAAGCATCGTGGGTCAGAATGATAAAATAATTTTCCGGGTAATTATAGACGCTGATGATCTTGTCGTAAAATTCATTCAAAAGATCATCATCTGTAAGTTTGCTTTCTAAGAGTTTCATGAGAAAACGCTGGGTACCGTCTTCTTTCGTTTCCTGCTCCATCGGAAACTCCATATTTAACATAGTCTTTCCGATGGAACCGGAAAGGGTTTTGCGGAAAATATCGATGTATTTAAACATTTCCTCTTCCGGAAGACTTAAAAATGCTTCCTTTAAGGTCAGTCTTTTCTGCTTTTCGGCATCTACATAGCAGCCGCACAATCTGGTGAAACTGCATTTTGTCTTGGTAAATCGTTTTTTGATTTCTGCTACTTCTTTTTTATTCATAGTAAATGTGAATCCCCCTTGTTTTTTAGCTGACCTCTATTTTATCAAGTTCCTCAGAATTTTACAAGGGAAAAGTCCGGGGGGTTTCTTTACGAACCGGCCGTAATATGTTACTATTTATCGAGAATGGAGGATGAGTATGAACTTAATTACCGTAGAAGGACTGACACATTCTTATACAGACCGAATGTTATTTAAAGAGGCATCT
>JAXDTV010000039.1:0-21839 GCA_034089785.1 Eubacterium sp.
CCGGGGACTGTTAGATCTGAGGCTCTGCCTCTGTACCCAGTGTTAAAATTTAAAAGAAAGGAAAATGTGGTGATTTCTTGAAATTTACTCTTGACAAGAGGTCACTTCATAACAGGTATCTGAAATGGCTAAGAATTTGATCCTATACTATTCAAGAAAAGGTGAGAACTATGTGAATGGTAAAATTGTGGATCTAAAGAAAGGAAATACGGAAATCTGTGCAGAGTTCATTCAGAAAGCAGTTGGTGGAGATCTGTTTGAAGTTGAGACGGTAAATGAATATTCTAAGGATTATCATAAATGCACAGAAGAAGCACAGCAGGAATTAAGAGAAAACGCCAGGCCGGAATTGAAGCAGTATCTTTCTGACATTGCGGAGTATGATAACATTTTTGTATGCGGTCCCTGCTGGTGGGGAACTTATCCTACAGCAGTGTTTACCCAGCTTGAGAGACTTGATTTTACCGGGAAAAAGGTGATGGCACTGATGACTCATGAGGGAAGCGGGCTTGGAAGCAGTGAGCGTGACCTTAAGAAAATCTGTAACGGTGCCGTATTTGGATCTGGTATCGCAGTTCATGGTGCAGACGCAGAAAAAGCGGAAGCGGCCGTGGCGGCCTGGGCTGAGAAAAATGTTGAGCAGGCAGATCGTTAGGAAATAAAAGAAGTAATGACAAGAGGAAAGGATACAGATTATGAATAAAAAAGAGGTAATGATCGTAACAGGTGCAGGACAGATTTCTATGGCGATTGCAAGACGAGTCGGCTATGGAAAGAAAATCGTTATGGGTGATAAAAATATAGAAAATGCAAAAGCAATTGCAGAGATTATGAACAATGCAGGATTTGATGTAGAACCGGTAGAGATGGATCTTTCTTCCAGACAGTCAATTTTGTCCCTGATCGCGAAAGCAAAAGAGTATGGTGAGATCAAAATGCTTGTAAACGGAGCAGGTGTTTCACCAAGCCAGGCACCGATCGAAGCAATCCTGAATGTAGACCTGTACGGAACGGCTGTTTTACTGGAAGAAGTGGGAAAAGTTATCGCAGAAGGCGGCTGTGGAGTTACAATTTCCAGTCAGTCCGGCTGGAGAATGCCTCAGCTTACGAAAGAAGAGGACGAAGCACTTGCCACGACACCGACGGAAGAATTATTGGATCTTGATATTTTACAGCCGGAAAATATCAAAGATACACTTCACGCATATCAGATGGCAAAACGATGCAATGAAAAGCGTGTTATGGCCCAGTCAGTAGAATGGGGAAAACGCGGTGCCAGATTAAATGACATTGCACCTGGAATTATTGTAACACCTCTTGCACAAGATGAATTCAACGGCCCTCGTGGAGATTTTTATAAAAATATGTTTGCAAAATGTCCGGCGGGAAGACCGGGAACGGCAGATGAAGTGGCAAATGTGGCGGAACTTTTGATGAGTGATAAAGGAGCGTTTATCACAGGATCTACCTTCCTGATCGATGGCGGAGCCACATCTTCTTATTATTATGGACCACTAAAGCCGGAGGATGAGTAGCGGGAACAGCAGGAACGATTGCAGTGACAAGTTTGCAGGCTACAAACGCTTTTCCCTACTTTATGGACAAAAAAGAGTAAACATGGTATAATGCAATGTGCTGTATTGAGCATTTCTTTGCATAAAAGAGGCTTATACACGGGAAATGACCTGAAAAAAACAAGGTTTATAAGAGAAAGGAAAGATAGAGCTATGCAACTCGGAATTGTGGGATTACCCAATGTAGGAAAAAGTACATTATTTAATTCACTGACAAAGGCAGGAGCAGAATCAGCTAACTACCCATTTTGTACCATTGACCCGAATGTAGGAGTGGTACCGGTACCGGATGAGAGACTGGATGTCCTCAGCAAGATGAACAACTCTGCCAAAGTAGTGCCGGCAGTCATTGAATTTGTAGATATAGCAGGATTAGTAAAAGGAGCATCCAAAGGAGAGGGACTGGGTAACCAGTTTTTATCTAACATTCGTGAAGTGGATGCCATTGTCCATGTAGTACGCTGCTTTGAAGATTCCAACATTGTTCATGTGGATGGCAGTATTGATCCACTGCGTGATATTGAGACCATTAACCTTGAGTTGATCTTCTCGGATGTAGAGATCCTGGAAAGAAGGATCGCCAAGACCTCCAGAGGAGCTAAAAACGATAAAAAACTGGCAAAAGAAGTAGAACTTTTGCAGCGCCTGAAAGCATTTTTGGAGGAAGGAAATCTTGCCAAAAACTTTGAATTGAAGGATGAAGATGAAGAAGGATGGTTTGCAGAGTACAATCTTCTGACAGCCAAACCTGTTATTTATGCAGCCAATGTAGCAGAAGAGGATCTGGCAAACGATGGAGCAGACAATGCACAGGTAGCCAGTGTTCGTGAATTTGCCGCAAAGGAAAATTCAGAAGTGTTTGTGATCTGTGCGCAGATTGAGCAGGAGATCGCAGAGTTAGATGAAGATGAAAAGAAGATGTTCTTAGAGGATCTTGGATTAAAAGAATCCGGTCTGGAAAAACTGATCCGTGCAAGTTATCGTCTTTTGGGACTGATCAGTTATCTGACAACGGGGCCGGATGAGACAAGAGCATGGACCATCACAGAAGGAACCAAGGCGCCACAGGCAGCAGGTAAGATCCATACAGACTTTGAGAGAGGATTTATCCGTGCGGAAGTGGTCAGCTATGACAATCTGGTTAAATATGACGGAATGAATGGTGCCAAGGAAAAAGGTCTGGTTCGTTCAGAAGGAAAAGACTATGTAGTACAGGATGGCGATGTGGTGCTGTTCTGCTTTAATGTCTGATAGAAAAGACAGATTGGAGGAAGTATGAAGGGAGCAGATATTGCTTTTCCGAACATAGGAATTTATTTTTCAAATGTGCCTAAAAGTGTTTCTGTGGCAGGCTTTCAGATTGCCTTCTATGGCATTATCATTGCCTGCGGTATGTTGCTTGGAATCGTGATGGCCAGATGGAATGCTAAAAGGACAGGACAAAATCCGGAAGTTTATACAGATTTTGCTCTGTGGGGAATTTTGTTTGCCCTCATCGGAGCCAGAGCCTACTATGTGATCTTCAGCTGGGACAGTTATAAAGATGATCTCATGCAGATTTTTAACATACGCGGCGGCGGTCTGGCTATTTACGGCGGTGTGATTGCAGCGGTCATTACGGCCATCGTGTATTGCAAAAGAAAGGATTATAATTTTCTGAAATTTGCTGATACGGCAGTGACCGGACTGATTCTGGGACAGATCATCGGGCGGTACGGAAACTTTATGAACCGAGAGGCCTTTGGAGAGTATACAAATTCTTTGTTTGCCATGCGCCTGAAAGTGGATGAAGTGAATCCAAGCAGTATAACGGACGCTATGACTGAGCATATGCAGACCATTGATGGTGTAAATTATATACAGGTACATCCAACCTTCTTGTATGAATCGGTTTGGAATCTGATCATTTTGATCCTGATGATACTGCGCATCAAGAAGAAGGCATTTAACGGTGAAATTTTCCTGATCTATCTGATCGGATATGGAATAGGAAGATGCTGGATCGAAGGACTTCGTACCGATCAGCTGCAGATTGGATCTACCGGGATTGCTGTTTCGCAGGTGCTTTCTGCGGTGCTTGCCCTGGCTGGAATCGTTGCCTGGGTGATCCTGTTCAGAAAAAATAAAAAAAGAACAAAAAATATATAATTTAACAACAAAACAATATGTAGTAGAAAATGACTGGTTAAGAGAGAAAAACCACTAAGTATAGGTTTTTCTCTCTTTTTTTATGCCTTCATTGGAAAATTTTTCTGCTTGCGTATTCCCATAAAGTGGTGTAAGATGGTGTTAAAAGTGGTGCGAAGTGGAGGAAAATGTCACGAAGTGGTGTAACTGACATAACACATCCATCACGAAACGGAAGTTGGTGAATGATTATGTTTATGGGTACATACGAGCATGGACTTGATGCCAAGGGAAGAGTGATTGTTCCTGCAAAACTCAGAGAAGACTTGGGCGAGTCGTTTGTGGTCACATTGGGTCTCGATGGATGCCTGTTTGCATATCCCATGTCTGAATGGGAGAAGTTCATTGACAAGTTGAAAGAATTGCCGGGAACAAAAGAAGCCCGTATGCTGCAGAGGCATTTTATGGCAAAAGCGGCACCTTGCGAAGTAGACAAGCAGGGAAGGACTCTTTTGCCGGCAAAGTTAAGAGAGTACGCAGGACTGGAAAAGGAGATTGTCTTTGTGGGCGTTTTATCAAAGATCGAGATCTGGAGCAAAAAGCGCTGGGAAGACAATGATGATTATGACAACATCGAAGATATTGCCGAGGATATGTCGCAGTTTGGACTGAGTTTTTAATGAAAGGAGAGAAGGCTGATGGAATTTAATCATGTTTCCGTTTTATTAGAAGAAGTCATTGAAAATCTGGACATAAAACCCGACGGTGTGTATGTGGATGGTACCTTGGGGGGAGCCGGACATGCTTCCAGAGTATGTGAAAAATTAGGCCCCGAGGGTATGTTTATCGGTCTGGATCAGGATGAGACAGCAATCCGGGTCTCTACAGAACGCCTGGCAAAGTTTGGTGAAAAAGTTCATATCGTCAAAAGCAACTATGTTCACATGAAAGAGGTACTGAAGGATCTGCAGGTAGAAAAAGTGGATGGTATTTTACTGGATCTGGGCGTGTCGTCTTATCAGCTGGATACAGCAGAGAGAGGATTTTCCTATATGGAGGATGCTCCCCTGGATATGAGAATGGACAGACAGCAGAGTATCAGTGCCATGGAGATTGTGAATGAGTATCCGCAGGAAGAACTGTATCGTATCATCAAAGAATATGGTGAAGAGAGGTATGCCAGAAATATTGCCAAAAACATATGTCTGGCAAGAGAAGAAAAGAAAATTGAAACAACCTTTGAATTAGTTGATATTATCCGCCGCTCCATGCCGGCAAAGGCAAGGAATGGAAAAGGGCATCCGGCCAAGCGCACCTTTCAGGCAATCCGGATTGAGTGCAATCACGAATTGGATGTGCTGCGTCAGGCGCTGGATGAAATGATCGATTTATTGAGCGATTCCGGAAGATTGTGTATTATCACATTCCATTCTTTAGAGGATAGAATGGTGAAACTGAAGTTCAGACAGGCAGAAAATCCATGTACCTGTCCTCCGGACTTTCCGGTATGTGTGTGCGGCAATGTATCAAAAGGGAAAGTGATTACGAGAAAACCGATTCTTCCGTCACAGGAAGAACTGGACGCAAATTCGCGCTCTAAGAGTGCTAAGTTAAGAGTGTTTGAAAGAAGAAAAACAGGGGGAAATTAATTCATGTCCACAAGAAATACGCCTTATGTATATGGAAGTGCTGCCAGACAGCTGGAAGCAGCACCTTTAAGACGGCGGGAGGAAGAGATCCGCAGACAGCAGGAACAGAAGCGACATCAGAAACCGAAAAAGAGAGTTGACCGTGTAGCAGTGTTTTGGACGGTTGTGACTTTTTCCGTTGTTATGTTCGTGTCTTTGTTTTATATCCGTCTGCAATTTCAGTCTACCTATTTGAGCAAAAGTGTGGTAAACTTACAAAGTGAAGTTGTAAACATGGAACGAGAGAACACAGTAGCTGAAATGGAACTGGACAATAATGTGGATCTGACAGAGATTTACAGAAAGGCTACCAAGGAATTGGGAATGTGCCAGCCTAAGGACAACCAGGTGTTTACCTATGAGAGTAAGAAAAGCACACAGGTCAGACAGCATAGTGCGATTTCAGATGATTGACGGTGAAGTGGGGAAAAATCTATGACAGACAAGTATTATAGAGAAGAAGCCTATAGACGAAGAAGAATAAGACGAAAAAGAGCAAAACGAAGAAAGTTCACGCGTGGAATGAGGATTGCTCTTTTTTGCTTTTTTATGTTATTTATTTTAGCCTTTGTTGCACTGGGGATCCGGATTTACGGAATTAACAGAGATCAGGGCGAACGATACAAAAAAGCGGCTCTTTCACAGCAGTCGTATACCAATACGACCCTGAATTATCAGAGGGGGGCCATCAAAGACCGTAATAATACAACCATGGCAGTCAGTGTCAGAAAGTACAATCTGATCCTGGAGCCTCGTACCCTGGCTGAAGATGCAGAAAAGAAAACCGCTACGGTAGAAGCCATTGCATCCTATTTTTCGGTAAAAGCGGATACCATCAACCAGGTTATCGCAAAAAAATCCAACTCCATGTATGAGCATCTGGATGAATTGAAAGAACTGGATTCTAAAAAAGTGGATGGCTTTAAAAAGAAGATGCAGAAGGACAAAAACATTGTAGGTGTATGGTTTGAAGAGACTTACACAAGGGATTATCCGTTGAAAACAGTAGGCTGTAATATCATCGGATTTATGTCTTCTGAAAACCAGGGAACTTACGGGGTAGAGGAAAGTTATAACGATGTACTCTGCGGTACCACGGGGCGTGAATTTGGATATTTTGATTCCAACATGAACCTGCAGCGGACTGTGAAAAAGGCAAAAGACGGCAATTCTGTCGTACTTACCATTGACGCTAATGTACAGCAGATCGTAGAGCAGGAAATCCAGGACTTCCAGAAGAAGGGAACCGGTGCCCAGAAGGTAGCGGTTATGATGATGAATCCGAAAAACGGAGAAGTGCTGGCTATGGCATCCAACTCTACCTTTGACCTGAATAATCCAAGAGATATGAGCACTATGTTTACTCAGGCACAGATCCAGGCCATGAATGATAAAGAAAAGAAAGAAAATCTCATGAGTATGTGGTCGAATTTCTGTATCGGATCTGCTTATGAGCCGGGATCTACATATAAACCGTTTACGATTGCGGCGGCACTGGACGAAAATCTGATTCAGGACAGCTCCACTTTTAACTGCCGGGGTGTTCTGAAAGTAGGGGACCGAGAAATCCACTGCAGCAACCGTTCCGGACACGGCGTGCTGGATCTCCGCCACGCTTTGATGGAATCCTGTAATGCGGCCTTGATGGATATCGGCTTGAAATTAAAAAGAGATAAGTTTATAAAATACAATGAATTATATGGATTTGGACAGAGGACAGGAATTGACCTGCCGGGCGAAACATCCGGACTCCTGCACTCTTCCGACAGCTTGAATGAGGTAGAACTGGCTACCAGTAGTTTTGGACAGACCCAGACGATGACTATGGTTCAGATGCTCAGCGGCTTCTGCTCTCTTGTGAACGGGGGCAATTACTATCAGCCTCATGTTGTGAAAGAAATCCAGAACAGCGATGGCGAAGTGGTAGAGACCATCACGCCGACCATCGTGAAAAAGACCACAACAGAGGATACCAGCAGCCTGCTCCGCAGTTACTTAAAGTCAACGGTGGAAGAGGGTACCGCATCCCCTGCCAAGGTAAAAGGATATTCCATCGGAGGAAAAACCGGTACTGCCGAGAAACGACCGGTCAGTGCTAAGAAATATCTGGTATCTTTCATTGGCTGTGTGCCGGCGGAAGATCCGGATGTGGCGATTTATGTCATCATTGATGAGCCTAAAGTAAAGGATCAGGCCCACAGTACTTATGCAACAGAATTTGCATCCAAGATCATGAAAAAGGTACTTCCGTTTTTGGGTCAATATCCATCAAAATAATCATATTGAATGTCTGCCTGCAATAGACTGTAAAGATGAAACATGGGGGCGGACAGATGAAACACAGGCACAAGACCTATCAAAGAAGAAATGCTTTGCTGGTGTTCCTTTTATTTGTTTTTGCATTGACAGCCATGATTGGACGGCTTTGTTATCTGATGATCGCCAGGGCGGATCATTATGGTGTGCAGGCAAAGGAGATCCAGCAGCGGGAACGCCGCATTAAGGCAAAAAGAGGCGAGATAAGGGACCGGAATGGAAAGGTGCTGGCAGGAAACAAGGCAGTGTCTACGATTTCAGTCATTCACAGCCAGGTGAAGGAACCCGAAAAAGTAATCCGCATACTGGCAAAAGAGTTAAAAATGGATGAGGACCAGATCCGAAGAAAAGTGGAGAAGGTTTCCTCTCGTGAGAAGATCAAATCAAATGTTGATAAGAAAACATCCGATACGATACGCGACTATGGATTGGCGGGAGTGACCGTCGATGAAGATGATAAAAGACAATATCCCTATGGCAGCCTTGGTTCCAAAGTTCTTGGATTTACAGGGGCGGATAACCAGGGGATTATTGGACTGGAAGTAAGTTATGAGAAGTTCCTGAAAGGAATTGACGGAGCCATCCTTACCACCACTACAGCAGGCGGTGTGGAGATCGAAAACGGAGCAGAAGAGAGAGTGGAACCTGTGCCTGGACAGAATCTTACCACCAGTCTGGATGTGACCATCATGCAGTATGCAGACCAGGTGGCAAACCAGATCCTTCAGAAAAAGAAGGCAAAAAGTGTTGATATCATTGTGATGAATCCCAATAACGGGGAGATTTATGCCATGGCCTGTGCACCGGAATTTGATCTGAACTCGCCCTTTGAACTGACAGGCGAAACGGCCTCCATGACGGCAAAAGAAAAACAGGATCTGCGTAACCAGATGTGGAGAAATCCATGCGTGTCAGATACCTATGAGCCGGGATCTACTTTTAAGATTCTAACCAGTGCAGCCGGTGTGGAGAAAAAAGTGGTTACGATGAACGATCATTTTTTCTGCCCGGGATACCGCATTGTGGAGGACCGGAGGATCCGGTGCCATAAAACCACAGGACACGGGTCAGAAACATTTTTGCAGGGGATCATGAATTCATGCAACCCTGTATTTATGGATGTAGGAAGCCGGCTGGGAGTGCACAGTTTTTTTGAAGAGTTAAATCAGTTTCAACTGATGAAAAAGACTGGCATTGATCTGCCGGGAGAGGCGGCTACCATTTTTCACAAAGAAGATAAAGTGGGAGCAGTAGAACTGGCAACGATCTCCTTTGGCCAGTCTTTTCAGATTTCACCGGTGAGACTTCTGGCAAGCTGTTCGTCTATTATCAATGGCGGAACTTCTGTCACGCCCCATATTGGCGTCAGTACAGCCAGAGAAGATGGAAGTTATATGAAGAAATTTACTTATCCCGGAGGAACCAGAGTGGTGTCTAAGGAAACATCCGATCAGATCCGGGAGGCACTGGGCAAAGTAGTGTCGGAGGGAACAGGAAAAAATGCAGGAGTAGAGGGGTATGAAGTGGGAGCCAAGACGGGAACCAGTCAGAAACTTCCCAGAGGAAATGGCAAATATATAGCATCCACACTAGCGTTTGCCCCGGTTTCCAAGCCGGAAGTCATCGCGCTGATACGGATCGATGAGCCGGAGGGCACTTATTACGGAGGTACCGTAGCGGCACCGGCTGTGTCTCAGCTGTATTCAAATCTCCTTCCGTATATCCTTAAATAAGAAATATACTTGCGATAGATTTCGTAATGGTATAAAATGTACTCGTGCGTTAAGTACTCAATAAGATAAAAAGAGGTGCAAAAAATGAAATTTGATGATTTTACTTTATTAATACCGGTTCTGATCTCATTTTTGATCAGTGTGGTTTTATGTCCGATCCTGATACCGTTTCTACGTAAACTGAAATTCGGACAGACCGTGCGGGACGAGGGACCGGCGTCCCATTTGAAGAAAAACGGAACACCTACCATGGGAGGTCTGGTGATCCTTTTTAGTGTGTTGATCACTTCTTTGATCTATGTAAGAAGATATCCGGATATCATTCCGGTGCTTTTTATGACACTGGGATTTGGAATTATAGGTTTTCTGGATGATTATATTAAAGTGGTAAAGAAACGGTCCTTGGGATTGACGCCACTGCAAAAGATTGTTCTGCAGTTTATTGTAACAGCGGTATTTACTTACTATTATTTTGATGTGGCAAAACTGGATACCCAGATCCGTATTCCGTTTGTGGAAGGATATGCGTTTTCTATGCCTACATGGCTGTTTGTGATCTTTATATTTATCGTTGTTCTGGGAACTGTCAATGGTGTAAACTTTACAGACGGTCTGGACGGCCTGGCATCCGGGGTAACGGTGATCGTTGCTACCTTCTTTGCTATTGCGGCCCTTGGTATCAATGCCAATATGTCACCGATCATTACATCCGTTATCGGTGCTTTGTTAGGCTTTTTGATGTTTAACACATATCCGGCCAGAGTGTTTATGGGAGATACCGGATCGCTGGCGCTGGGAGGCTTTGTGGCATCCACAGCCCTGATGCTCCGTATTCCGCTGTTTATCATTATTGTGGGTCTGGTGTATTTGATCGAGGTATTGTCTGTTATTTTACAGGTAGGATATTTCAAGATCACACATGGAAAAAGAATCTTTAAAATGGCTCCGATCCATCATCACTTTGAGTTGTGTGGTTTTTCGGAAACACAGGTGGTGGCTGCATTTAGTATCGTGACAGCACTTCTTTGCCTCCTTGGCATGGCAGCATTATAGAAAGGATCGTGGAGATAAATGGAATTAAAAAACAAAAATGTATTAGTAGTTGGTCTTGGAAAAAGTGGTCTGGCTGCGTATGAACTGCTGGAACACTGTGGAGCCAAAGTTAGTTTATACGATGGAAAGGAAGATCTGGATACATCCGCTTACAAGGTGCCGGTGTATTTGAAAGACCTGCCGGAAGAAGTGGCAGAGACATTGGATCTGGCTGTTTTCAGCCCGGGAGTTCCATTGAATATCCCGGTGGCAGATGAACTTCGTAATCATGATATTAAGATCATAGGCGAGATTGAATTGGCGTATTTGTGTGAGAAGGGAACTGTGATAGGCATTACAGGAACCAACGGAAAAACCACTACCACTACCCTGACGGGAGAGATCATGGCAGCATGGAATCCGGCTACTTTTGTAGTGGGAAATATTGGAAATCCGTACACAAAGGAAGTGTTAAAAACCACAAAAGACTCTGTTACGGTAGCAGAGATCAGCAGCTTCCAGCTGGAAACGGTGGATACGTTTGCACCGGCAGTCAGTGCTGTGCTGAATATCACACCGGATCATCTGAACCGCCATGGCACCATGAAAAACTATATTGATGCCAAGTTTGAAATTACGAGAAACCAGGGAAAAGAACAACTTTGTGTGCTGAATTACGAAGATGATGTTCTCCGGGAACGAGGCAGATCTTTAAACTGCCGAGTGGCTTATTTCAGCAGTAAGAGAAAACTGGAGCATGGTTTTTATCAAAATGAAAATCAGGATATTGTGGACGCAGATACCGGAGAGGTGTGGCTGAATATGTCAGAGGCCAGCATCCCGGGAGACCACAACTGTGAGAATATTATGGCAGCCATCCTGATGACAAGAGAAATGGGCGTTCCAAAGGATGTCATTGTAGACACCATTAAGAAATTTAAGGCGGTAGAGCACCGTGTTGAATTTGTGAAAACAGTAGACGGCGTGGATTATTACAATGATTCCAAGGGAACCAATCCGGATGCCGCTATTAAAGGAATCCAGTCCATGAGTAAGCCTACGGTTCTTATCGGAGGCGGTTACGACAAGGGCGGTGAATTCGACCAGTGGATCCAGGCCTTTGACGGAAAAGTAAAAAAACTTCTTCTTCTGGGAGCTACAGCAGACCGGATTGCAGGCACTTGTAATAAACTTGGATTTACGGAGTATGAGTTTGTAGATACTCTGGAACAGGCGGTAAAACGCAGTGCAGAGTTGACACAGACAGGGGATGCTGTCCTTTTGTCACCGGCCTGTGCAAGCTGGGATATGTTTGACTCATATGAGCAGAGAGGCCGTTTGTTTAAAGAATATGTTCGCAATTTATAATAGGCAGTAAGGAGGAATTGCCGTGGCAGGTAGAAGAAAATCAGCCAGACAAAAACAAAATAGAGAGCAGAGTACATTTGATTATAGTCTGTTACTGATCACACTGTGTCTGGTTGGCTTTGGTCTGCTGATGATCTACAGTGCAAGTTCGTATACTTCACAGGTTAAGTACAATGACTCTACCTATTTTCTAAAAAAACAGGCAATCGGTGTGGCAGCCGGTCTGGTGGCCATGTTTATTGTGTGCAAGATACCTTATAAATATTATGTGGCCAGGCTGCCCCTGCTCCGGATGCGTATGATCACCCTGATCTATCTGGTGGCAGTGGTGCTGCAGGTACTGGTATTGTTTATTGGTTCGGAGGTAAATGGTGCTAAAAGATGGCTTTCCATCGGCGGATTATCCATACAGCCTTCGGAATTGACAAAGATTGCGGTAATCCTGGTGGCTGCTTATTTTATTCAGATGAAACCGGAAGACATGGGAAAGATACAAGGTATCATCCGTGTGTTTGCACCGTGTTCTCTTCTGATCCTGCTGGTAGCAGTGGAAAACCTGAGTACAGCCATCGTTATTTTTACCATTGTTTTTTGTATGTGTATTGTAGCCAGCAAAAAGAAGAGCCTGTACTGGGTCCTGGGAGGCGTAGGTCTGGCTATGATGGCTTTGTATGTAAAATTTGGTGACTCGTTTCGTTCCGGGCGATTTGAAATCTGGCGGAATGTAGAAACCAATGAAAAAGGATATCAGATTCTGCAGGGGCTTTATGCCATCGCATCTGGTGGGCTGTTTGGAAGCGGTCTGGGAGAGAGTATGCAGAAACTTGGATTTATCCCGGAGTCTCATAATGATATGATCTTTGCCATCATATGTGAGGAACTGGGTATGGTAGGAGCCGCCATTGTAATTATTATGTTTATCTTTATGTTGTGGCGGATCTTAAATACAGCTATGAATGCACCGGATCTTTTTACAGGAATGATCTGTACCGGTGTTATGATCCATATTGCGTCACAGGTTGTAATGAATGTGGCGGTAGTAACCAACTCTATGCCATCAACCGGTATTCCGTTGCCGTTTATCAGTTACGGTGGTACCTCTGTCATGATCTTGATGGCGGAGATGGGATTAGTACTGGGAATTTCTTCTTACTGCAAAAGAACCTGACAAGGCCATAGGGCATAAAATAAAGTAAAAGGTTGTGCAGAGGGAACATATGGCAATTTTTGTTCAGGGAAGTAGACGCATAGGCGGCAGAGTCAAGATACAGGGAGCCAAAAATGCGGTGTTACCAATGATTGCAGCAGCTGCACTGACAGAAGAGACGGTGATTCTGGAAAAATGTCCCTGCATACAGGATGTATGGGACATGACAGAGGCTTTTGAAAAAATGGGTGGAGAAAGTTCCAGACAGGAAGAATGCCTTGTTTTAGATGGAAAAAAACTCCACTGTCCGGTGATTCAGTGCCAGGCGGCAGAACGGATCCGGGCCTCGGTTCTATTTATGGGAAGCGTTCTGGCAAGAATGGGAAAGGTAACCATCTGCTATCCGGGCGGATGCTCCATCGGAAGCCGGCCTATCGATCTGCATATCCATGCGTTTCGCAAAATGGGCGTAGAGATTGTAGAAGAAGAGAGAGTTCTTGCCTGTGAAGCACCGGAGGGTGTCCGGGGAGCGGAAGTGACCCTGGCGTATCCCAGTGTAGGTGCTACGGAAAATATACTGCTTTTAGCGGTTTTGGCCCGAGGAACTACAACAATCCGCAACAGTGCCAGAGAGCCGGAAATCGTGGAACTGTGTAAACTTCTGGTAAGCATGGGAGCGAATATTCAGGGAGCAGGCACTTCCGTCATTGTGGTCAAAGGAGTAAAAAGCCTCCATGGTGCCTGTGTGACCGTTGCCAACGACCGGATCGCTGCCCTGACCTATGCCCTTTTAACAGCAGGATGCGGCGGTGATGTATTTTTGGAAACCGGACCGGTGTTCTCGGCCAGAGAGAAAAAACTTTTGCTGGAACTGGGATGCAATATGCAGTGGGACGAAGCCGGGCTCCGGATCACCCAGCAGGGGACGCCAAGAAAGATCCCTTATATCTGTACCGGACCGTATCCGGAGTTCCCGACCGATGGACAATCGCTTTTGATGCCGGTACTTTGCAAAGGCTGTGGAAGCAGCACCATTGAAGAGAAGGTGTTTGAAAACCGGTTTGCCATGGTGGCCCAGCTGCGGAAAATGGGAGCGGATATCGACATGATATGCAACCGGGCACGGATTAATGGAGTTACCAGACTGCATGGAGCCAGAGTGGATGCCTGTGATCTGCGCAGTGGAGCCGGCCTCGTGATCGCAGGGGCTATGGCAGAGGGAAAGACAACGATTTACAACGAACAGTATATTTTCAGAGGATACGAAAATATTTTGAATAATCTGCAGAAAATCGGCATAGAAGCCGGGGAGGAAGATTGAGATGGATAAAGAAAACAAGAAGAAGACCAAATGGATCATTATTTTCTGTGTGATCGCAGCATTTGTTTTCTGCCTGCTTTTTTTTCGGGTACAAAAGGTTTCCGTAGAGGGAAACACATACTACAGCCAGTCGGTCATGAGTGAGATGTTCCAGAAAAATATATTTGAGAAAAATCTTTTAAGTTTCTGGGTCATGGACAAGCTGTCTCTGACGCCGAAACTGGAATTTGTCAGAGAGTACGAAGTCAGTTACCCGTCTCCTAATGAGATCCACATAAAACTTTATGAGAAAAAGATCGTAGCGGGAATTTCCTACAACAATCAATACATTTATTTTGATAAAGATGGAACGGTGCTAAAGAGCACTTCCAAGTCGGTGGAGGATATTCCGTTGTTTGAGACAAAGACGATGACCACCTTTACCATGTATGAAAAAGTACAGATGGAAAATGAAGAACTTCTGAGCCAGATACTGAATCTGGCAAATCTGTTCAGCCACTACCAGATTAAATGGGACAAAGTGGAAATGAATGAAAAGGATGAGGCTGTTTTGTACAGTGGCCAGGTCAAGGTGCTTTTAGGCAAAAAAGACAACTATGATGAACAGGTGTCGGCCCTTGCCAGTATACTGGAGACAGCGAAAAAACAGGGTGGCAGTGGCGAGATTGATATGCGTAATTACAAGGTGAAAGACGATATCATTTTCAAAAAGAGCGAAGCGTCTTCAAAATAATCAAAAAAAATTGCAAATTTACTTGATTATTTATATAAAAATCAGTATTATATAATATATGTGACCATGAATAAAATTCCATTTGTATATAGAAGGAGGAACTGTTGTGTTAGAGATTAAAACGAGCGAGGAAGAGAACGGGGTAGCGAAACTCCTTGTCATCGGTGTAGGCGGAGCCGGTAATAATGCAGTAAATCGAATGATTGATGAAGGAATCAAAGGCGTAGATTTTGTATGCGTCAATACAGATAAACAGGTGTTGCAGCGTTGTAAGACACCAAACTGTGTCCAGATTGGTGAGAAACTGACCAAGGGACTGGGTGCAGGAGCCAACCCGGAAGTTGGTGAGAAAGCAGCAGAAGAAAGTCATGAAGAACTGGCTGAGATTGCTAAAGATGCCGATATGGTATTTGTCACCTGCGGTATGGGAGGTGGTACCGGTACCGGAGCAGCACCGGTTGTTGCCAAGATCGCCAAGGATATGGGAATCCTTACGGTTGGTATTGTTACCAAACCATTTACTTTTGAGGGAAAAGTCCGCATGAACAATGCCTTGTCCGGTGTGGAAAAACTCAAAGAAGTAGTGGACACGCTTATTGTGATTCCGAATGACAAACTGTTAGCTATCTGTGACCGCAGAACAACGATGCCGGAGGCATTGAAGAAAGCGGATGAAGTGTTGCAGCAGGGTGTTCAGGGTATCACAGACCTGATCAATCAGACTTCTATGATCAATTTGGATTTTGCAGATATTCGTACCGTTATGAAAGACAAAGGTATTGCACATATCGGTATTGGTGAGGGAACCGGTGATGATAAGTGTCTGGATGCAGTGAAACAGGCTATTTCCAGTCCGCTTCTTGAGACTACGATCGATGGTGCGACCCACTTGATCCTTAATTTCTGTGGAGATATGAGTCTTCCTGAAATCTACGAAGCAGCAGATTATGTACAGCAGTTAGTAGGTGCAGATGCCAATGTTATCTTTGGATCTTCCGATGGAGATCCGGAAGTACATGATCATGTAACGATCACCGTGATTGCGACAGGATTGAAAGATGATGCGATTGCATCCGGTTCTGGCAGTGCATCCGGATTTACAGCAGCAACTGCCCAGACAGGAGCAGGCAGTTTTCACCGTGCCACACCGGGAGCTGCATCACAGCCAAGTTTCCTGAGTGGTGGAATGAATCGTACAAAAGCAACACCGCAGAGAAGCGGATTAAGCTTTTTAGATGGCAGAGGAACCGATACGAGAAGTTCTGTATCCAGTATCCAGCCAGCTAAACCTATAAATAGTGGTGCACAGTCATTGAATGATGAGATGTCTGTCATTACACCAAGAAGCAGTGTAAGATCCAGTGCTTCGGAAAAGACAGGAATGGAAGGAATCAAGATTCCGACATTTATCCAGAATAAGAAACAGGAGGACTAATGAATCATGACAAGTTCAGTACTTAAAACGATTGCCACAATCATTTACATCATTGTTTGTATCGCGATTGTTATTGTTGTATTAATGCAGGAAGGAAAGACATCCGGACTGGGAGCTCTTTCAGGTGCTGCGGATACTTATTGGACAAAGAACAAAGGTCGTTCAGCTGAGGGTGTGCTCGTGAAGATCACAAGAGTTTTGGCGGTTTTGTTTGTAGCACTTTCCGTTGTTCTTTGCACAACATGGTTAGACTGATAGGATAAAATCATTGTAGACACTCCTTCATGAATTTGAGGGAGTGTTTTTTTGAGAAAAGAAAGATGAGGAAATAAAGATGCTGGAAGAAAAGGCAAAAATGTTATTATCTTTTTTGCAGGATGAAAAATACAGACCAATGCGGATTAAAGAACTGGCTGTGTTTTTTGGAGTGCCAAAAAAGAAACGAGGAGAATTTCATCAGGTTATTGATGATCTTTTGAAAAAGGGATATATACAGATCGATGCTCATGGACTGGTAGGCCTGCCAAAGGAAATGGTAGTGCAGGGAACTTTTATGGCTACCAGCAGAGGATTTGGATTTGTGAGGACAGAAGAGGAAAAAGAGGATATTTTTATTTCGGAGCGGTATTGCAGCAATGCGTTCCATGGTGATATTGTGCAGGTACAGATTACCAAGGAAGGCAATGGAAGACGGCGGGAAGAGGGACGGATCCTGCGAGTGCTGGAGCGCAAGACTACCAGACTGGTGGGAACGTTTACCAAGAATAAAAATGTGACTTTCGTTGTGCCGGATCAGGAGAAGATAACCAGGGACATTTACATTGCTAAGGGTGATACGCTGGGGGCGGTAGATGGCCACAAGGTGGTTGTGGAACTGAAAAATTATGGAGATGAGGATAAAAGTCCGGAAGGAATCGTGATCCAAATTTTGGGGCATATAAACGATCCCGGTGTGGATATTTTATCCATTATCAAAGGATACGGACTGCCGGAGGAGTTTCCAGAGGATGTAATGAAGGAGACGGCAGGGATCCCATATGAGGTGTCCCCAAAAGAAATGGCAGGCAGAGTGGATCTGCGCCACCTGGATACCGTTACCATTGATGGAGAAGATGCAAAAGATCTGGATGATGCCATCACTTTGCAGGTGACAGAAGACGGACTGTATGAGCTGGGAGTCCACATAGCGGATGTGTCCCATTATGTGACGGAAAATTCTGCTTTGGATAAAGAAGCTTTGAACCGGGGAACC
The DNA here is from genome assembly GCA_034089785.1 of Eubacterium sp. Classification (GTDB taxonomy): domain Bacteria; phylum Bacillota; class Clostridia; order Lachnospirales; family Lachnospiraceae; genus Eubacterium_F. The sequence continues at coordinate 17,727 of JAXDTV010000039.1, forward strand.
AGTGTGTATCTGGTAGACCGGGTAATCCCTATGATCCCGCATAAACTGTCCAATGGAATCTGTTCTTTGAACGCAGGAGTGGACAGGCTGGCACTTAGCTGTCTTATTACCTATGATGAGCATGGAAAGATCAAAAGACACCGCATCTGTGAGTCGGTTATACAGGTAACAGAGCGGATGAACTATTCGGATGTAAGAGACATTCTTGTATACGAAAAGGAAGAGACCTGTAAACGGTACGAGCCGTTGATTCCCATGTTCCGGAATATGGAAAAGCTGGCTGCCATTCTCCGTAAAGGACGGAAAAAACAGGGCTCCATTGATTTTGATTTTCAGGAGTGCAAGATCCTTTTGGATAAAAACGGAAAACCTACGGACATTGTGCCGTATGACCGGAATGTAGCGACACGCATGATTGAGGAATTTATGCTGGCGGCCAACAAAGTGGTAGCTGAGGACTATTTCTGGATGGATATACCGTTTTTGTATCGAATCCATGAATACCCGGATCTGGAAAAGATCCAGCAGTTGTCTATGATCACGGCAAGCCTTGGGTATCACATCAAGGTAGGAAAAGAAGAGGTTCATCCGAGAGAATTGCAAAAACTGATCACTCAGATTGAGGGAACAGAAGAAGAGGCATTTCTCAGCAGACTGACACTGCGTTCCATGAAGCGTGCCAAGTATTCCACCCACAACGAGGGGCATTTTGGACTGGCTACAAAGTATTACTGTCATTTTACCTCGCCGATCCGCCGTTATCCGGATCTTCAGATCCACCGTATCATAAAAGAGAATATACGGCATGGAATCCAGGGAAAACGATATGAACACTATAACGATCTTCTTCCGGGAGTGGCCATCAGCACCAGCGAAAAGGAACGCCGGGCCGATGATGCGGAGCGGGAAGTTGAAAAACTGAAAAAGGCAGAGTATATGTACGAGCATGTAGGAGAGTGCTACCATGGTGTGATCAGTGGTGTCACTTCCTGGGGAATTTATGTAGAACTGCCAAATACCGTGGAAGGCATGGTGCGGATTTCGGAAATGGAAGATGACCAGTATGAGTTCCAGGAGGAGCGTTACCGGGTAGTAGGTCATTACACCGGTAAGGAATACCGTATGGGTCAGCCGGTATATATCCGGGTAGAGCAGGTAGACAGAGAATTAAGAACCATTGATTTTGTTATGATGCAGGAGGAATAGGATAAATATGGGAAAAGAATCCGTAAAGATCATTGCCAACAACAAGAAAGCCTGGCATGATTATTTTATTGAAGATAAGATCGAAGCCGGTATTGAACTGGTGGGAACAGAGGTAAAATCCATCCGCCAGGGACACTGCAGTATCAAAGAGGCTTTTATACGGATTGATAAAAACAACGAAGTAATGATCTATGGTATGCACATCAGTCCGTATGAAAGAGGCAATATTTTTAATAAAGACCCATTGAGAGTGCGCAAACTTTTGCTGCACAAATATGAGATCCGTAAACTAATTGGGAAAATCGATCAGAAAGGATATGCGCTGGTTCCGCTGCAGGTGTATTTTAAAGGCAGTAAAATAAAAGTGCAGATCGCGCTGGCAAAAGGTAAGAAACTGTATGACAAACGGCAGGATATTGCCAAGAAAGACCAGCGTCGTGCAGCAGAGCGGGAGTTCAAAGTAAAGAATTTGTAAAAAGTGACAAAAAATAGAGTATTGTTTTTCTGAAACTGTATAATTTCCACAAAAACTATTTACTTTTGATGTAAAAAAGAGTAAAATAAAAGCGTCATTTAAGAGTAAAGGAGACGGATATTTATGGTAAACAGATTTGTGTTAAATGAGACTTCTTATCATGGAGCAGGAGCAATCAAAGAGATCGCAACAGAGGCAAAGGGAAGAGCATTTCAGAAAGCATTTGTATGTTCAGATCCGGATCTTGTGAAATTCGGGGTAACGAAAAAAGTACTGGATGTGCTGGATGGTGCCGGACTTGCATATGAATTGTATTCCAATATCAAGCCAAACCCAACCATTGAGAATGTTCAGACCGGTGTGGAAGCATACAAAAAATCAGGAGCAGATTATCTGATCGCCATTGGTGGTGGTTCTTCCATGGATACAGCAAAGGCAATCGGTATTATCATCAACAATCCAGATTTTGCAGATGTTGTCAGCCTGGAAGGTGTAGCAGATACAAAGAACAAGTCAGTTCCTATTTTTGCTGTGCCAACGACAGCAGGAACAGCAGCTGAGGTTACGATCAATTATGTTATTACAGATGCAGCTAAAAACCGTAAGATGGTCTGCGTGGATCCAAAGGACATCCCGGTAGTTGCTTTTGTAGATCCTGAGATGATGTCATCCATGCCAAAGGGATTGACAGCAGCTACAGGAATGGATGCACTGACACATGCCATCGAGGGATATATTACAGCCGGTGCATGGGAATTGTCAGATATGTTCCATCTCAAAGCAATCGAGATCATTGCCCGTTCTCTCCGCGGTGCGGTAGAAAACACACCAGAAGGCAGAGAAGATATGGCACTGGGACAGTATGTTGCCGGTATGGGATTCTCAAATGTAGGACTTGGAATCGTCCATTCTATGGCACATCCTCTGGGAGCTTTGTATGATACACCACATGGTGTGGCAAATGCCATTATCCTTCCTACTGTTATGGAGTATAACGCAGAGGCTACCGGTGAGAAGTATCGTGACATTGCAAAAGCAATGGGCGTAGAAGGCACAGAGAACATGACCCAGGAAGAATACAGAAAAGCAGCCGTAGATGCGGTTCGCCAGTTGTCACTGGATGTAGGAATCCCACAGGATCTGAAAGAGATCGTAAAAGAAGAGGATATTCCATTCCTGGCTCAGTCTGCTTATGATGATGCCTGCCGTCCGGGTAATCCAAAAGAGACAAGCGTAGAGGATATCACAGAATTGTATAAGAGTCTGATCTAATACGAATAGAAAGAGACTGTTGAAACAAGATGGTTTCAAAATAAAAAGAAGTTCATTTACAGGAGACGATGTTATAGTTTCTTGTAAATAGAACTTCTTTTTTTGTTTTGGTTTCGTACAGAATTACAAAAGGATATCAATGTTGCCGCCCACAGAAGGGTTTACAGACATTTCCATCATTTTCGTCAACTGGTCGCCCTGCATTTGCTGCACATCTAATGTTTTAGAAAGCATGGCAACACTGACTGATTGCTGTACATTGGCGGATGCATTTGCTACGGAATATCCAGCGATATCCATACCTAAATCCATATCCATAGAAAACACCTCCATTTGTGTGTTTATGCTTATACTATACCACGAATAGAAAAATCCCGCAAATCATATACTTAGTTTGGGAAGAGATAAAAGAAAATAGGATATATCCTTGACAAGGAAACAAAGACTTGTTATTATGACAATGACAGTACGGGCTTGTACTGGTTTCGACAGGCCGGCTGAAGATGGTGAAGCTATCCGTGGACTGTGACCACGCTAAAACGCAGATTTTAAAATTAAACGCTAACAATAATAAATTAGCTTACGCTGCCTAATTACGGCAGCTGCTGTGCTTAGGTGTCCTACAGCTTAAGTTACAGTATCATCCTTTGTAGGGAACCTTCATCATTAAGCTTTGCGTGATGAAGAGATTTCATGAAGCTACTGAGTCTGGAGGGTGTTAGTTCCCAACCGGATAAAGGAATATTGAAGAACTGACTATGATAGTAGAAGAACATGGGATTCCGGTTTGGACGCGGGTTCGACTCCCGCCAGGTCCACTAAAGCTAAACAAGTCGAACTCTCCGTTCGATATTATCGTATACGGAAATATATGTTGTTTAGTATATCGATGGAAGTAAAAATAACGGCAGTGTATGTTGTATAAGCGACATGCAGTGCTGTTATTTTTTTGTAGTTTGCAAATGGAAGCTGTCCTTGTCGTTCTAAGTAAAATTGACAATGATTCTTATAATTGATATACTTAATATATTGAGCACGCCAGAAATATCTTTTCTCACCATCCGTGCCAAGAAAGGAACGACCGAAACAGACATCCTCAACTACCTGCGTAAAATGACAACGACATTTTGCAACACCCAGTACGGCAACAAGTTATACAA
>JAXDTV010000088.1:0-16643 GCA_034089785.1 Eubacterium sp.
AAGGCCGAGTATTATGTGAGAAAGCATCAGGACAATGTGGTAATCGCCAAGTTAAAGACAAACAAACCTCTGACACCACTGGATGTTGAAAACCTGGAGCAGATCCTGTGGAAAGAAGTAGGATCAAAGGATGAGTACGAAAAGGAGTACGGTCACAAACCGTTAGGTGAGTTTGTACGAGAGATCGTGGGACTGGATATGAATGCGGCGAAAGAGGCGTTTTCGCAGTTTTTGAATGATGCCAGTATGGACAGCCGGCAGATTTACTTTGTGAATCAGGTGGTGGAATATGTTGTGCATAATGGTCTGCTGAAAGATCTGACTGTGCTGCAGGAACCGCCGTTTACGGATAAGGGAAGCGTGGTGGAACTTTTTAGCGATGATCTGAATGTGTGGAATGGGATTCGTGAAACGATAGACCGGATCAATGCCAACGCCATGGCGTAACCCCACAGAAAGGATTTGTTATGACGGAGTTACAAAAGCAGTTATATGAACTAAAGGACGAGGCGTACCGGGATTTTCATTGCCGGCTGATCCCCGGGGTGGATAAAGACCGGGTGATCGGGATCCGTGTGCCGGTTCTGCGCAAATTTGCAAAAAAATATACAGCCCGGGCAACGGATGAAGAAAGAGAGGATTTTTTTCGGCAGCTGCCTCATACTTATTATGAGGAAAATAATCTTCATGTTATGTGGATTGCCATGCTGAAGGACTATGACATGTGTCTGGCGGAACTGGAGCGGTTTCTGCCGTACATTGACAATTGGGCTACCTGTGATTTTGCCCCGCCCAAATGTTTTGAGAAACACAAGAAAGAACTGTGGTCAAAGATCCAGTTATGGATCCGCAGTGGAGAAACCTACACGGTGCGTTATGCCGTGGGACTTTTGATGCGGTTTTATCTGGATCAGGATTTTGACCGGCGTTACAGTGATGCGGTGGCAGAGATCCGGTCAGAGGAATATTATGTAAACATGATGATCGCCTGGTATTTTGCCACGGCACTGGCCAAGCAGTGGGATGCGGTCATCCCTTATGTAGAAGAGCACCGACTGGAAGACTGGACCCATAAAAAGACCATACAAAAGGCCATTGAGAGTTACCGGATCACGCCGGAGCAAAAAGAGTATCTTCGCAGTCTGCGGTAGAAAAAACGCCCAGACATTAAGCCTGGACGATTTTCTCTTTTTCAATGGTAAGAGTATCAGTTCCCACCTGACAGGGAAGATACAAAATTTTCACTCCAGCCCGACGGGCTTCCTCAAGGGCTTTGCCAAAGGCAGGGTGCATGTCTGTGTTAGGGCGCACTTCTTGTATGCCTTCCATCTGAATCACAAAAGCAAGGAAACACTCATAACCCTGTTTTCTTGCTTTTATTAGTTCATAAAGATGCTTGACGCCGCGCTCGGTAGGGGCGTCCGGGAAATAACCGATGCCGTCCACTTCTAAGGTACATCCCTTTACTTCCATAAGATATTTTTCCTCGCCTTTTTCCATGTAAAAATCCAGGCGGGATCCGCCATAGGTAAATTCCGGCTGGATCCGGTCGTAATCCTGGGTTTCCAGCCATTCTTTTACCACTTTATTAGGCGCCTGGCTGTCTATGTTGATCCAGCCAAAGTCTTTCTTGCAGACGGCCACCAGATCGTATCTGGTTTTGCGGTTTGGGTTGTCGGAGAGTTCCAGACGCACCGGGCAGCCGGGGATAAGAAGTTCTTTGCAGCGGCCGGTGTTTTTTACATGGACCGTCTCGGTCACACCCTGGATATCTACATGGGCGATAAAACGATTGGGACGGTCTATAAAAAGACCGTCCACGATTTTTCCGTATTTCATAGGCCTAGAAATCATACTCCATGTCGGAGAAAAAGACAGGCAGTTTTTCCTTGAATACTTTGAAAGCCATGATGGCGACTTCACGCATTTGAGGGTGTGCATGGGAGTCACAGCGCAGGCGGAAGAAGTTACGCCAGCTCCGCAGATTCATGGTGATTACGATTTCTGTTTTCAAACTGTTAGGAAGAAGGGAGCGGGCTTCCTGTGCGGTAGCACCCAGTTCCAGCATCTGGAAATAATATTTTTCTGCCGCTTCCATGGCTTCGTTCCAAACCTTATACTTTGCCTGGTCAGCCGGATCGTTCAGATCATATTTAAAACCACTGGCAAGATCCACCACAGTGATCTCGTTTCCAAATTTGTCAATGGAATAATTGCAGTAGCGGGTACTTTCCTGGCTGTAGCTGGCAATGCGGTGACGCACAATCTCATGGGTAACACCACGGTCACAGACCATGCGGACGGTAATATCCTCATGCTCGATCACGGATTCGTGGCCACGCTTCAAGATGCCGGCAATAAAACGCTCTGCCGAACCCTCTTTGATGTTGTTTTCACTTTTATAGCAGACACGACCGATCTTCTCGATCTTTTTTATCATAGAATCATAGTCTTTCATGTCGATGATCTCCACCGACGGCTTTGTAATCTTCATAGAAACCTCCTTAGGTAAAATGTACTTGTATAGTATAAAGGAAAGGGAGAGAAAGTGCAAGGAAAGTTGATGTGTGATCGGAGGTGGTTTTTGAGGTTTCGCAATGAATAGGAAAAGTTTGCATCCAGTGGGCGCTTTCGCTACGACAAATACGCAGAAGTATCGGCATGTAAAATACACATGCCTGATACTTGCGTATTTGTACCCACTTGCTGCAAAACTTTTCCTATTCATTACTGAAGTGCTGAAAACACAGCCTGCGATCAGGCATCAAAAGTTCATGTCAATCTTTTGGTATTCCCGTAATGGTGGCAGAAAAGTTTTGTGGGGAGTGGGTTTTAAGTGCGTCGGTATGAGGTGCTTGTATATGCGTTAGCATAAGCACCCATACCGTTACGCACTTAACTAGCGAAAGCGACCACGGAACGCAAACTTTTCTGCCACCATGACGGAAACTGCAAAAAATGATAACGAACATTTGGCGGAAACAAAAAAATCAACACCTTGACACACTCTTACACCCCGGTGGTATAATCATATGGTACAACACATATTGAAACGAGGAGGAAAATGCATGAACATAATTCTGATCGGAATGCCGGGAGCAGGCAAAAGCACCATTGGCGTTGTCCTTGCCAAGCGCCTGGGGTATCGTTTTGTGGACTCAGATCTTTTGATCCAGGAAAGCGAGAACCGGCTGCTGCATGAGATTTTGGAACAGGATGGCATCGACGGGTTCAACGCCATTGAGAACCGTGTCAACGCATCCATTGAGATGGACCGGGCGGTGATCGCCACCGGAGGCAGCGCTGTGTATGGTACAGAAGCCATGGCACACCTGAAATCCATTGGTACTGTGCTGTATCTTCAGATCCCTTATGAGACCCTGAAAGAGCGACTGGGGGATCTTCATGAAAGAGGCGTATCCATGAAAGAGGGACAAACCCTGAAGGATCTTTATGAGGAGCGAAAGCCTTTGTATGAAAAATATGCAGATATCGTGGTAGAATGTGAAGGGCGTTCCATCCGGGAGATCGTTCATGAAATAACAGACGAACTGAAAGGAGAAAACAAGTAATTATGAAAAGAACAATGAGAAAAGCCGGTGCGCTGATTCTGGCAGGAGCCTGCCTGCTTACATCCATAGGTAGTAGCCGGATCACCAGTCAGGCAAAGGCAAATGACTGGACACAGTCGAAGAAAAATGAAAATGTCTGGGAGCAGAAACAGGCAGGATCTTCTTCGTATGCATATCGTGCTCTTTATATCAACGGAGATCAGCTGTTTGAGAGAGTGCGTTACCGGTCAAACCAGGAGTCAGGCGGCCAAAAAATCACAAAATGGAAGATGAATCAAGATATGGAAGGTCTGTCACTGGCAGCAGTCAAAGGCAATACAGCCTATGTCCAGTGGTACAACGAAGAAGGCAGTACTCGTCTGTATTCCGTCAATGTAAAAACCAAGAAGAAAAAAGTAGTTTCCAAAAAGTTTAACCGCTGTGCAGGAACATCCGATTATGTTTTTGCCAACGACTGCAAACCTTCCGACACAGGCGCCTATGCTGTTTCCGTGTGGAAAGTAAATAACAATTCCATCCGTAAGGTCAAAACCCTGGGAAAATATATTTTCGGAACCACCATCTACGGCAAATACGCCTACTATGGAAAGTATAACAGCGTATCCCAGAAAAATGTAGCCGTTTACCGCTGTGACCTGAACGGCAGCCACGCAAAGAAACTCTTTACCGTAAAAGCAACCGGTAAATACACCCAGTCACTGATGACCGGCGTAGAAAATAACAAAATAACCGTATATACCACCCAAAACGGTAAAAATGTACTCTATACATACAACATAAAAACAAAGAAAAAAACCAAGAAAATCAATTAATACAGACGAGAAATCCGTATAAACAATCTATGCTTACTCAGAAAACTATGTGTGCTGTATGGATAGAAAAAGATGCAGGGACGGACAGTTTTAATTAACAAAAAAAGTTCATTTCACGAGAGACTTTAACGCGAAGCGTTACCCCGTCTCGAGAGGAATGAACTTTTTTGTTGTTTTAAAATTATGTCAGCCCTGTATTCTTTTCCTAGTAAGCATTTTTATTTACAAACCCCTTAAAGATCGTAGAGAAAAGAATCTTAAAATCCAGTCCCAAAGACCAGTTTTCGATATAATAAAGATCGCAGTCAATTCGCATACGGATGGAAGTGTCACCACGGTAACCGTTGACCTGGGCCCATCCGGTGATGCCTGGTTTAACCTGATGTTTGATCATATAACGAGGAATCTCTTCCTTAAACTTCTCTACCCAGAATGGCCGCTCCGGTCTAGGGCCTACCAGGCTCATATCCCCTTTGAGAACATTGAAAAACTGAGGAAGTTCGTCCAGGCTTGTCTTTCGTATAAACTTTCCGATCGGTGTGACACGAGGGTCATTCTGCACCGTCCAGGCTTGTTTTTCCTTGGATGAATCCTGCACTTCCATGGAACGGAACTTGTACATCTTAAACGGTTTGTTGTGCAGTCCCACACGCTCCTGTTTAAAGATCAGCGGGCCTTTGGAAGTGGTTTTGATGATGATAGCAACCACCAGCATCGGGATCGAGAACAAAAGGATCAATCCCAGGGAACCAATAATATCGATGACACGCTTGATAAAACTGTTAAACGAGTTGGCAAGAGGGATCTTTCGCACATGGATCACTGGCAGACCGTCCAGATCTTCGGTGTAAGGTCTGGTAGGGATAATGTTGTTATAATCCGGGATAAACTTGGTGTGGACACCGGATTTTTCCGTTGTGGCAACAATTTCTTCCAGATGATCGTAATGATTGATAGAAAGAGTAATGGCAATTTCGTCAAAATCATTTTCAGCCAGTACTTTTTCCAGATCATCAATGCGTCCTACCACAGGAATGTCCCGGTAGCAGTGACCGATCGGTTTGTGGTTGGCCAGGATCCCGTGAACGGAATACCCCCACTCCGGATGAGCCAGCAGTCGGTCGATATACCCTTCTGCAGCACGGCTGTAACCTACCAGAAGCACATGTTTCTGGTTCATTCCCTTTTTGCGGATCCGTCTCAGCAGCGTAGTAGTCAGCAGGCGGAACAAAAGTTCCAGAATGAAATTCATAGTAACAAAAATAGCGATAAACAAACGCGCATAAGCTCTCTGATTCAAAAAGTAAAGGAAAGCTACGCAGTATAAAATACCGACCACATTGGCCTTGATAATGCCCCAGAACTCAAACCGGCGGCTCTTTACTCTGGCCGGATCGTACAGGTGAAAGAAATAATAAGAAGCCAGATAACAAGGGATCAGCATAAACAACATCTGGGAATAAGAACCCAGGCTGCCGTAGATACCGATGGGAGCATTGATCCATCCAAGGAGGATCAAAATGCTGTGTTGTTCGTCAAAACGCAGATAGTACGCAATGACAAATGAAAAGATGATGATCGCTGTGTCTATAAGAATACGAAATATATTAAGAAGTTTTTGATTTCCCTTAATCAAAACAATAACCGCCCTTCTGTATTATCAATCTATAAATAAGTATGGTAACAATTTAGTAACAAAAATGCAACATAACATGAAAAGTATATACTATTTCTCAATTTTGCACAATAAATTTTTTTTCACAATCTTAACACAATTACAAGATATAATGGGGCATAACATATGACGAAAGGGTGTATTCGAATGGATGAAAATAATAATGTAAATCAGGAAACAGGATTTGTCCTTAACAATAACAATGCAGCCGCTGGAAGCCAGCAGGATGCGTCCGGTCAGGCAGATCAGACGGTATGGCAGCAGGGGACACAATCCCAGACCACAGGACAGACGAACACACAGCAGTCCCAGGCAGACCCGGGACAGGCATGGTCCCAGCCACAGGCAATGCCATCCGGCGACAACACATATCGTTTTCAGAATGTGAAGCCGGAAGGGGACAAAAAGAAGAAAGAACACAAAGGTGACTCAAACTTCCCTAAGATGATAGCCTATGGCGCAGTCTTTGGTGTGATAGCAGCCGTTTGTTTCTTTGGACTTAACTCTATTTTTAATGCGATCCGCGGAAAAAATTCCAGTGATACGCAGGTAGGAAGTACCGCCAGCAATCCGGTACAGGTAACCACCGTATCCGGAGGTGCCACAGGAGTATCGGATGTATCCGGTATTGTGGAAAATGTTATGCCGGCCATTGTCGCCATTACTGAGAAATCCACACAGACATCCTATTTTGGACAGTCTTATTCTTCTCAGGGAGCAGGATCCGGATTTATTGTAAAACAGGACAACGATCAGCTTCTTATTGTAACTAACAATCATGTGGTAGCAGATGCAGACGATATCACCGTACAGTTTAACGATGGTGAAAGCGTAGAGGCTACCGTAAAAGGAACCAGCGAGTCTAACGACCTGGCAGTGCTGACCGTTTCCATGAGCAAATTGAAAGATTCCACGAAAAAGAGCATCAAAGTAGCATCTTTGGGAAGCTCCGATGATGTAAAAGTAGGCCAGATGGTAATTGCCATCGGTAACGCATTAGGATATGGACAGTCGGTAACCGTAGGATATGTCAGTGCCAAAGACCGTGAAGTGTCCGCACAGGATAGTTCTACCGGCAAAAAGACAACACAGGTTCTGATGCAGACCGACGCAGCTATCAACCCGGGTAACAGCGGTGGAGCGTTGATCGACACCAACGGAAATGTGATCGGTATCAACTCCAGTAAATATTTTTCCTATGGAAACAGCACCGTAGAAGGTATGGGATATGCTATCCCGATGAGTTCAGCGGTTTCTGTTATCAATGATCTGATGGACCGCCAGGTATTGAAAGATACCGAAAAAGGTTATCTTGGTATTACAGGAAGAACCATCACCGAGGATGTCAGCAAGGCATACGGTATCCCGGTTGGTGTATATGTAGCCAGCATTTCCGATACGGGAGCTGCTTATAAAGCAGGTATCAAAGAAGGCGATGTCATCACAAAGATTGGCAAGCAGAGTGTAAAATCCATTGATGAAGTTCAGGAAATTGTAAATAATACAAAAGTAGGAACCACCATTACCGTCACAGTCAAACGAAGCAATGATGGTGAATACAAAGAAAAAGAAATCAATGTAACCCTGAAGAGTAAAGATACTTTGAACGGTCTGGAAGACAGCAGTGATGATGGCAGTGACAGCAGCCAGCAGGATCAGCAGCAAGACCAGCGGGACAACATGAATCCTTACTCAGGCAGCCAGAGTGATGAAAATGATTCTCAGGTAGTTCCTTGGAGCGGAGGTATTTACTGATAGAGAAGAATCGTGTATAATATATATCCCACCGTATTTTTGTACGGTGGGATATTGTAGATTTATCAAGTATGAAATTTGGAACGGGATCCGAAGCAGATTCCGGGATGGAGAGAAATATGAGTGACGAAATTCAAAAGACAGACGAAGATACAAACAAAGATGGATATGAAAAAATCTGCTATCTGTGCCACCGGCCGGAGAGCAAGGTAGATAAAATGATCACGATCCCAAACAACATCACAATCTGTTCCGACTGTATGCAGAAGACCTTTGACCAGATCGGTATGCAGGGAACACCGATGTTTCCGGGAATGGATATCATCAATCTGGGAAGTATGGGCATGGAAGCTCCGGATGAGTTCCAGGAAAAACACAAAGTAAAGACAAAGAAAAAGAAGAAAAAAGAAACCCCTGCACTGGATATCAACAGACTTCCGGCGCCTCATGTGATCAAAGGCAATCTGGATGAGTATGTCATGGGCCAGGAGCGTGCCAAAAAGATTCTGGCAGTGGGTGTCTACAATCACTACAAACGGGTGCTGGCAGAGGCGCAGGAGACCGATCCGGATGTTCAGATTGAAAAATCCAATATGCTTTTGCTGGGACCAACCGGAAGTGGTAAGACTTTTATGGTCAAAACACTGGCACATCTTCTTCAGGTGCCGCTGGCAATCACAGATGCCACCGCACTGACAGAGGCCGGTTACATTGGTGATGATGTAGAGAGTGTGATCTCCAAACTTCTGGCCAACGCAGACAATGATGTGGAACTGGCAGAAAAAGGAATCGTATATATCGATGAGATCGACAAGATCGCCAAAAAGCAGAATGCCACCACAAGAGATGTCAGCGGTGAATCGGTGCAGCAGGCATTGCTGAAACTGTTGGAAGGAGCCGATGTAGAGGTGCCGGTAGGGGCTACCAATAAAAATGCGATGGTTCCTATGACTACTGTAAACACAAGCCACATATTATTTATATGTGGAGGTGCTTTTCCGGGCCTGGAAGACATTATTAAAAAAAGACTGACCAAGCAGGGCACCATGGGATTTGGTTCCGATCTTCGTGACAAATACGATGATGACAAAAATATTTTCGCAAAAGTCGAGACAGAGGATATCAGAGAATATGGTCTGATACCTGAGTTTATCGGAAGACTGCCGATTGTATTTTCCCTGGAAGCAATGGATGAGGATCTGCTGGTAAAAGTGCTTACAGAGCCGAAAAATGCCATTGTAAAGCAGTATCAGAAACTGTTCCATATGGATGAAGTGGATCTTGAGTTTGAAGAAGAAGCACTTCGTGCAGTGGCAAAAAAGGCAGCGGCGAAAAAGACCGGTGCCAGAGCCCTGCGTTCTATTATTGAAGAATTTATGATGGATATCATGTATGAGATCCCGAAAGACGAGATGATCGGCAAGGTGATCATCACAAAAGACTATATAGAAGGAAAAGGGGCACCACAGATCATTATGAGAGGAACCGAACAGTAAAAAGGATTGATGGAATGGCTGTTTTGTGGTATCATAGTAACATATAGGTTTTGATAAACACGGGATATAAAACGACAAGATGCGGGGGAAGGTGACACGGTGGATGTAACAGAGATATGTAAGGGATGTTTTTCCAAGAAGCATGGAAACGACACAGGTTCCTGTCCTTATTGTGAATATGAGGAAGGGACCGTAGATGTTGACGGCGCAGGCTGGAAGACTGGCCAGCTCCTTTCCAAACGCTATTTGCTGGGAAGACTGTATATGAAAAAACAAGATTATGCGATGTGGCGGGCTTATGACCGCTTTTTGGGGATTACATGCGTAATCGTTGTGCCGGAACAGGGACCGAAATCCGGCTTGACCTATCTGGCCTGGGGAACGGAACTGAGAAAAGCGGAGAGCAAGATCCGTGTCATGGCACTGAAGGGCATCGAGGGACGCTGGGCGTTAGTTATGTCTATTAAAGATGCCACCATGACGAGAAAAGAGTTTATACATGAGATTCATATAAGCCAGACTAATCCTAATGCGGCAGTGCAGTTTAAGGCGGGAACATCCAGACCGGCCCAGGCGTTGCAGCCGGGTACGACCATAGGACGGAATTACCGGATACTGGGGATTCTCGGATCTGAGAGAGTTTCCATTAGTTATCTGTGTGAAGATATCCTGCTTCAGAGGATGGTAAAGATCAAAGAATTTTTGCCGGAAGCATGGGCTGTCCGTGGGGAAGATGGAAAAGTGGCAGTAAAAAGTTCCAGACAGGCATATGCCTTTAAATGTGGACGGGAAAGTTTCATGAAAGAGTGCCGTATGACAGCACAGTTTATACACTCAGATCATTTCCCGGTTGTATACGATTATTTTACCTTAAACGGTACTGATTATATGGTGACAGAATATGTAGTAGGAACCAGTGTGGAAGAGGCTTTTGAAAAGAGAGAGCATGTTCCGTACTCTACCGATGAATTGATGGAGATCATGGAACCGCTGCTGGAGGGGATCCAGGAGCTGCATGACCACAGGATCATTCACTGCAATATTGCTCCTTCCAACATTGTGAAAGCCACCGACGGCCGTGTTATGCTGACCAATATGGGGGCGGCCAAGTATCAGGACAGTGCTACTTCTATGATGAGTGCTACTTTGCTTCAGCCGGATTTTGCGGCGCCGGAGCAGATCAGCAAAGAAGATGGCGAGAACAACGAAGGACCTTGGACCGACATTTATCAGATCGGTACAGTGATGTATTATCTGCTGATCGGACACAAAGCCATGGATGCGGCTACCAGACTGGAGCGGGAAAACGCAGAACTGGTGCCGGCCAAGAAATATAAAGTGAAGCTGAAAAAGGGCTGGATGAACCTGCTGGTAGAGTGTACGGAGTTGGATTACCACTTCCGGATCCAGTCTGTTGAAGATTTGTTGACGAAATTAAAAAAGAAATAAGAAGATAGAATTAACCATCTGCATAGTATAGAAGAAAAGACTGGGAGCATCTATGTCTTGTAGTGATTCTATTTATGCAGAGGATACACTGGATTATATAATAGGCAGTTACCGAGGAGAAAATTATGTGATGGAGACTTACGAGCCGGATTGTTTTGTGCCTCTGGATCCCTTTCAGGGGATCATATACAAAAAGGAGGACAGGCGGGACAGTGACACGATCTGGCAGTACGGCTTTGGAGCGGTTCCCAATGTGTACGGGCTGATGAGCCAGGTGGCACTGGAGGAAAGCGGCGTCCTTTCTCTGCGGCGGCAGCCTTATCTGGATCTGTATGGCCAGGGCGTGCTGATAGGACTGGTGGACACGGGGGTAGATTTTACCCATGAAGCGTTTATCAACGCCGATGGTTCTTCCCGGATCGTGGCACTGTGGGACCAGACCATACAGGAAGGTGAGGGAACGGAACAGTTTCCCTATGGCAGAGAATTTACAAGAGAGGATCTTACCCGGGCATTGACCCAGGAAGATCCTTTTTTGATGGTTCCATCCCGGGATGAAGAAGGGCATGGTACATTTTTGGCAGGGGTGGCAGCAGGAAATGAGATGCCGGAGAAAAATTTTTCCGGTGTGGCTCCGCTGGCGGAACTGGCAGTTGTAAAGTGCAAGCAGGCCAAACAGGCATACCGGGATTATTACGGTGTGCCGGAGGGAGTGGCTGCCTATCAGGAAAATGACATTCTGGCAGGGATTGCTTTTTTGCTTAAAACCGCTGAAAAAAGAAACCGCCCGGTGGTGATCTTCCTTGGCATGGGAAACAATATGGGCAGCCATGACGGAGGAACTTCCCTGTCGGCATTTATGGAGCGGTACAACCGGGTCACCGGTGTGACGATGATGACTTGTGCCGGCAATGAGGGAAATACAAGGCATCATCATCTGATCGCCCGGAAAAGTGATGTGATGGATATAAGTGTCCAGGAGAAAATACCCGGCTTTATGTGCCAGATCTGGTGGCGCACCCCGGGAGGCCTGACCATAGGGCTGACTTCCCCGGGGGGACAGATGTATGAGGAGATCAAAGCGGTGAAGGGGGAGAAGAGGACGTTCCGGTTTTCTGCCGAAAGGTCTACGGTAGAGGTCCTGTTTGGAGAGTCTCAGGAGTTTAGCAGAGAGCAGGTGGTGGTACTGCGTTTTGTGGATGCGGCGCCGGGAATATGGAAGATTACGGTAAACTCGGATTTTGATTCTCCTAATTTTCATGCCTGGCTTCCGATACAAAATTTCCTGCCGCGGGATGTGTTTTTCCTGGACTCCAACCCGGATACAACCGTAAGCAGCATCGGAACGGCCACTTATGTGATCGTAGTGTCGGCTTACGACCCGGTGGCTAAAAGCCTGTATGCCCGCAGTGGAAGGGGGTTCACGCCCACCGGCATCATCAAGCCGGAGATCGTGGCACCGGGAGTCAATATAAGCGGACCGGTAAAAGGAAACCGCTACGGGACCATGACCGGAACCAGCGTGGCCACAGCCATAGGGGCGGGGGTGGCGGCACTTTTTATGCAGAATTATGAAGAAGAAAGACTGAACGGGATCGGTGTCAGGGAAGTGTTTATAAGGGGGGCGGTGCCCCGGGGAGTGCCTTATCCCAACACGGAATGGGGATTTGGCATCCTGCAGGCAGAAAGAAGTATAAACGGTTATTGACAGAATAAAAGGAATGGAGTAACCTTGAAACAGACAAATTTCAACAGGGAGGACACACATGAGATCGTGGACAGATAATGTAAGAAAAGTAGTTCCGTATGTTCCTGGTGAGCAGCCACAGGGAACTGGTATCATAAAATTAAACACAAATGAAAATCCATACCCACCGGCACCGGCGGTATATGAGATCCACAAAAAAGTAGATATTGACCGTTTTTCGCTGTATCCGGATCCGGAGGCAGGAAAACTGGTGCGCGGCCTGGAGAGGTACTATGATCTGCAGGAGGGCCAGGTGTTTGTGGGCGTTGGCTCGGATGATGTGCTGGCACTGGCGTTTTTGACCTTTTTTAACTCGGAAAAACCGATTTTGTTCCCGGATATCACATATTCTTTTTATCCGGTGTGGGCCCAGGTGTACCGGATCCCATATGAGTGTCCGGCGCTGGATGAGGATTTTAAGATTCGCATTGAAGACTACAAAAAAGAGAATGGTGGTATCGTCATCGCCAATCCAAATGCACCGACTTCCCTGGCACTGGGAGTGGATGCCATAGAAGAAATCGTAAAAGCCAATCCGGATGTAGTAGTGATCATTGACGAGGCGTATGTGGACTTTGGCGGCGAGACCGTACTGCCGCTGATCGACCGCTATGACAATCTGCTGGTAGTGCGCACTTATTCCAAGTCCCGCTCCCTGGCAGGCATGCGCATTGGCTTTGCCATGGGAAATAAAAAACTGATCCAGGCTATGAAAGATGTGAAGGAATCCATCAATTCCTACACCATGACGGCAGAATCCATCCTGATCGGTGCCGCTTCTCTGGAGGATGAGGACTATTTTCAGGAAAAACTGGCGATGGTCATGGCCACCAGAAGCCGCGTAAAAGAAGAACTGGAACGCCGCGGATTTACCGTACTGGATTCCCGGACTAATTTCCTTTTTGCCAAAAAAGAAGGGGTGTCCGGTACAGAACTGTTTGAAAAACTCCGGGATAAAAAAATCTTTGTCCGTCACTTTAATGGAGAGCGCATCAAGGACTATCTCCGCATCACCATCGGTACCGATGAGCAGATGGATGCCATGCTGAAAGCACTGGATGAAATTTTGGATTAGTGATTTTTCACAAAAAAGAAGAAAATAATCTAATAATTTATACAAAATTAATAAAAATATTGACACTGCTCCTGGTTCGTATTAAACTAAGAGCAGTGGTTTATTTTATTCTCAATGGGAAAACCAACTTATTACAATATGGGGATTTTATATAAAGCCCATGAGAAAGTCCGGAGGATGAGTTTGATCTGCTGTGGCAGACAAAGATTTTCAGAGAATAAAGAAAAAGACAATGGCTGAGAGGGCTGACGACTGCCGGGGGGAAAAGCAGTGCCAGTGCCTGGAGAGGCAGCCGGAATGTCGAAAAACTGTGGAATTCCCACCGGGAAAAGAATCATCCGAAGGATTTTTACATGGGAAAATAAAAGTGAAAAAAGGAATCTTGTAAAAATTTAAAAAAATTGTTGACAGAACGATACTTGTGTAATATAATAGGTCTTGCGTCACGGATAAGAGATGCAAACGGTATTACAAAATACCCGGAAACGGGGTGTGGCTCAGCTTGGCTAGAGCGCTTGATTTGGGATCAAGAGGCCGCAGGTTCGAATCCTGTCACCCCGACTGATGACTGTTTATTGAGACAGTCATTTTCTTTATAAATATTTCCCTATGCGGGTGTAGTTCAATGGTAGAACACTAGCCTTCCAAGCTAGATACGTGGGTTCGATTCCCATCACCCGCTCTTGAGAACACATATAGTTCTCGCAACACACTAGTTGCTACGTGTCAGTAGCTCAGTTGGATAGAGCAACGGCCTTCTAAGCCGTGGGTCGGGGGTTCGAATCCCTCCTGACACGTTGGTAGGAAGTGCCTTATTGAATACTGGCAATCCTCTATGGTGGGTATAGCGCAGTTGGTTAGCGCGTCAGATTGTGGCTCTGAAGGCCGTGGGTTCGAATCCCATTACCCACCCTCCCTTTTAGGGATGATGGGCTATCGCCAAGGGGTAAGGCATAGGACTTTGACTCCTACATTCGCTGGTTCAAATCCAGCTAGCCCAGTTACGAATTTTATATCACCCGATACAGTGAAAGCTGTGTCGGGTTTTTTTGACTTTACGGACAAATTATGCTATTCTATTACATAGAATGAACGAGAAGGAAAAGACTATAAGAGAGGCAGTATCTGCCACTCTTAATATAAAGAAAAATGGAGGGTTTTCATATGTTAGTATCAGCAGAAGAAATGTTAAAGAAGGCAAAAGCGGGACATTATGCAGTGGGACAGTTTAATATCAACAATCTGGAGTGGACAAAATCCATTCTTCTCACCGCGCAGGAGTTGAAATCACCGGTAATCCTTGGTGTGTCCGAGGGAGCAGGTAAGTATATGTGTGGTTATAAGACCGTAGTAGGTATGGTAAACGGAATGCTGGAAGAGTTAAAGATCACAGTTCCTGTGGCACTGCATCTGGACCATGGCAGCTATGAAGGAGCGAAAGCATGTATCGAGGCAGGATTTTCCTCTGTTATGTTTGACGGCTCTCATTATCCGATCGAGGAAAATGTAGAAAAGACCAAAGAGTTAGTTGGTATCTGTAAGGAGAAAGGAATTTCCCTGGAGGCAGAAGTTGGAGCCATCGGCGGCGAAGAAGACGGTGTGATCGGTGCCGGAGAGTGTGCAGATCCAAAAGAATGTAAAATGGTAGCCGATCTGGGCGTTACCATGCTGGCAGCCGGTATTGGAAATATCCATGGTAAGTATCCGGCAAACTGGGCAGGACTTAGTTTTGAAACACTGGATGCCATCCAGAAAGAAACAGGCGAGATGCCGCTGGTTCTTCACGGTGGTACCGGAATCCCGGCAGATATGATCAAAAAGGCTATCACATTGGGCGTTTCCAAGATCAATGTAAATACAGAGTGCCAGCTGGCGTTCCAGGAAGCAACCCGTGCTTATATCGAAGCAGGCAAAGACTTGGAGGGCAAAGGTTTTGATCCAAGAAAACTGCTGGCACCGGGAGCAGAAGCTATCAAGAAGACAGTTAAAGAAAAAATGGAACTGTTCGGATCTGTTGGAAAAGCTTGAGACGAATAAAGAAATTCTTATCCCAGACCTCATTGGTCTGGGATTTTTTTTATTACACTGAATAGAATAAAAGAAAAAGGATTTTGCGATGCGACCTAAACTTATGTCTTGGAAAGATGTTTCAAAGTACATTTATTATAGCGATGTGTTGATTGTAGATCTGAGAGATCCGAAGGAGTATAAAAAAGGGCATATCCGCGGGGCATGGAACATCCCGTATGAAGAACTGGAGGGGCGGATGAAGCAGTTGCGGGGCTACAAAAGGGTGATCCTTTACTGCGATTATGGCAACCAGAGCATGGAGGCGGCCAGGATGCTGGCGGCGGACGGCTGGCAGGCGGCTACGGTAGTAGGAGGGTATGAAACTCTGCAGCAAAAAGACATTGACGGATAGGAAGAGGCTATTTTATAATATATCCTAGAAAATACGAAGGTTGAGGTAATTATGAGACGATTTGAACTGATCGCTCCCTGCCATTTTGGCATGGAGGCGGTGTTGAAGAGAGAGATCCTGGATCTGGGATACGAGATCACCAATGTGGACAATGGAAAAGTGACGTTTGAAGGGGACGCAGAGGCCATTGCCCGTGCTAACCTTTTTTTGCGTACGACAGAGCGTATTTTGCTGAAGGTGGCACAGTTTAAGGCGACTACATTTGATGAGTTGTTTGAGAATATCAAAGCGATTCCCTGGGAGGAATATATTCCGAAGGATGGAAAATTCTGGGTGACGAAGGCCAATTCTGTCAGCAGCAAGCTGTTTAGTCCCTCGGATATACAGCGTATCGTGAAAAAAGCCATGGTAGAGCGCATGAAGAAAACTTATGACTGCTCCTGGTTTGAAGAGACCGGGGCGTCCTATGCACTCCGCATCAGTATTGTGAAGGATGTGGTTACGGTAGGAATCGACACCACAGGAGAGTCTCTTCACAAGAGAGGATACCGTAAGTTTACAGCACCGGCACCGGTTACAGAGACGCTGGCGGCGGCTATGATCCTTTTGTCGCCCTGGCGTCCGGACCGGGTGCTTGTAG
>JAXDTV010000053.1:0-18483 GCA_034089785.1 Eubacterium sp.
GTCTTCCAGCACATCGATGATCTCGCCGGTAAGATGGTTGTCGCCAAACACTAACCTGGCCCCGGTTCTTGCTTTTTTTCCCGGCTTTACCAGAGTCTCCCACACATCGTTTTCTCTTCTTTTTAACAGAAGCAGTTCAATGGTGGCACCAGTATCTTCTCTCACGCCAAACAGCCTGGCCGGGATTACCTTTGTATTGTTGCGTACCAGACAGTCTCCCGGTCTCAAATACTCTACAATATCATGAAAAACCCGATGTTCGATGGTGCCGGATTTTCTATGCAAAACCATAAGTCTGGAAGCACTGCGGTCCTCCAGAGGATCCTGTGCGATCAGCTCTTTTGGCAGATCATAATCAAAGTCACTCGTCTTCATAAATAAACTCTCCTTATTAATATGCGTCGTCTCCTGTATTTCACTCACACCATTCTATCATACCTTTCATTTTTTTTCACTACTTTACATGATTTTTACCTAAAAACACTTTTATTTTTTACCTTTACATAGTAAAATTGAAATAATATAAACCAGGGAGGTGCCACTATGTCCTATTCAACTTACGCAGCCATTGATATCGGTCCCAGCAAGCTGTCCATGAAGATCTATGAGGTGTCAAAAACCAAGGGGATCAGGGAGCTATCCCACACCCGACAGCCGCTGGCACTGGGAGCAGAAGTATATACACACGGAGTTGTATCCTACAAAACAACGAAAGAGATCTGTCAGACATTAAACGACTTCAAACGGATCATGCAGGATTTTGGTGCCAACCAGTGGCAGGTGTACACCACCAGTGGTCTGCGGGAAGCCTCCAATGCCATGATCGTCATAGACCAGATTCAAATACAGACCGGTTTTGATGTAAAAATTTTAAGTAACAGCGAAGCCAGATTCCTGTACTACAAAGCACTGGCATTAAAGGATGATTCCTTTGACAAACTGATCCGCCAGGGAACCCTGATTGCTGACATCGGCGGCGGCAGCGTGCAGTTGTCTATTTTTGACAAGGGCAAACTCCAGACCACCCAGAACCTTCTCTTAGGATCCAGCCGTATCCAGGAACTTCTTCATGTGATGGAAGAAAAAGCCTATGATTTTCACGATCTCATTGACGAATATATCGAGAAAGATCTGTACGCTTTCCAGAAACTGTACCTGGAACATATCAAGATCAAAAATGTACTGATCATGGGGGAACTGATCCCGGAACTTTATTACAAGATCAATCCACAGAAACTTCCTCAGACCACGATTTCCG
Source organism: Eubacterium sp. (assembly GCA_034089785.1). Lineage (GTDB taxonomy): Bacteria > Bacillota > Clostridia > Lachnospirales > Lachnospiraceae > Eubacterium_F. Next base: position 1,259 of record JAXDTV010000053.1, read on the forward strand.
TTGACAAGAAGATCTTCCGAAAAAAGTTGTTGTTTTCGCACCACGATGCCGGCATTGACCGGCTTACGGCACCCACTATGATTCTTTGCCGGAAAATTACAGAGCTCACCCAGTGTGAAAATGTGCTTTTTGCCAATGTAGATTTTTGTGACAGTATGGCTGCCGAATTTGCAGACAAGAAAATGAAATTACATCCACAACACGATTTTACACAGGATATTTTATCTTCTTCTGAAATGATCGCCCGCAAGTACCATGTAGATATGGATCATGTAGAGAATGTACAGACACTGGCACTGCAGTTTTTTGACCGCATCAGAAAACTCCACGGCCTTGGCAAAAGAGAGCGCCTGCTTCTGCAGATCAGCGTGATCCTTCACAGCTGCGGCCTTTACATTGACTCCATCGATTCCAGAGAATGTTCCTACCAGATCATTATGTCAACAGAGATCATTGGTCTGTCTCACAAAGAACGGGCTATGATCGCCCATATCGTCCGGTACAACAGTGAGGCATTTCCTTCCTACGGATCCTTTCAGGAAGATTTTTCCAAACAGGAATATATTTCTATGACCAAATTAAATTCAATCCTCCGCATTGCCAATGTGCTGGATAAAAGCAACCGCCACAAGATTAAAAGTGTATCGGTCACCTTGAAAAACGACCAGTTGATCGTAACCGCCGATACCATGGCAGATATTACACTGGAGCAGGGACTTTTTAACCGCAAAGCCCTTGCTTTCCAGAATATTTTCGGCATCAAACCGGTACTGCGTCAGAAACGCAGTGGAAAGAGAGGTTAGATATGACTAAAGCACAACGATTCAAAAACAGAGAATTAAGCTGGCTGGATTTTAATTACCGTGTTCTCTCCGAAGCCAGAGATAAACAGATCCCTTTAATGGAACGACTGAAATTTTTAAGTATAACCGCTTCCAATCTGGACGAATTTTTCATGATCCGTGTGGCTTCTTTGAAAGACCAGGTAAATGCCGGTTATACAAAGACAGATATATCCGGTATGACCGCCCAGGAACAGATCAATGCAATCCTGGATGAAACACACCGTTTTGCCCAGTCCCAATACACCACTTATAACCGTTCTCTTGTACCTGCTCTGAAAAAAGAAGGTTTGAAGATCGTCACACATTTTTCCCATCTCACCAATGAGCAGGAAGCCTATGTAGACAAATACTTCAAGCAGGAAGTTTTCCCGGTCCTGACCCCTATGGCCGTGGATTCATCCCGTCCATTTCCGCTGATTCGGAACAAAACTCTAAACATCGGCGCCCTGTTAGTGGACAAAGTAAAGAAAAACCGCATTGATTTCGCCACAGTGCAGGTTCCAAGCGTTCTTCCCCGTGTGGTTACCATTCCTTCCGACGAGGATAACTGCACCACTATTATTCTTCTGGAAGAAATCATCGAGAAAAATATACAGAAACTTTTTCTGAATTATAAGGTAAGCTGCACCACCCAGTTCCGTGTCATGCGAAATGCCGATCTGACCATTGATGAAGACGAAGCTGCTGATCTTCTCATTGAAATAGAAAAACAGTTGAAAAAGAGGCAGTGGGGTGAAGCGATCCGCTTGGAGATCAGCGACAAGACAGACAAACGCCTGTTAAGAATCCTCCGCAAAGAACTTCACATTCACGACGAATCCATTTTCAAGATCAATGGTCCTCTGGATCTTACTTTCCTGATGAAAGTATATGGACTGGACGGTTTTGACCATTTGAAAGAACCGGTCTTCAAGCCATGCCAGCCTAAAATGCTGGATCCAAACCGGGACCTTTTCGAACAGATCCGGGAGCGGGATATCCTGCTTCACCACCCTTATGAAAGTTTTGATCCGGTGGTAAACTTTGTACGCCAGGCCGCCAGAGATCCGGAAGTTCTTGCTATTAAGCAGACTTTGTACCGTGTCAGCAGCCACTCACCCATCATTGCATCCCTGGCAGAAGCCGCCGAAAACGGTAAACAAGTATCTGTCTTAGTAGAGTTAAAAGCCCGTTTTGACGAGGAAAATAATATTGTATGGGCCAGAAAACTGGAAAAAGCCGGCTGCCATGTAATCTATGGTCTGGTTGGCCTGAAGACCCACAGCAAGATTACACTGGTCGTCCGCAAAGAAGAAGACGGCATCCGCCGTTATGTACATCTTGGCACCGGAAACTACAATGATTCCACCGCCAAGCTCTACACCGATATGGGTATGTTCACCTGCCGTCAGCCTTATGGCGAAGATGCAACCGCCGTCTTTAATATGCTGTCCGGCTACTCCGAGCCTCTCGGATGGAATAAACTCTCTCTGGCTCCTCTGTGGCTTCGTGACAAGTTTTTGTCCCTGATCGAACGGGAACAGATGAACGCCACACTGGGTAAACCGGCTAAGATCGTAGCCAAGATGAACTCCCTGTGCGATGCCGGCATCATTAACGCATTGTATGATGCTTCCGCTGCCGGAGTTGACATCCATCTGATCGTACGAGGTATCTGCTGTCTGCGTGCCGAAGTACCGGGACTTAGCGAGAATATCCATGTGCGTTCCATTGTAGGTACCTTTCTGGAGCACTCCCGTATCTTTTATTTTGAAAACAACGGAAATCCGGAGATTTACATGGGCAGCGCCGACTGGATGCCAAGAAATCTGGACAAACGAGTAGAAATTTTATTCCCGGTTGAGTCCGACGAGTTAAAAGACGAGATCTGCCATATTCTCCATATGCAGTTGGCAGATACAAAAAAATCCCATCTGCTGCAGGCAGATGGAACTTATGTAAAAGTAGATCAACGAGGCAAAGAGCCTGTTAATTCACAGATGTATTTTTGCGAAGAGGCAAAAAATGCCTGTTCCAGATAAACAAATTTAATTGCCCACGGACTGTTTTGCCAGTTCGTCCGCCAGGTCATTCCATGTATCACCGGAATGGCCTTTCACTTTGCAGAAAACAATTTCAATCGAACCTTTTACCGAGTCATAGTATTCTTTATACTGCCTGGTTCCCTCTTTGTTTGTTTTCCACTCTCCCAGACACCAGGACGCAATTCCCTGATAATCATGATAAATATAAATTTTCTTCTGTTTCAGCGCTACCGCCTTCTCCATAGCCAGACGGGATCCAAGGATCTCCCCTGCCACATTCCGCATAGACGCCAGTTCTTTGTCTTCCCCTTTCCGGCTTATATGCTCTTCTCCCTGTTCTGAGAAAAACGCTACACCGGCACCGTATTCTCCCGTAGCCACATTGTAACTTCCATCCACATAGGCTACTGCTACACCACCTACTGCCATAACCATAGGATCCATAGATTCCAGCACAGACTCTTTCTCTGCCTGCCGGTCCGTGCCTGCAGCTGCCACTTTCTCCGTCTGCCGGTCCATACCCACAAATGCCTGGGCTTCCTCTCTGGTTGGAAAACTTTTAAAAACGGCCCCCGGGAATCCGTGAGTCTGGGTTTTACAGGCATCCCATGTCTCATAAACCCCCGGTACTTTTCCTTTTTTTACCGCATAATACTTTTTCTTTGCCATAGTCACTCTCCTTTTACGATCCGGTCTATCTCTTCCTCTGTCAGCATCCGGTAGTCTCCCGGCTGCAGCTTTTTATCTAATTCCAGGGAGCCCATAGAAATCCGTTTTAAATAACTTACTCTGCCTCCCAGTGCTGCTATCATCCTTTTCACCTGATGAAATTTACCCTCACAGATCGTGAGATATGCCTCCCCTTTGCCGGCAAGTTTCAGCACAGCCGGCCTGGTAAGATTTTTTTCTCCAATGTCAATCCCTCGCTCTGCCTGCTCCACACAGTCATCACAAAGTGTACCCTCATACTGAAGATAGTATTTTTTTTCTACATGCTTTCCCGGAGCAAGAAGTCTGTGAGCCGTCTCGCCATCATCTGTCAGCAGTAAAAAGCCTTCTGTATCCTTATCCAGTCTTCCTACCGGAAACAGATCCGGATGTCCCGGGACAGGATCTACCAGGTCTACAACCGTTCTTTCCTCCCTGTCTTTCGTAGCAGAAACAACTCCAATCGGCTTGTTCATCATCAGATATACAAACTCCTGACGATATAATGTTTCCCCGTCCAGAGAGACCTCTGCTCCTTCTTTCACTTTCGTCCCTTCTTTTTTTACTACCTGACCGTCTAACTGCACTCTTCCTTTGCGGATACATTCTTTCGCTTCTTTGCGGCTCATCTTCGTACAATCCGTCAGATATTTGTCTAATCGCACTTCTTTCACACTCAAAGGATCCTTTCATATGATAAACCATGAGAACAATATGATCACAGGAGGGTTCTTATGGCCATTCGTATCTATATAGACCAGGGACACAATCCTTACGGCGTCAATGCCGGCGCGGAAGGGTTTGGTCTGCGGGAACAGGATATCACCTATCTGGTAGGTGCATACCTGTACGACCTTTTGTCTGCCAATGCCAACTTTGAGGCATTGACCTCCCGGAAAACACCTGATGATTCCCTGGGTTACAGCAACTACTCCAGTCTGAAACAGCGGGTAGACGAAGCCAAAGAGTGGGGTGCCGACTATTTTCTCAGCATCCATGTCAACGCCAATGAAAATCCTGCTATTCACGGAACGGAAGGGTATGTTTACAGCGACGACTCTGAAAGCTACAGCCTGGCAACCGTTCTGGTGGACTCCATCGTAAACCGCCTTGGCACAACCTTCAATGGCATCTACGCCCGTCCTTCCTTATATGTTTTACGGCGGACACCGATGCCCGCCGTATTAGTTGAACTTGCCTATATTACCAATTATGAAGATGCCATGCTTCTCGGCACCAGACAATATGATTTTGCCTACGCCCTGTATCAGGGATTTCTTCTTTACTTTGGTCTGGACGAATGATTTCGTCTCTCTTGTCCTTACACAGCCTGCGCTCCGCTGATAAAGAAGTACAAAAGCACGATTACACCCAGCACGATACGATAATATCCAAATGCTTTGAAGTCATGCTTTCTTATGTATCCAAGGAGGAATTTGATCACAAACAAAGAAACTACAAAAGCTACCACCATTCCTACCGTAAGAGTAACGGTTCCCATCACTCCGAAACCAAAACCGCCTTTAATGATCTTTAACAGACTGGCTCCGAGCATAACCGGGATTGCCAGATAGAAAGTATACTCCGCTGCCACTCCACGGCTGATACCGATCAACAACGCTCCCAGGATCGTAGCACCCGATCTGGATGTACCAGGCACAATAGCTGCCAGAAGTTGGAACAAACCAATAATAATAGCTGAATTGTAACCAATTTCTGCCACGGTGGTAATCACCGGTCTTCTTCCCTTATTCCAGTTCTCAACAACGATAAACAGCACACCATAAATGATCAAGGCGCCTGCCACAACTACACCGTTGTAGAACATATCTTCAATCACTTCATCAAACAGAAGACCCACGATAGCTGCCGGCACACAGGAAATAATGATCTTAAACCACAACTGCATAATATCCATTTTTACAAAGGGTTCATTATTCTTCTTCGCTTTAAAATTAAAAGGCCAGATCCGATTCCAGAACAACAGAACCACTGCCAGGATTGCTCCTAACTGAACCACAACCAGAAACATATCTTTAAAATTGTTATCTGAAAAACTCAAAAACTGATTTACCAGGATCATATGCCCGGTACTACTAATAGGAAGCCATTCGGTGATTCCCTCAACGATTCCCCATACAACGGCAACAAATACATCAAAAATTCCCATTTCTTTCCTCCGTTATTCTCTAATACTTTGTGAACACTAAAACATAGTCTATCTTACCACAAACATGATAACAGCACAATCACAAGTTGCAAATTCGGCAAAAATATTGTATGATAGAACCGTATGTAATTTTATTAAATACCCTAAAGGAGATTGACAAGATATGTATTCATGGTTAAAGAAATATGTGGATCCTATCATCCCGCTTTTTTCTATCGTCCCGCTGCTTTCTTGTTTTGCACTGAACATGGTTGTATACAGCGGTACTATGATACTTTGTGACGACTGGTATCACCACGATTTCACATCCAGCCTGGACCGGGCCATCCCCCTTATGCCATCCTGGATCATTATATATTTTGGCTGTTATCTGTTTTGGATTGTCAATTACATCATGGTAGCAAGAATTAATCGGAACAATGCCCGGGCTTTCTATCGATTCGTAGCAACCGATATGATCTCCCGTCTGCTTTGTCTTGTTTTTTATGTTTTGCTGCCTACTACCAATGTCCGCCCGGACATAACCGGCGAATCCGTATGGGACAATCTGATGCGCTTTTTGTATGGACTGGATAAGCCATCCAACCTTTTCCCGTCCATTCACGTACTGGTGAGCTGGCTTTGTTTTGTTGGCATCCGTAACAGTAAAAAGGTGCGCTCTTATTACAAGATTTTTTCCTGCATCATGGCATTTCTTGTATGGGCCTCCACACTGTTCACAAAACAGCACTACATCATTGATGGTCTGTTCGCCATCGTATTTGCTGAACTGATCTATCTGCTGAACCAGAAGACAACGATCTATGTCTATTTAAAAAACGCATTTCAGATCATTAACTATAAGTTATTTAAATTGCTAAAAGGAGATTTATGTGAACAGTAAAACTAGGAAGAATATTTTTAACGGCTTATTTCTTGTTGCTCTGATTGCGTTTACCGTATGGGCAGTTTTTAAGGATCAGGACCTGGGAAAGATCATTACGCTGGTGTCTGACATCCATCCAATCTTTCTCATCATCGGCTTTACACTGGTGATCGTATATGTATGTAGTGAATCTGTGATCATAAAATATCTGCTTCACACCGTACATATCAAAGCACCGATGCATAACTGCATCCGATACTCTTTTGTGGGTTTTTTCTACAGTTGTATCACTCCGTCTGCTACCGGCGGACAGCCTATGCAGATTTATTATATGAAAAAACAGAAAATTGATATTCCAACAGCGACCATTATTCTCATGCTGGTCACCATTGAATATAAGTTTGTACTGGTGTTTGTAGGACTGGCTGCTGTCATCTTTGGACAGTCACTGCTGCAGTGCCTGAGCCCGGATGTATTGTTCTTTTTATACCTGGGCATAGGCCTGAATGTATTCTGTGTTGTGTTTATGAGCTTGCTGGTGTTCAAACCGGGCTCTGCCAAGTTCCTTATCATCAAAGGATTTAATTTGCTAAAAAAACTTCACCTGATGAAAGAGAAAAACAACCGTGCCCAGAGACTGGAAGACTCCATGGAGATTTACAAAGAAGCTTCTGTGTATTTAAAAGCCAACAAAAAGGCTATTTTGATCACAACTTTAATCTCCTTTGTACAGCGTTTTTTCCTGTTTTTCATTACCTATGTTGTGTACCGCAGTTTCGGTCTGCATGAAGTAAATGCCTTTACCATTACAATCCTGCAGTCTGTTATATCTATTTCTGTTGATATGCTGCCTCTTCCGGGTGGTATGGGAATCAGCGAATATCTGTATATGCGGATTTTTACACCGATTTTTAAATCAAGCACCGCCGCTTCCGCTTCTATGCTGGTAAGCCGCGGCTTTAGTTACTATGTATTAGTGATCGTCAGTGGAATCATCTCATTTATTACCCACCTGACAGTTCGCGGAGATAAAGAAACTGACAAAGAATAAGATGTTCCCGGCCTGCCCGGGGGCAATACACATATTATAAGAGGAGAACAAAACATGATTGGATTTTATAATTATTCAGTAATCGTTACTTATCTGGGTGTCATATCGTCGATGATCGGTATTTCACTGGCTTGCAACGGCATCTTCGATGGTGCTATCCTGTGTCTGGCACTGGCCGGTGCCTGTGATACTTTCGATGGAAAGATCGCTCGGGCCATGAAAAACCGAACCCATGAAATGGAGATTTTCGGAGTACAGATCGATTCCCTGTGTGATATGGTCTGCTTCGGCGTCACACCGGCTGTCATCTGCTATCAGATGGGACTTAAGAGTGTGGCAGGCATCTGCTGTGAGATCTTTTTCGTCCTCTGCGGCGTGATCCGGCTGGCTTATTTTAATATGCTGGAAGAATTAAAACATTCCGAGCCAGCCTCACCGGACGAGAAGAAATATTATCACGGTCTCCCGATCACAAGTATTACGATCATCTTCCCGGTAGTTTATATGTTCCACACTCTTCTGGACGGACACTTTACGATCCTGCTGGCAGTTATGCTGTTATTTGTAGGCTTTTTCTACATCCTGGATTTCCGCCTGAAAAAACCGGGCAATGCGGTAGTCGCTGCCATCATGGCTTTTGTTGCCCTTGTTATGCTTAACATATTCTTCTTTCACTTATTCTAGAAAGGATTTGCTCTATGGATTATATTGATTTGAACGGAAAACTGGTACAACAGACAACTTCTCAGGATAAACTTTTAGATGACCTGTACCGTCATATGCTTGGACGGCTTTTGTTAAAACCATTGGTTACACCGGCCGTATCCAAACTTGCCGGCACTTTGCTGTCATCCCCTTTTTCCACCCGGCTGATCCCACACTTTATTGAATCCAACAACATTGATATGTCAGCCTATGAAAAGAGAAAATACCGCTCTTTTAACGACTTTTTTACCCGCCGCATCCAGGAGGGAAAGCGTCCTGTCCCGGATGAGGAAGAGGTGCTTGTCAGTCCCTGCGACTGCAAGGCAACCGTTTATAAAATACAGGAAGACTCCATTTTTTCTGTAAAAAATACAGAGTATACACTTCGTTCTCTTCTCAAGAGCGCCAAGTTAGCCCGCCGTTTTCAAGGCGGCTACTGCTATATTCTGCGTCTGACCGTAGATGATTATCACCGCTATGTATACGCCGTTTCCGGTACTCAGTCCAAAAACTACCACATTGACGGCACGTTCCATACGGTAAATCCGGTTGCCAATGATTACCTTCCTATCTACAAGGAAAACACAAGGGAGTACACCGTGATCCATACACCGGACTATGGCTCCATTGTCCAGATGGAAGTAGGCGCCCTGCTGGTAGGCCGTATCAAAAACCACAAAGAAAGCTGCCCTGTTACCCGGGGTGAGGAAAAAGGATATTTTGAATATGGCGGTTCAACCATCATCATCCTCACCGAAAAGGACACCTATGTTCCGAGACAGGATCTGATGCAGAATACCCGCCGTGGTTTTGAAACCAAACTGTTACAGGGACATGTACTGGGATACGCTCCTATTGAAGATTAGATCCATCCAAAAGGATTCAAAATAATAAACACAAGAAGAACCGTCAGGGTTCCGATAGAGATCAGTGTTTCTTTTGTTTCCGGATCTATTGAAAATCGTTTTGTCATAAAATATCATCCTCTCATAAGTATTTCGTTTTTTGCTTATGAGAGGATTTTATATTATTATAAGTCCAATATTCCGGACTTATTTTTTTGCCCCGTCTGTGGCACCGTCTACTGTGTCTTTTACGCCGTCTGTAACGCCATCCACCGTATCTTTTACGCCGTTGGTAACGCCATCTACCGTATCTTTCACACCATCGGTAACGCCGTCTACCGCATCATCCACACCGTCGGCTGCACCATCTACCGCATCATCCACACCATCGGCTGCGCCATCCATGGCATCATCTGCGTCGTTGTCATCATTCTTTCCGTCATCATCCGTAGCTTCCGGTGATGGAGATGGGGTATTGGATGTGGTAGCCGGCTCGGATTCTTTAGCCGGCTCCGTTGCACTGTTATTTTTGCTTCCGCAAGCCGTCATAGCCATCATCATAACAACTAAAACCGCTGCCAAAACTATTTTTTTCATGTTTTTTTCCTCACTTTCCATTCCATATTATCACTTATCATGAAATAAATTTCACTTCTATTATTTCCCTCAGAAGAAAAAATATAACTGTTTTTTTAATTTTGACAAAATGCCGTGTAAATGCTATATTTATAGGAGTATTTTTACTAATTTATAAAGATATTTTGATTGGAGGATTATCATGAAACTCGACAAACTTGTAGGCGAGCGTTTCAAAGAGAAACCAAGCGATTGTGTCATTGAAAGCCATGCATTGATGATGCGCGGCGGATATATGAAAGATGTTGCCAAAGGAATTTATTCCCAGTTCACCCCTTTAAAGCGGATCTGCCAGAAAATCGAAGGTATTATCCGTGAGGAAATGGATGCGATTGACGGACAGGAGGTTCTTTTTCCTGTAGCCCTTCCTGCTTCCCTCTGGGATGAATCCGGCCGTTACGAATCCGTAGGCAGCGAACTTCTCCGCTTCCGCGATCGCAATGGTTCTAAAATGGTTTTGGGAATGACACACGAGGAAGCCGCTGTCCAGCTTGTTCGTGATTATGCCAAAAGTTATAATAATTATCCGTTTATGATCTACCAGATCCAGACAAAATTCCGTGATGAGGCGAGACCTCGTGCCGGACTGATCCGTGTCCGTGAATTTACAATGAAAGATGCTTATTCTTTCCACACTTCCCAGGAAGATCTGGAACGGTACTATCAGATCTGCTATGAAGCATACAACCGTATTTTTGCAAGAGCCGGTATTCCTGAGGTGGTTACTGTTGCATCTGACTCTGGTATGATGGGCGGAAGTCTTTCCCATGAATATATGCTTCTGACACCGATCGGCGAAGATTCCATCGCCATCTGCCAGGATGATGACTGTGATTACCGTGCCAACATGGAAGCTGCCCAGAGCATCGTAGAGAATACAAAAGATGCCGCAGATGAGCCATTGACCAAGGTTCACACACCAAATATCCACACCATTGAAGAAATCTGCGATTTTCTGAAAACACCATTGGAAAAATCCTGTAAGGCCGTTGTCTATCAGAAAAATATGACAGATGAGTTTGTTGTGATCTTCATCCGAGGCAATCTGGATGTCAACGAGACAAAATTAACAAACTACTTGGGCGAGGAAGTACACCCTGGTGTTATTACCGAAGAATGTGGTCTCAACGCCGGCTATATCGGACCGGTAAACCTTTCTGTCAACGGCAAGTTTACTGTGATCTATGACCAGTCTCTCCAGGGTACAAACAACCTTTCCTGCGGTGCCAACGAAGAGGAATACCACTTCACAGGCCTTTGCATGGACCGTGATGTACCAGATGCAGAGTATGTAGATGTTGCCAAGATCGTTGAGGGCGGTATCTGCCCTAAATGTGGCAAAAAGACAATCAAGATTTCCCGTGGTATTGAAGTAGGAAACATCTTCCAACTGGGAACCAAATATACAAAATCCATGAACATGCAGTACCTGGATGCAGATGGCAATGCACAGTACCCAATCATGGGCTGTTATGGCATCGGTGTAGGCCGTCTGGCCGCTTCCGTATGTGAAGCACACCATGATGATTTCGGACCAATCTGGCCTATGAATATCGCTCCATGGCAGGTTCATCTTTGCTGCCTGCGTTCCGACGACGCTGAATCAAAGGCATGTGCAGACAACCTGTACGACACTCTGCAGAAAAACCACATTGAAGTCATCTATGATGATCGAAATGTCCGTCCAGGTGTTATGTTCTCTGATGCAGATCTTCTGGGTGTTCCGATCCGTCTGGTTGTCAGCCCTAGAAACATGAAAGAGCAGGTAGTGGAATTATCTACCCGCGACAAGTCTGTACAGGATAAAATAGCCATTGATGCTGTTTTAGACACGGTAAAGAAAATGATCGAAGAAATGAAATAAGATTTGCTGAATACAAAAAATACAGGCCGGAAGGAATCATTCCTTCCGGCCTGTATTTTATTTAACCGGGTAAGAGCCGATGCTTTTTATACCATAGATACCTTAGATATAAAATATGCCTCTGCCTCCCCTTTTGTCATTTCAAACGGAATCGCCAGTTCTCCAAAAAGATTGTCTTCTGCCATATGCAGATATCTTTCATCACTGGTAGTGATCTTCTTGCCTTTTTTCAATCGGTCCTGACTCCTCAGATAAGAAGTCTTGATCAACTGAACCCATTTTCTTGTATCGCAGGAACGAAGGGCTGCCTTATAAATATCTTCTCTGTTCTTATCGTTCTCCACCTGCAATGTCTCCATCTCTTCCCATTCATCCATCAGCTGGGCGGCCTCTTGTTTGGTCATAACTGCCCTGGTGACCACCTTGGTACTGTCGGCCGGTACAAACAATTTACTGCCTGGCGCATATAACGGAATCAGCGTATAATAAGTTCTCGTACTCTTTCCCATATCCATATCCTGCACCGCATCTACCTTGCACACACCATTATTACCATGTACTACATAATCGCCAACTTCAAACACTTTTACCCTTCCTTTCTTTCATTATGCTGACTAAGTCCTCTAAACACTATTTACAGTATAACACTTTTCCGGGCAAAATGTAAGGTTTTTGGGGAGAAACGCAAAGATTTGTGAAAATTAACCCATAGGTAAAGGCTTACCCTTGTGCATTTTACCTACTTTGCGTCAGAACAGATAAAGCTGATCTCTGCTTCTGCAGCCACTTTCCCATTCACAGTAGCAACTGCCTTTCCTACGCCCATAGGGCCTTTGCACTTAATGATCTCTGTCTCCAGTTTCAGCACATCTCCCGGTACAACCTGTTTTCTGAACTTGGCATTTTTAATACCACCGAAGAAAGCAAGTTTTCCTTTGTTTTCCTCCAGGCTTAACACAGCTACCGCACCTACCTGAGCCAGCGCCTCAATGATAAGGACCCCCGGCATAACCGGCTGCTGTGGAAAATGCCCCTGGAAAAACGGCTCATTTACAGTAACATTTTTATATCCTACTGCCTTCACTCCCGGCTCCAGTTCCTCGATACAGTCTACCAGAAGGAATGGGTAGCGGTGAGGAATAATTTTTTTGATTTCATTTACATCTAATAACATAACGGCCTCTCTTTCTTTTTCATGGAAAAGGCGCAGCGGATGGATCCGTTACGCCCCTTTTTTATTTTTTATGCTTCGTATGCTTTGAAGATCAAGGTAGCATTGTGTCCACCAAAACCAAGGGAGTTACTCATTGCCACATTGACCGGTGTCTCTACTGCTTCCGTTACACAGTCCAGATCACACTCCGGATCTTTGTTTACAAGACCTGCATTTTTGTGTACATAATTTTCCTGGATTGCCTTAACGCATGCAATGGCCTCTACACCACCGGCAGCACCCAGAAGATGTCCTACCATGGATTTAGTAGAATTGACCTTGCAGTGGTAAGCTGCTTCGCCCATAGCCAGTTTAAGAGCCGCTGTCTCTGTCAGGTCGTTCAAGTGTGTGCCGGTTCCGTGAGCATTGACATAATCAATCTCTTCCGGTGCCACACCTGCATCTTTCATAGCAAACTCCATTGCCTTGGCAGCACCGGATCCGTCCTCCAACGGTGCTGTTACATGGTGTGCATCACTGGTAGCACCGTAACCTACGATCTCTGCGTAGATCTTAGCACCTCTGGCTTTGGCATGCTCCAGTTCTTCCATAACAAGGATTCCGGCGCCTTCACCCATGACAAATCCGCCACGCTCCGCATCAAACGGAATGGAAGCACGCAATGGATCTTCTGAAGTAGACAACGCATTCAGTCCGGTAAATCCAGCCACACCACTTTCTGTGATGGCGCCTTCTGTACCGCCTGCAAACATTACCTCAGCCTCACCGTACTGGATTGAACGGAACGCCTCACCGATATTATGGTTACCGGTAGCACAGGCTGTTACCACATTGATGTTCTTTCCCTGAAGTCCCAGCTGGATGGAAATGTTACCAGCTGCGATGTTGGAGATTAGCATTGGGATCATCAGTGGTTCTACACGGTTTGGTCCCTTTGTCTGGATACGCACATAGTTTCTCTGCACGCACTGCAGACTTCCGATTCCACATCCTACAGCACATCCTACGCGGAAAGAATCTTCTTTTTCCATATCCAGTCCTGCATCATCCATAGCCTCTTTGGCTGCTGCTACAGCATACTGGGAAAAATCCTCCATACGGCGTGCAGACTTTTTGTCCATATACTGCAATGGATCGAAATCTTTTACCTCTGCTGCCAGATGAGCCTTATACTCGCTTGTATCAAACTTTGTGATTGGTCCGATACCTACTGTACCTTTTTTAATATTTGCCCAAAAATCTTCTACATTATTACCAATCGGAGTCACGGCTCCCATACCGGTAATCACTACTCGTCTGCTCATTTTTTACCTCCGTAATCTTTATACTATTACATTGCAATACCGCCATCTACACAGATCACCTGGCCGGTAATATATCTTGCTTTGTCGGATGCCAGAAAAACTGCTGTCTCTGCAATATCTTCCACTTTTCCAAACTCACCAAGAGGAATGGATTTAACAGCAGCTTCTTTTACCGCATCGTTTAACTTATCTGTCATCTCTGTGGCAATAAATCCAGGAGCAATAGCATTTACCGTAATGTTACGGGCTGCCAGCTCTTTGGCTGTTGCCTTGGTAAGGCCGATGATACCTGCCTTAGACGCAGAATAATTGGCCTGTCCCATGTTACCGATCACACCGGAAACCGATGCAATATTGATGATACGGCCAACACGCTGTTTCATCATTGGACGGGTAACAAACTTGATTCCGTTAAATGCTCCGCCGAGGTTGGTATTGATCACATTCTGAAACTCTTCTTCTGACATTTTCATGATAAGATTGTCTCTTGTGATGCCTGCGTTGTTTACAAGAATATCAATTCTTCCATACTCTTTTACAACCTCTGCAAAAAACTCTTTCGCCTGGGAAAAATCACTGACATTGCACTGCTTTGCCACTGCTTTGCCACCGGCGCTTTCAATCTCTTTTACCACTTCTTCGGCCCTTTCTTTGGAACCGTTATAATTTACAACTACCGTAGCACCTTCTCTTGCCATGGCAAGGGCAATCCCTCTTCCGATTCCACGGCTGGCTCCTGTTACTACAGCAATTTTATCTGCTAATAACATACATCCTCCATTCCAAGCGCCTTGCACTTATGCAAGAGCTTCTACAACCTTGTCAATGTCTTCCATGGTTCCAACGGTATAAGTCGTCAGTTCTCTGCCAAGCTTCTTACCGATCTTTTTATTAAACCCTGCCAGTGTACGGCCCGGACCGATTTCGATAAAGGTATCTACACCATCTGCCACCATAGCCTCTACCGACTGCTGCCAGCGCACTGAATTGCTTACCTGCTTGATCAGCAATGGTTCAATATCTTCTTTCTTTGTTATGTAGGAAGCATTTACATTCGCCACATATGGGATCTGTGGTTCTGAAATAGTCAGTCTTTCCAATACCGGTTTTAATTTTTCACCGGCACCGGCCAGCAGGCTGGAGTGGAACGGTCCGCTGACATTCAAAAGCACGGCTCTCTTAGCTCCTGCTTCTTTTAACTTATCTGCCGCTTTTTTTACCTGCTCTGTCTCACCGGAGATAACGATCTGTCCCGGACAGTTATAATTTGCCACCTGTACCTGGTCAAACTCTTCAATGTTTTCCTCGATCAGTTCTTTTTCCATACCAAGGATCGCTGCCATACCGCCTTTTCCGGCCGGTACTTCTTCCTGCATAAAGATACCTCTTTTGCGGACTGCTTTGGCTGCATCTACATAATTCATAGATCCTGCTGCCACCAGGGCACAGTACTCACCCAGGCTCAGTCCGGCTGCCACATCCGGCTTGATCCCTCTGGAAAGAAGTTCTTCCATGATCGCCACGCTGGTAGTCAAAAGACATACCTGTGTATACTCTGTAATATTGATATTGTCGTTTTCTTCAAAACAAAGTGCTTTCAGATCCAGATCAACTGCTTCACTGGCACGGTCAAATACCTCTTTTGCTTTGGCTGAATGATCATATACATCCTTGCCCATGCCAACAACCTGTGCACCCTGTCCCGGAAATACAAATGCTATTTTAGCCATCGTTCTAACCAACCTTTCCGAAAATAATTTCCTCTAATAAAGACAAACACCAAGACAGAGTCAACAACCCCCTCTTGGTGTCTTTGTTGTCTGTTTACAGACACTATGTGCAGTTTTAAATTACTCTACACCTTTGCTCTTTAAGAAATTCATTACGTCGCCTACAGTATTGATGCTTTCAAGATCATCTGTTGGAATCTCAACATCATACTCTTCTTCCAATGCCATGATCAACTCATAGAGATCAAGGGAATCAGCTCCCAAATCATCTTTGAATGAAGATGCCTCTGTAATGCTGTCTGCATCTACGCTCAACTGGTCTGCAATAAGTTCCTGCATTTTTTCTAACATAATACTATTTCTCCTTTTTTGCTTTTATTTTTTAGCACTGCCGGATGACAGCACTATTGTATTCAAACCTCTTTGAATAATCAAGCCTATTTTACAGTATATTGTCATGTTTGTCAAGATATCCCGCAATTGTGTTCGTATATCTACCAAATTTCTGCATCAAAAAAAGCTCCCTATCGGACTTGAACCGATGACCTACACATTACGAATGTGCCGCTCTACCAACTGAGCCAAGGAAGCTTTTCACTAACAAGAGATATTGTACACAAACAGGGAAAAAATGTCAAGTTCTTATTATTTCATCTTGGATTTAAACACCAGGCTGGCTAAAAATCCAAGGATCAGTGCCCCGGAGATTCCTACTGCCGCACTTTCAAATCCTCCGTAAAAGCACCCTAAAAAGCCCAGCTGTGAGATGCCCTCTTTCACCCCTTTAAAAAGCAGGTGTCCAAATCCGATCAACGGTACGGTAGCACCGGCACCGGCCCATTTGGCAAATGGTTCATACAAATGCAGAAAACTTAAAATCGCTCCTATACATACCAGTCCTACCATGATCTTGCCCGGCAGTAATTTTGTATTGTCCATGATCAACTGTACCAGTGCACAGATAGCACCACCGATCACAAAAGCAAGGATATAATCCATTTCTTTTCACTTCCTTTCGTCTTCCACTTCCAGCACTACACCGTGGGCAATGCCGGGGATCGAGTTACCTTCATTAAAACTTACCGGTGACAACAGTGCCCCTGTTGGTACAAACAGCACCCTCTTCCACTTTCTCTTCTTCAGTTTGTTCATAATATATCCGCACAGGGTTATGGCACTACAGCCGCACCCAAACGTCTTCCAAATATCGCTGATGATCATCGTCCAGGGAAACACACTCGGGTTTCCAAGAAAGGAGACCGGCCCGATCCCAAGCAACCCTAAGAACTGATTCAGCAAGCCAT
>JAXDTV010000062.1:0-8046 GCA_034089785.1 Eubacterium sp.
CCATACACACCGGGCTGTTCCCAGGCTGCTTCCGCCAGGGCATCCATCTCTTCGCCGGTCACTTCATAATCCTGTGACAAAGACTGGTGAGACTCATTTAGCAGCCTGCCAAAAGCCTCTATATCCCCCTGCTTCAACACTTCTACCGCTTTTTTTGTCCGGGCATTTTCCATCACGGCATGTCTGGCACGACGTCGGCAGTCCTCATCCCGGATGGCCTTCTGATAGGTTTCAAAGGTGTCCGGGTCCAACTGGCACAGTGCCTCAATCCCCATAACTTCCTGGAGATTTTTCAATGCTTCTTCACATTCCCGGCGGCGGTCGTTGTAAGCTGACTCATTGAGTGCGTGCTTTTTGTTGCTGTTGGCTAACACCAGTTTCACACCCTTTAATTCCACCGGCACATATTCATAAGATAAATCTCCTGTGTTGAGATATACCGCATGGTCTTTCTTTCCCATGGCTACGGCAAACTGATCCATGATCCCGCAGTTGACACCACAGTATTCATGTTCTGCCCACTGGCCGGCTAACGCCAGCTGCTGCCCGGATACATCCAGTCCAAACAGTTCTTTCAGGACAAATCCCATCAGCACTTCTACAGAAGCGGAAGATGACAGTCCTGCACCACTTGGGATCGTGCCGTACAACATGAGATCCAGTCCCTGCCCTATCTCATATCCTTCTTTTGCAAATGCAGCAATCACTCCCAGAAGATAATTGGTCCAGTCATTGTCCGGATCCGGCTTTATCTCATCCAGAGACTTTTCTACTATCACTTTGTCCATGTTCAGAGAACTAAAGCAAAGTTTTCTATCCTCTCTTTTTCTGGCAACTCCATAAGTTCCCATGGTCAGGGCACACGGCATTACATATCCGCCGCTGTAATCAATATGCTCTCCGATGAGATTGACTCTGCCCGGAGCAAAATAAACATGACACCTTTTACTGTCCCCATAGATCGCCTCAAATTCCTGTAACAATCTTTCCTTCATCCTGTTCTCCTTTACCATTTATATTCTTATATACAGTAAAAAAGCGGAACCTGAGACCACCGGCTGTCAGCCGGCTGTCCCGTCTCCGCTCTCTGCTTTACAAATCCTAGTTTTCCTCGCCTTTGTCTACTTCTACAATGGCTGCACGCTGCATCGGAATGCGGCAGTTTTTATTATTTCCAAATTCTACGATCACAACTTCATCGGTCATATCAATGACAACCCCGTAAAAACCGCTGGTAGTAAGAATACTGTCTCCTACCTCTACGCTGTCAACTAATGCCTGATGTGCTTTTTCTCTTTTCTTCTGTGGACGGATCGCGATCAGATAAAATCCTCCGATGATCACCACATACACTAATATCATAGCTATTCCGCTCATGAAACTTTTCCTCCTGGTCTACTGATTGGAGCCGGACTCCATACGTTCCAGCTTCTCTTTTTTATAGGCTGAAAAACGCTGCTGCTCAATGGCTTCGCGAATTTCTTCCATCATTGTATTATAAAAATACAAATTATGCAAGACTAATAATCTAAGTCCCAGCATTTCTTTCGCCTTCAGCAAATGTCTGATATAAGCTCTGCTGTAGTGGCGGCAGGTCGGGCACTGGCATCCTTCTTCAATCGGTTTGTCGTCCAGTTCATACTTGGCATTCATCAGATTCATTTTTCCATAATTGGTATAGGCGTGGCCATGGCGTCCGTTTCTGGCAGGGTAAACACAGTCAAAGAAATCTACTCCCCGCTCAACACTTTCCAGAATATTCTGTGGAGTTCCTACCCCCATCAGGTATACCGGTTTTTCTTCCGGCAGATACGGAACTGTCTTCTCCAGAATATGGTACATTTCTTCATGGCTCTCGCCTACTGCCAGGCCTCCCAGAGCGTATCCATCCAGATCCAGTTCCCGGATCTGTTTGGCATGCTCAATACGGATATCCTCAAAGGTACCTCCCTGATTGATACCAAACAGCATCTGCTGTGGGTTGATGGTATCCGGCAGTCCGTTGAGCCGGTCCATCTCCGCCTTACACCGTTTCAGCCATCTGGTAGTACGGTCTACCGAATTCTGCATATATTCTCTGGTAGCCGGATGAGGCGGACATTCATCAAATGCCATGGCAATGGTAGATGCCAGATTGGACTGGATCTGCATGCTCTCTTCCGGTCCCATAAAAATCTTTCTTCCATCAATATGAGAGTTAAAATACACACCCTCTTCTTTGATCTTTCTCAGACCTGCTAACGAAAACACCTGAAATCCGCCGGAATCTGTAAGAATCGGACGGTCCCAGTTCATAAACGAGTGGAGGCCTCCTAACTTTTTTACCACCTGATCACCGGGGCGCACATGAAGATGATAGGTATTGGACAATTCCACCTGGGTCTTGATTTCTTTAAGATCCACTGTGGAAACAGCCCCCTTGATGGCAGCCACCGTTCCTACATTCATAAATACCGGTGTCTCTATCACACCGTGGGGCGTTGTAAGCCGGCCCCTTTTTGCCTCGTGATCTTTTGCTATTAACTGGTACATAGTTCCCTCCATTCTGACCTTACGGTTTAACTGATCTTTTTTGTTTTAAAGGCAGTGATCCGGTCCATCGGGGCAACACAATCATAAAACGCGCAGGATTCGTAGATCAAATACGTATACGAACCACAAATGGCAATTCCTTCATTCATAGATGGAACTTTTACCGTTTTCTTCCGTGCATTTTTCTTCAATGAATATTTACCAAAATTCCAGGTTGGCTTGTAAGTGTCTACGCAGGACATAAAGCCGGATTTGTTCTTGGCCGACTGGCAGGATCTGGAAACAATCATTTTACCGGTCTTTGTAAAGGTAACACCCTGGGTGCGGTTTGGCATCAGCATACGGTGTTTCAATGTCAGAGTCGGCTTGGTAGTTTTGTTGTTGATCTGATAGCCGTACATATATTTTTTCACTTTTTCATTGTAGGCACCGGCCCAGATCATTCCTTTATAATAGGAAACATAGGACACGGTTTCCGGCATCGGACACACTGTATTGATACGGTAAATCTCCAAAAACTGCTGTTTTTTCACTGCTGCCTGGCGAATCGGTTCAAATGGCATGCTGTGAAGATTTTTTCCGTAAGTAACCCAGATGTTTGTTCCATCATAGGCAATACCGCCCAGATGGCTGGCATATGGCATGACTACCGTGGTACATAATTTCTTTGTTCTACGATTTATAACAAAAATGACAGACTCTGTGGTTTTCGATCCATCGTAAGCAGACACTAACATATAATCTCCTGCTACGGTAATCCCCTGTGGGATCATGCGGGACACATTAAATCCTGCTACATTGGTTGTGATCTGCCCCGGCATAACGATACTTTTTGCATAGGACACTTTTTTTCTGAACGCCTTGTATGTCTTATACGCCGTGGACTTTTTAAATGCCTTTTTATTTTTATAGTATTTTGCTTTCGTACTGGTGGCTTTGGCCGCTGCTGTCTTGGCACTTCCTGCAGTGGACATGCTGGCCAGTTCTGTTCCGCTGACAGTGCGGACTGCTTCCACTTTAACATAATATTTTTTCTTCTGCAATGGTACAGCCACATTTCTTCTCAGATAATCTTCGGATGACACGGTGGTATACAGTTTATAACCACTGCCTGACTTGGTAGACAGATAGATCCGGTAAGCCACGGCTCCTGCTGCCTTTTTCCAGTATACTTTGATACGGCGGTCTCCTCCCCGTACTTTTTTGATAGTAGGACCGGCCGGTGCCGTTCCAAACAAAATCACCGGCGAGGCCGTTCCTGTGTTTGAGATGTCTGCCGCATAAGCGTACACCATAAAATAGTAATCTTTTCCCTTGGACAAACCTGTTACCGTAGCCTGGGTAACAACACTGGTTGGTCCCTGATAATAGGTATCTCCGTCTTTGGTGCGGTAATATACTACATAACCGGTAGCTCCGGAGGCTGCCTGCCAGCTGAGGGTCACGGAAGTCTTTGCCGCCTTTACTGCCTTCACTCCTGTCACTTTGGATGGTACCGGTGCAATGGCTGCTGCATCGGACTCTTCTCCTGCTCCCTCGGATGCCACAGCGCGGATCTTTACATACACGATCACGCCCGGTTTCATATTTTCAAATAAATACTGAGTCTTTTCCGTGGTAGCTGTCAATGTGTACGGTCCGTCCGGCTGGGAGGCCGTATATATTTCATACATCTGAGCCTCTTCCTGTCTTGTCCAGCTGATGTTCATGCTGGTGGTGGTACCTTGTTTCATCAAAGGTTTGGATGCCTTTCTTGGCACCACATGAATGTCATAGGCCAGTTTCTGTCCTTTGTATGTAAGATAGATCGTCACGGTTCCCAGTCTGGAAGTGTCCACGCTGGTGATAGAGTCCGGATGTACCAGATCCATCGTTCCGTCATTATATAATACCGCCAGTGTAAAATCTTCCTTTTTCAGACTGCTGCGGTATGGTACATTGGTAAATGTATCGACTACCTGGATCTTATCAATGGCCTTTACCGGCGTAGCAGTCGGTGCTGCGGTGGCAGTGGCTGTTGGGGCTACCGTAGCGGTTGCCGTCGGTGTCGGGGCTGCCGTAGCGGTTGCCGTGGGTGTCGGAGCTGCACTGGCTGTCGGTGTCGGACTGGCACTGACGGCTCCGCCGGTGGGTACTTCGCTGACTGCTCCACCGGTTGACACTCCACTGACGGCCCCACCAGTAGCGGCACCATATTCTGTTACATTGTTTTCATTCTTTGTTTCTCCCTGTTCTACCTTGGCCGCACTGGTTATCTCCGGTGCTGTGGCCAACATAGAAAAAGCCAGAAATCCGGCTATCATCTTCGTAATCCTTTTCAATTTGTATCCTCCATTCCAAAAAGGATATTTCCTTTTATCATTTCACAGTTTTTCTTCCATGGTGCATTATAAAAACTTAATTTGTCACAACAGTGTCAACGGTATTTTCACAAAATTTTCATTTGTCCCCTCCACTATTATGGGCTATACTAAGGTTGTGAGCGAATTATTTTGCATGTAGCATTTACTGCGGTAAGGAGTATACTAGTGAAAAATTTTATTGTCAATACTTTTTATAAACAAAGACAGGATTTTGAGCGGGATGCCGCTCTTCATGATAAAAAGTTTTCCATGCCGAAAGGCGTCAAAGAATGGAAAGATCTCCCTTATAAAGATGACGGGAACAAGGCTCATCGGATGGATGTGTTCCGTCCCAAAAACAGAGAAGGCGAAACACTTCCTGTCATCATCAATGTCCACGGAGGCGGACTTTTGTTGGGAAGCAAAGAGTTTAACCGGTATTACTGTGCCCGCCTGTGCGAACTTGGCTATGTGGTATTCAGCATTGAATACCGGCTGGTGCCTGACTGTCAGGTATACGACCAGTTTACCGATGTGGCGGATGCCATGACACACATCTACCACTCCCTTTCTGAATTTCAGGGTGATCCTGAACAGATCTACGGTGTGGCAGACAGCGGCGGTGCTTATCTGCTGACTTATGTAACCGCCATGACCGGCTGCCGTACTCTGGCAAAAGCAGCCCATACCACGCCCCCTTCTTTTCGTCTGCGGGCACTGGGGCTTATCAGCGGTATGTTTTATACTACCCGCTTTGATAAGATCGGTCTGGTTCTGCCTCGTTATCTGTATGGCAAACATTATAAGAAAACACCTTTCGCACCTTTTACCAATGCGGAGAATAAGGACTTGGTTTCATCCCTGCCCCCATGTTTTCTTGTGTCCAGCCACAATGACAACTTAGAACATTACACACTACATTTTGAAAAAGCATTATCCGAGAATCACATTCCTCATAAACTGGTGCTTTTTCCGCAAAACAAAAAACTGACTCACGCCTTCAGTGTATTCGAGCCTTTCATGAAGGAAAGTACCGAAGCCATGGTGGCGATGCATCAGTTCTTTGAGACGGTGTAACGGTCACAGTTGTATTTCCATATAAACTTTATCTTTCTCCTGCTGATCGATACAGAGGTATCGTTTGGTGATCTCATAGGAGGAATGATTATAAATACTCATCAAAAGAGCCGGCGGTGTCCCCTGTTTCCAGGCGTAATAACCGAAGGTTTTTCGTAATGAATGGCAGCTGATGTGTTCTCTCAGACCACACCGATCGGCTGCCTTTTTTATAATACGGAATGCCTGGGAACGGCTGATGGGGTTTCCTCTCTCCTTCTGACTTTCAAAAATGTATTTTTCGGATGAATATCCAGACAAATGATGTCTGTAAAATTCCAACGCCTCTACCATCATTGGGTTCACCGGAAACATATTTTCTTTTCCCGTCTTTTGCTCCCGGATCCAGATATGTCTGCGGTAAGCAGATTCCTTTCTCACATCCTCCCACCGCAGGGAAAGGATATCCCCAATTCGTAATGCTGAATTCAGACCCATAACGATCAGAGCATAGTTTCTCGGCTTCACCTCCTG
Source organism: Eubacterium sp. (assembly GCA_034089785.1). Classification (GTDB taxonomy): domain Bacteria; phylum Bacillota; class Clostridia; order Lachnospirales; family Lachnospiraceae; genus Eubacterium_F. The sequence continues at coordinate 6,465 of JAXDTV010000062.1, forward strand.
TTCCTTGTAATAATTTCTAAATCTTGTCAGATCATTTTTGTTCTTAATCGGTTGTGTTGCACTCATTGTTTTCTCTCTTTCTCTTTTAGTAACAGACCCTGTCTGCCATGCAACACTTTATCACACACTCTCCTGTTCCACTTTTTTCATATGCCGTACATATATGATGAAAATCGACACACCTGTAAAGATCCAGGATGCCACATAGACATTCATAAGCATCGAATAAGTCGGGAACCATTTAAACACGGTAAACAGCCAGATCAGGCGGAACACCACGGTTCCAAGGATCGTAAACACCGCCGGCTCCAGGGATTTTCCCATGCCACGCAGTGCGGCACTTTCCACCTCGTAGGTGGCGGTCAGTCCTTCCAGCGAACAAACATGGTGCATCCGGATGAGACCGTATACCGCCACTGCCGGTGAAATCGTGTAGATACTGACAAAAAAATCATCCCAGATCATAAATACAATACTTAATATTTCTGTAAAACCAATGCCAAATGCCATACAAAGCCAAAATATCTTCCGGCAGCGTTTAAAGTTCGCTGCCCCGTAATTCTGGCTGGTAAACGTAACTGCCGCCTGGGCAAAGGCATTGGCAATATCATATGTAAAATATTCAAAATTCAATGCCAGGGAAGATCCTGCAACAGCATCTTCTCCGAAGGAATTGATGCCGGACTGGATAAACACATTGGAAACAGAAAAAATCGCTCCCTGGATCCCTGCCGGGATTCCGATCTGCAACACTTTTTTCAATGCCTTTTTATTTATTTTCAGCTGCTTTCTATCCAGATGAAATTCATCCTGTCTTTTTGCCAGATGATACAAAACCATGATGGTGCTGATAATATTGGAAATCCAGGTAGCGATGGCTACGCCGGACACCCCCATGCCGAAGCCAATGACAAATACCAGATTCAATATTACATTCACGGTACCGGATACGATCAGATAATACATAGGCCGTCTCGTATCTCCATAACTTCGCAGTATGGCCGCCCCGAAATTATAAACCGACATAAAAGGAATACTGAACAGATAGATCCGTATGTATACCAGTGCTTCTCCCATAACGGACTCCGGAGTGCCGGACACTTCCAGGATCACTCTGGCAAGCAGCAGTCCCAGAATCATCAGCCCCACACCCAGAAGTGCACCAAATGTCAGGATGGTATGAAGCATTTCCGGGATCTTGTCTCTTTTCTTTTGTCCGATCAGACTGGCAAGTGCCGCATTGGGGCCTACTGACAGTCCTACGATCAGATTCACAAAAATTCCTACTAACGCCACACAGCTTCCCACTGCCGCCAATGCATTGCCTCCGGCGAATCGTCCTACTACGGCTACATCTGCCGAGTTAAATAACTGTTGTAAGATACTGCTGAACGCAAGGGGCAGGGCAAATAAAATCAGTTTGCCTGACAGTTTACCCTGCAGCATATCCATTTCTTTTCCTTGTTTTGTCATTGGTTTTTCTTCTTTCATGATTTTTTCATTTGGATTATACACCTGTTGAAGGGAATGTTCCACTGGTTTTGTGAAATGCCACTCCTTGTCTACGCACAAAAAAGAAAAA
>JAXDTV010000074.1:0-3610 GCA_034089785.1 Eubacterium sp.
ATGTAGAAATTACAGGAAACGGCGTACGCATGACGGCAGGTGCCGGCAACTTTTTGGGAATGGTAGATGCCGGCCATGGTGTTCATTCTTTTCAGTACACAACAACGGAAGAGACCACTTTGTTCGCCCTGCCCATCCAGACGATGGAAGATGTATATTCTCTGCTGGATTCCAATTCACAGTACCGTGGACTTCTTGTTACATCTACCAATCTCTATTTCAAGGAGATCAGTGGTATTTTTGCCGAACTGAAAAAGCATACGCTGTCTTTAAAAAAATTACTGACAGAGTCTTATACATACTATCAGAAAACCTGTGTCGAAATGGGGCACATAGCCGACCACCTGTCAGCATTGGATTCACCAGATCCATCGGAAGATTCCAGTCCGGTCCTTTCACCGGATGTACTGTATTTTGTTGAATGCGGCCGTATTCCGGAAGAAACGCAAAAGCAATTTTATGCCGGAAGCGCCTATGTTTCCAAGGATACTTTTACCAAACAATGTGCCGCACTGGCTACTTTACTGGCCGGTTGTGAATCCTTTACACAGGATCTCTGCCGTCTGTCCCGGATCCTTTTCCAGAACGAAAAGAGTATGTTCTCCCTGTTGGGGCATCTGGCTTACCAGATCCGGGAGTCCGGCGAGGATTTCTCACCTGTAAAGGAAAAACTGGATCTCCTTTTATCCCAGATCCAGGCCACCAACACGCTGTTGACCAAACGGGCCGGTGTTCCACAGCCGGTAACGCCGGGACGGATCCAGGAAATCTACCGCCTTTTACAGGATGGTACAGAGGCCGGAGATACCGATGATTCAGACCATAGCATCGAACTGCTTATCAATTCTCTGGATCAGATCCTTGACTATGCACCGATCACACCGGAACTGCGCCGGGAATTTTATGAATGCATCCAGGAATTTATCCGTACATCCGATCGTTTTTCCAAAGAACCGGCTGTCCGGGCACTGCGCAAGCGCATCAGTGATAAATTCTTCCCTCTCTATGAGGCTGTCGTGAAAAAGAATTTCTCCGATGCTAACCCGCCTCTGGCCGTACGGCTCTTCCTGCGCTACGGTTATGTCAGTGAACATCTTCTGACGGAAAAAGAACAAATGGCTCTGATCTCTCTACCAGATCCTTTCTCCGGAAAGACAACCTGCCAGGTCTATACGATGGAGCAGTGGCTTAAAGAGATTTATCTGGGGCATAAAAATCCGTCCAAAGATGAGTTCAACGAAGACTACGAAGACCATCTGCGAAAGGATCTGCGAAGCAACCGCCTGACAGAGCAGCAGTACAAGATGGCCTTGTCCAATGCAGACGAAAGGCTCCACTTTGAAATTTATAACCTTATGATGTATACAGACCGTATCCTGAATGGCAACATCACATCCTTTGTGCCGGTGCTCTGCTCCGATGCCATCAATACGGATCTGACCAAATCCTATGTGACACCATCTTCCATCAACCGCTGTGTCAGCCAGGTAGAACAGATCGACTACTCTATCTTCTACCGCGACCACCGCGTTTCCTTTGAAGAGGTTGGTGTTACCAGTTTTTCTGTTGTAGAACGGATGACACCGGATTTTATCGTTTTTCCTGTGTATGGACGCCAGGGACTTGTGTGGCAGGATATTGAGGGACGCCGTAAAAACACCCACGGCCGCATCCTGCTCCCTTCCTTTCTGGAAATACCGATGGATTCTGCAATCCGTGGTCTTCTGGCTAGTTTCCGGTGGGAAAAATGCCGTACCGAAATGGGTTCCCAGTGGAACAATGTACGGTATCCATCCTTAACCAGCGAATACTCGGATTATCTTCAGTTTTACCGTAAAAACGGCGATCTGACGCCCGAGCGTAAGGAAAAACTGAAGACGCAGCTTCAGCAGTGTAATAACCGTTTCAAAGATGTGTTTATGCGGGATTATAACGACTGGATCACAAGAGAATCTTCCGGATCCGGCAAGTTGAACCGGGTAGCCAGACAAATCTTATTTACTTACTGCCCTTTCAGCAAGGGAATCTGCGATAAGATTGGTGAGCAGCCGGCTTATGTGGAGGCTTCCAAACGCTACCGGGTAGCACATGCCAAGGAATTGAAAAGTATCAGTACCACTCTGCACCGCTTTGAAAAAAATGGTCTGGAATTTCCAAGTGAATTGATGAATACCAAAAATCTGATCAGTGAGGAATTTTAATTTTTTGATCATATAAAAAGCAGAGACCTGCTTTGAGGGGATACCTCAGTTTGGTCTCTGCTTTTTTGTCTGTGTCGTGGTTCCTACCGGATTTTCCATTTACCACCATTATACGGACCCTTTCGTTCTATGATACCTTTCTCCTTTAATTCAGATATATATCTAGCAATTGTTCTATCTGTGACATCCAAGGCTATTCTTAATTCATCAATAGAAATATTCGGATTTTCCGAAATCATTTTTAGAATCTCACATGCTTTAGCAAGTTTTTTCTTAGAATATTCTGGCGTTAACTTCTTAATTTTTTCTTCCGAAATTTCTATGACATTTTCTATGACATTTTTCTGGATTCTGCGTTTACTTTAGCAGGCATGGTAAGGCACAATAGCAGTGCCATTACCATCACAATTGATACATATTTTTTATACAGCATATTTTAACTCCGTTTCTCGCAGTTCCTTTACTCATGCGGGTTTTATGAAAAATAAAATTATTTTATTGTGACACTTCTCTTGCAATGCCACCCACAGAATGGTTCTTCAAAATCCTCACTATCCTCCATATAAGGTTCATAATATCTTGAAATCTCAACATAATATGTCTTTCCTTTTTTCAACTTCTTTGACATTCCTTTTCCGTATGGAGCCGTGTAAACCACAACGGATGAATCAGACATATCTTTATTCTCCGAATATCTGAAAAAGTATGCATCAGCACTCTTCGTGTAATTCTTCTTCCCGTAAGCGGCGTCTTTTACAGTCACTTTAATTTTGCCATTAACAGACTCCACTTTATACTTTTTGAACAAAGCACTTGCCGTAAGTGTACCATACATTTTAGAATCGATATACTCCGGAAAACATTGCCAGTCATTTTTGCCGGAAACATACCATCCTATAAATGTATAGCCTTTCTTTCTGGCTTTCTTCGGCAGTCTTGCCTTTTGCCTGTAGACATAACTTTTTGGTTTCTTCCCTACGATTTTTCCTCCATTTAGCTTATATTTAATTTTATATTTCTTATAAACTGCTTTGGCTGTTTTTCCGGGCTTTAACTTTGTGACCTTTTTCCTGCCCACATACCAGTTTCTCTTTCCTTTTAATGTATCCAACGCAATGCTTACATTTGAATGATTCACTATTTTTTTGAGAGCATAACAATTTGCAGCAAATCTTGGGGAAACTTTTTTTACTGATTTTCCTATTGTCACAGTTTTTAACTGCGCACAGCCATTGAATGCATCTGCCTTAATCGTTTTTACCGTATCCGGGATTTTGACCGTACTGAAATTGCAGTATTCAAACGCCCTTTCATCTATCTGTGTCAGCATTTCCGGCCACTCAATACTTTTGAAGCTTGTACAATTTGCAAAAGAAACCGCTGATATTTTTGTCAGATATTGCGGGAAA
>JAXDTV010000124.1:0-5080 GCA_034089785.1 Eubacterium sp.
AATTCCAGACGGTTTACCACTCCGAAACGATCCCGAAGCGGTGCTGTCAGCATTCCGGCTCTTGTTGTCGCACCCACCAAGGTAAAATGCGGAAGATCCAGACGGATGGAACGGGCAGCCGTCCCTTTTCCGATCATGATATCGATGCAGTAATCTTCCATCGCCGGATACAGCACCTCTTCTACCTGGCGGTTCAGCCGGTGGATCTCATCTACAAACAAAAGATCCCCGTCCTGCAGGTTGTTCAAAATAGCCGCCATTTCTCCCGGCTTTTCTATAGCGGGCCCCGATGTAATCTTGAGATTTACATCCATCTCATTGGCAATGATGCCGGCCAGCGTAGTTTTTCCAAGCCCCGGCGGACCGTACAGCAAAACATGGTCAAGGGCTTCGTTTCTCGCCTTGGCTGCCTCAATATAAATGCTAAGATTTTCTTTTACCTTCCTCTGCCCAATATAATCTGTCAGAAATTTGGGACGAAGGCTGTTTTCAATCTTATAATCTTCTTCTATTAACTCGGTTGAGATTGTTCGTTTTTCCATATCTGCCTCACATATTTTTCAAACTCAGTTTCAACACTTCTTCCACCTGCATATCCGGTGTGATCTCCACTTTTCTCACCGCCTGTGCCGCTTCTGTGGAAGAATATCCCAATGCCACCAGCGCTTCCACCGCCTCTTTGCCGGCCATGGATATGCCGGTTTTTTCCTCCTGTTTCTGCGGTGCCGACAAGCTCTGCTGGATCATTTCCTGCCAGTCGCACTTGTCCTTTAATTCAAGGATCAACTTTCCTGCCGTTTTGGCTCCGATCCCCGGTGCTTTGGCAATGGCTTTGGCATCGTCTGCCAGAATAGCAAAACGCAGTTCGTCACTGGTCATCACCGACAAGATTCCCAAAGCTCCCTTGGGACCGATCCCATTGACTTTAATAAGCATTTTAAACATAGTAAGATCTTCTTTAGAAAGAAATCCGAACAGCTTCAGATCATCTTCTCTCACATGCATATAAGTGTATATTTTTACACTGTTTCCTGCCGGCGGCATCTCATCCAACACCGTGGCCGGAACCAGGATCTCATAACCGATCCCCTGATTTTCGACTACCAGGCTGTCCTCTCTTTTCTCTTCCAGAATCCCTTTTATAAATGAAATCATTTCCTTCCTCCTATACAAGAGTATCAAACAAATGCAGTACCGACTGGGTCATTTTCCTGCTCAGCGGCCGTCTCTCCCACTGGCCATATGTAATCTCCCTGCTCTGGGCAAATGTACTTTCAAAGTCGGCCATCACTTTTTTCCTGAATTCATCATCATAAACCCAGACACCATTTTCATAATGAAGGTAAAAACTGCGGTAATCCATATTGATGGTACCTACAATGGCACAGTGTTCATTCAGTACCACCTTGGAATGGATAAAACCAGGCAGATACTCATAGATCCGGATGCCATTTTTCAAAAGGATACCATAGTTGTACTCTGTCATATATTTAATATGTTTTTTATCCGGAATATATGGCGTGATGATCCGCACATCCACACCTCTGGCCGCCGCTTCCAGCAAGGCTCCTACCATAGCCTCTTCCAGGATCAGATACGGCGTCATGATGTACATAATATTTCCTGCATACTGCACCATCTGGCGGTACACATCTCCTACAAAAGACCGCGGACCAAGAGCCGGACCATCCCTTAGCACATGACAGTACATATCAGAAGTAATGTTGTGCTTATGGAACTTTTTGTACCACTCAAAGTCAATTTTCTCATCACTGCATACACACCACAGTTCCAGGAATGTTACGGTCATTGGCCAGACACTGTCGCCCTCCAGCCGGATGCCGGCATCCTTCCACACACCGAATCGCTCTACCAGATTGGCGTACTCATCTGCTATATTAAACCCGCCTGTGTAGGCAACTTGTCCATCAATGACAACGATCTTCTGATGATCTCTGAAGTTCATAAACAGTTTGCTGGCATATTTATGAATAGGATTGAAAATTTCCACCTGAAATCCTTCTTTTCTCAGATTCGGCGCAAAATCCTTTCCCGTACGGAGCAGCGCACCAAAATCATCATACAAAAATTTCACACACACGCCTTCGTCAATCTTTCTTTTCAGGATTTCATACAGTTTATCCCACAGGGCGCCTTCCGCCACGATGAAAAATTCAATAAAGATAAAATGTTTCGCCTTTTCCAGATCTTCAAACAAATCTTCCAGTGCATCCTCTCCCATTTCATAGTAGGACGCTTTGTTATTTTTCTGCAGATAGGATCCTTCTGAGACCATATATTGGGACATACGGGTGCTGACAGGATGTTTCGCCCTGAATTCTTTCTCCACAGCTTCCTGTCTCACAAGATTTGCATCTACCTCTTTGATCTTGTTTTTGATCTTCTGGTTCAATTTATTCCGCTTGCCAATCTTTCCCCACAGGGCAAACATAATGTTACCGGATATAGGAAGCACCACCGTGATGCAAAGCCATGCATATTTATATGTCATACTGCGGTTATCATTGGTCAGTGCCAGAATGGTTGCCACGCCGCACACTTCAATGGCAAGATAAAACAAAGAAGAATACTGGCGTAAGAAAAATGGCAGCACCAACAGGATCACAAACTGAAGCAGCACCAGAAGTGCCACAATGCAGGCCCTCAGAAAACCGCTTAAACTATTCTGGATCCGTCCTTTCAATCCGTTTAGATATCTTCTGTTTTTTTTCATCTTCGTCATGCTCTATCCCTCCTGCCAGAGTTATATAATTAAGTATTGTAACACATTTTTACTATTTGCAACATACATTTTTTCGGTTATAATAGACAAAAAACAAAGGAGTCATTTTCTATGCTTCATTTACATAAAATACTGGAGCTTCCCGGCATCCCCTGGGAATCCTGTCTGTCCCTTTTGCAGCAGGATTTCTCCCGGATATGTTTCTTTGATATTGAAACAACCGGGCTTTCTGCCAGGATCTCCCAGTGCTTTCTCATTGGTGCTGCCGCCGTAGAACAAAATAATCTTGTACTGCACCAATGGTTTGCAGATGATTACACCAGCGAAAAGGAACTTCTTCTTTCCTTCCGCTCTTATATAGAAGACCATCCATATCTGGTTCATTTTAACGGTTCTTCGTTTGATCTGCCTTACTTAAAACACCGCTGTCAGGCAAACGGCATCGAAGATTTTCTGAGTTCTAAAGAAAATCTGGATCTATGTACCACTGCCCGTTCCCTGAAGCAGGCTCTTTCTCTGGAAAACTGCCGCCTGAAAACCATTGAAACAAAACTCCGTTTCCGGCGCCGGGATACTTTTAGCGGAAAAGACTGCATCCAGTTATACACAGACTACATGCAGGGCAGGATCCTGAAGCAGGAAGGTTATGAAAAGCAACGGGACCTACTGCTTCTTCACAATGAAGACGATCTAAAAGGCACCGTGCTTTCTTCCCTTCTTCTTTCCTATACCACCTGCCATATGGATTCCTCCGGCTGGAAGCAGGAAGATGATCGTCTTATCTTTACCGGCCGGGCAGCCCATCCCTATCCGGTTTCCTGCACTTTAACCGGAGATTTCGGCACCCTGGTCATGAAGGAAGACAGCCTGTGTCTGTCTCTTCCTGTTGTAAAGGGTACTTTAAAGCACTTTTTCCCTGATTACAAAAGTTATTATTATCTGCCGGAGGAAGACATGGCAGTTCATAAAAGTGTAGCCTCTTATGTAGATGAAGACCACCGGAAAAAGGCCACGAAAGAGACCTGTTACATTAAAAAAGAAGGGGATTTCATTCCCCTGGCAAAAGGCCTTGTTCCAGACGGCCTTCCTCTCTTTCAGACAACTCTCAAAGACCACCGCAGCCATCTGCTGGTAAAAGATGCGCTGTCTTATTTTTGCTCCCACACGCAGGAAGTTATTACCTGTTATTTAGAAGAAGCTTTGCAGCGAAAATAGCCTTTCGCTGCAGATAAAAAAGACGCTTACACAGGGGCAAACCCTCCATAAGCGTCTTTTATGTTCTGCATGATCTCTCATGCTAACAATCATAATAATTAATCAGCAGTAGAGATAATCTCTTTTTTATTGTAGCTTCCACAGCTCTTGCAAACTCTATGTGGAACCATAAGCGCACCACACTTACTGCACTTAACCAATGTAGGAGCAGTCATCTTCCAGTTTGCTCTTCTCTTATCTCTTCTTGCTTTTGAAGATTTATTCTTAGGACAGATACTCATGTCAATTACACCTCCTCGTAAATACTCAAAACACTTTTACAAGTATACAAGACTATCAACAATTTGTCAACAACTTTTTTCTTAAATTATTTTACCAATGCAACAGTCTCTCTGGCAATAGCCAATTCCTCGTTGGTAGGGATAACAGCTACCTTTACTTTGGAATCCGGTGTAGAGATCGTGCACTCTTTACCGCGGCTCTTATTTGCTTCCTGATCCAGTGTAATACCAAGATATCCGAAACGATCAACGATCTGCTGGCGGACAACCGCATCATTTTCACCAAGACCTGCTGTAAATACGATAGCGTCTACACCATCCATAGCTGCTACATAAGCACCGATGTATTTTGCGGTACGGTAACTGAACACTTTGACAGCCAGTGCTGCTTTTTCATTGCCCTCGTTGGTTGCTTTATCCAAGTCACGGAAGTCACTGGAAATTCCACCGGAAAGACCATATACTCCGGATTTTTTATTGAGGATGGTCATAACATCTTCTAATGTAATGTCCAATTTGTGAGCTAAAAATTCAACGATAGTAGGATCGATATCTCCACATCTTGTACCCATTACAAGACCTTCCATTGGAGTCATTCCCATACTGGTATCTACTACCTTGCCATTTTTTACAGCAGATACGCTGGCACCATTTCCCAGGTGGCAGACGATCACCTTGGAGTTTTCCGGATCCAGGCCGAAGTACTCAATGGCTCTTTTTGATACAAAGCTGTGGCTGGTTCCGTGGAAACCATAACGACGAACTTTAAACTTTTCATAATATTCATATGGAAGACCATACATATAAGCTTCCGGCTGCATTGTCTGATGGAATGCAGTGT
>JAXDTV010000127.1:0-5210 GCA_034089785.1 Eubacterium sp.
TAGTACGAGAGGACCGGGGTGGACTGACCTCTGGTGTACCGGTTGTACTACCAAGTGCATAGCCGGGTAGCCAAGTCGGGCCGGGATAAACGCTGAAGGCATCTAAGCGTGAAGCCCCCCTCAAGATAAGATATCCCTGACAATAAGTCAATAAGACCCCTTGAAGACGACGAGGTAGATAGGTCTGAGGTGGAAGTACAGTAATGTATGCAGCTGACAGATACTAATAGGTCGAAGGCTTGACCTTGTTGGTAATTTGAATGAAATGCAGTGTGTAGTTTTGAATGTACTAAATGCGAAAGCATAAGTATATAAGATCAATGAATAGGAGAAGACACACTTCTTCAATTTGTTGTATAAGAGAATAATCCTCGATAGCTCAATGGTAGAGCGCACGGCTGTTAACCGTGATGTTGTAGGTTCGAGCCCTACTCGGGGAGTTTAGTTTTATAACTAATATATTGGCTCCTTGGTCAAGCGGTTAAGACATCGCCCTTTCACGGCGGTAACACGGGTTCGATTCCCGTAGGAGTCACTTATGGCGACTTAGCCAAGTGGTAAGGCATGGGACTGCAACTCCCTGATCATCGGTTCAAATCCGTTAGTCGCCTCTATATTGTGAAAACCGTTACAAATTGTAACGGTTTTTTTATATGCAAATATATTAAGATCGTTTTCCTTTACGGTGTCGTCTGCGCTTTTGGTGTATTTCTTCTAATTCGGTTGCCGCTGTTTCTTTGCGGGCGCTCTGTACGGCACGGATGGTTTCATCCAGTTTTCTGAACCGTTCTTCCGAGGCGTTGTCTCGTTCCCTGAAAAGAAAATCCAGTTCTTTATTTATTCGTACAGATATATCTTTGGAGATGGTTGTTGTGAATTCTTCTGACTGTCTTTTGAAAGTTTCCTGCATGATCTGTCCCAGGATTTTTTTGAATTGATATAATTTGTCTTGTTCAGGTGTAACGGAAGATGCCGGAGACGGATAAGGAATAACCTGTGTTGTATGGTCGGATGTAACATGACTGGGTGAAGCAGGCAGGTCATGCTGTATGTATCGTTTTGAGATTTCCTTCAGAGACAACCCCTGCTCTTTCCATTTAAGTATGTTGCGGAACAAATCCATCTGCTCTTCATAATAAACACGGTGTCCCATGTTGTTCCGGGGGATGGAAAGACCCAGTTCTTCTTCCCAGTACCGCAGCACATGAGTTTCTACTTTCAAGGTTTTCGCTGCGTCCGATATTAAATAAAAATGCTTGTCCATATATACCTCTCTTTTCATCAGATTTATGCCCTGATTTTCCTGTTATAGTTCTTTATGGCATAAAATTATTATAGCATATATAAAAACAAAAATAGACAGGAAATACAGCCTCTGAGAGTGAATCGTGTGACAGGATTCGGAGAGAAGTGTCAGGATTCGCTGAAAAAAATACCAGACAAGGATTAATCCTGTGTCTGGTATTCCAAATTGGCAAATTTTGTGTACTGACCCAGCCATTTCAACTCGACAGTACAGGTTGGACCATTACGCTGTTTACCTATGATGATCTCTGTAATGCCTTTTTTAGTTGAAGCATCTTTTTCATAATATTCATCACGGTACAAAAACATAACAACATCCGCATCCTGCTCGATGGCTCCGGATTCACGAAGGTCAGACAGAATCGGCCGCTTGTTGTCACGGCTTTCTACCTGACGGCTCAACTGGGACAAAGCGATAACCGGGCAGTTTAATTCACGGGCCAGCGCTTTTAAAGATCGGGAAATATCAGAAATTTCCTGCTGGCGGCTTATATTCTTGCTGCCGCTGTTACCTGACATCAGCTGCAGGTAGTCAATGATGATCAGACTTAATCCCCGTTCCATTTTGATCTTGCGGCATTTGTTGCGAAGTTCATTAATGGAAATAGCAGGCGTATCATCAATAACAAGGGCGGATTCACCTAATATGATAGAACTCTCGGTGATCTTGCTCCATTCATCGTCCTGTAGCTTTCCGGTACGGATGTGCTGGGAATCTACCTTGGAGTTCATGGAGATAAGACGCTTGGCAAGCTGCACCTTGCTCATCTCCAGGCTGAAAATAGCCGTAGGAAGATTGTTTACCATGGCAACATATTCCGCGATATTCAGGGCAAACGCCGTTTTACCCATGGAAGGACGGGCAGCGATCAAAATCAGATCGGATGGCTGAAGACCGGCTGTTTTATAGTCTAAGTCCGTAAAACCGGTAGAAATACCGGTAACGGTTCCGTCGCTCATGGCAGCACTTTGAATGTCAGCCAGAGTTGCCAGTGCAACATCCCGGATCGGGGTAAAATCTTCTGATCCGGAGCGGCTGTTGACCACTTCAAAAATATCGTGTTCGGTGTCCTCCATCAGTTCTTCAATATCGGTCGAGTCCTGATAAGCACGAGTCGTGATAGACTCCGATGTGCGGATCAGACGACGCAGAAGAGCTTTGTTGGCAACAATATTACAATAATATTTAATATTAGCGGAAGTCGGCACAGATGAGATCACATTACTGATAAATTCTACACTGCCGATTTCATCGGGAACCTTATTTTCTTTTAATTTTTCTGCTAAGGTGATGACATCTACAGCACTGCCGCTGCGGTATAAGTCAACAATAGTCTGGAAAAGCACCTTGAAGCGGGGATTGTAAAAATCCTCATCGGTCAACTGCTCTGAGGCGATAGAAATGGCTTCCTGATCCATCAGCATGGATCCGATGACCGCCTGTTCCGCTTCGGGGTTGTTGGGCATGATTCTGTGGATCGCAGCATCTTCCATGACAAAAAACCTCCGTAAATTATTTTCCTTTTACTACAACCTTCAGTTCTGCAGTAACCTGTGGGTGCAGACGGATCGGCACCATATAAGTACCAATGCTTTTAATTGGCTCGTTTAAGTGCATCTTCTTTTTGTCCAGGTCATAACCTAACTGCGCTTTGGCAGAGGCTGCGATCTCCTTAGTGGAAACAGAACCAAAGACGCGGCCGTCCTGGCCGGCTTTGATAGTAACTTCTACGGATTTGGTGGACAGTTCTTCTGCAAACTGTTTGGCGTTAGCCAGATTCTCGGCAGCAATTTTATCATCATTTTGCTGGCGGAGTTTTAAGTCGTTGAGATTTTTAGGAGTGGCTTCCACACCAAGATTTTTCTTGAAAATGAAATTTCTGGCATAACCGTCACTGACATTTACAATCTCGTCCTTTTTTCCTAAACTTTTTACATCCTGATTTAAAATTACTTTCATTCTATGTCACCTTCTTCTTTCATTTTGGTTAAAACATTTTTTAATGTATTGACAGCTTCTTCAATCGTACAATCGGTAAGCTGGGCACCGGCACTGCTGATATGGCCGCCGCCTCCCAGTTTTTCCATTACGACCTGTACATTCAACTCGTCAATGGAACGGGCACTGATATAAATCTTATCTTCATAAGAAGTAAGGACAAATGTGGCTTTCATGCCGTCAATGTCCAACAGAACATCAGCGATCTTGGCACCTACGATAGTAGGAGATTCGCAGTTGGCTGCATCGCAGGGAGCGATGGCAAAACAGCCCATAAAAATTTCCATGTTTTGAATGGCTTCTGCCCGTACTTTGTATTCGTTGATATCAGACCGGAACATTTTACGGATGCGCAGGATGTCTGCACCGCTGCGGCGCAGGTAAGCGACTGCTTCAAAGGTGCGTACACCCGGCTTGTTCATAAAATTATTGGTATCGACCATAATGCCGGCATACATAGCGTCGGCTTCAACTACCTTCAAGCGCATTTCTTCTCCGGCGTACTGTAAAATTTCTGCCACCATTTCGCAGGTAGAAGAAGCAAATGGTTCGATATAGGAGAGAGTAGGGTTCTCAAAGGATTCATCAGTCTGACGGTGGTGGTCAATAACTACCAGGGATGAAACCATTTTCAGAAGCTCTGGTGCATCGGTATAGGATGGACGGTTTACATCTACTACGATCAGCAGAACGCCGTTGCCGTTACCGATAAATTCTTTTGCCTGGGATCCGGTAATAAAAAGATCCGGTGGAAAATCTTTATTGCCTTCAAAAAGCTTCAGCACAGGTGCCAGAGAAGAGGTTACCTCGTTGACTACAATGTGGGTTGGCTTGCCAAGTGTCTGGGCAATGCGGTTGATTCCGATGGCACTGCCTATAGCATCTACATCCGGGAGCTTGTGCCCCATAATGACAATCTTGTCGGCAGCCTCAATGGATTCCCGGAGAGCATGGGCTTTGACCCGGGCCTTAACACGGGTATGTTTTTCCTGCTGGATGCTCTTGCCTCCGTAGTAGAGGATGTTGTCTTTGGATTTTACCACTACCTGGTCACCGCCACGGGCCAGAGCCAGATCAATGGCACTGCGGGCGTATTCCTGACGCTTGCGGAATGTATCTGCCTGGATACCGATTCCCATACTGAGGGTAACGGATTTTTCCTCCGCAATATTAATATTTTTTACTTCTTTCAAAAGAGAAAATTTATCCGCCTGCATATCCGAAAGATATTTGTGCTGAAATAAAATAATGTATTTATCTTTTTCCAGTTTGCGGGTGATAGCGTCGTATTTGAGCATATATTTATTGATCTTCCGGTCGATCAGGGCAGACAGAAGAGCACGCCGCACTTCCTCGATGGTGGCAAGGGACTCTTCGTAGTTGTCAATATACAAAAGGCCGATGTCCAGTCTCTGATCGTAGTTTTCCCGGATATAATGGACGATCTCGGTTTCATCATGAACAAACAAAAGATAAAGACTGTCACCCAATCCCAGAGCATCTGCTTTCTGTAAGGTGTCTTCCTGCTGGAACTCGATACGCTGGATGGTAGCCCGGTAAAAAATATCGTCCCGGTTGAAATGTAGCTCGCAGTCACGGTCTACGGAATCCGGCAGATATTGTTCTGTAAGAGCACCGATGGCGTCAGTGATAGGAAAACGCTTTGGAAGATCCGGAGCAAATGTGTCCAGAAACTTATCGTTCTGCCAGACACAAGTACCGTTTACATCCAGAATGGCCATAGGAAGTTCCATGTTTTTTGCTACTACCTTGGTCCTGTGGTGGAACTCCATGGCATAATTTACCAGATCCTGCAACAGTGCTTTACGCTTAAAAAAGTACAGGAGAATGGCAATAAGCAGGTAGACAGCCACATAACCGGACATGACAAGACCTGCCAGAAGAT
>JAXDTV010000131.1:0-11418 GCA_034089785.1 Eubacterium sp.
GAAATATAATATGAATATAAAAAATGGAAAGTTTTTCTTAAGAGGAAACTTTCCATTTTTTGCTTTCTTTTTTCCGTGAAATGAGGTAAAATGTAAGTGGTATTTAAG
Source organism: Eubacterium sp. (assembly GCA_034089785.1). Classification (GTDB taxonomy): domain Bacteria; phylum Bacillota; class Clostridia; order Lachnospirales; family Lachnospiraceae; genus Eubacterium_F. The sequence continues at coordinate 109 of JAXDTV010000131.1, forward strand.
ACGCAAAAAAAGAGGTGTTTGGGGATGAAAAAAGAGAAATTTAATTTTGAATATTTAGTGGATGTAGTGAACAGTTTTTCCCCTTGTATGAATGACTACTTATATGTGTATGATCTGAAGAACGACACATATTTTATAACGGAATCTGCGTTAGAGAGGTTCAGACTTCCGGGAAACTTGTTTCACAATGTGGTAGAGAGCCATGCATTATTTACCTATCCGGATGATGTGCCTATGTTACAGGACGATCTGAGCAGGCTGCTGCGGGGAGAACGCAGAATGCATGATTTGAGATACCGTTGGATCAGCAAGGAAGGCGAGCCTATCTGGATCAACTGCAAGGGAAGAATTCTGGCAGACGAAGAGGGCGAACCGGCTTTCCTGGTTGGCTGTATCAATGAGATCGGAAGACGACAGGAAGCGGACAATGTGTCAGGGCTTCTGGGAGAAAATCTTCTGAAAAAGTGCTGGCCGAATATGACCAGTGAGTATCCGGTAACACTTCTCCGTATCGGTATTGACGGTTTTAAAGAGATTAACGAGAGACTTGGTAACGAGTACGGCGATATGGTGTTAAAAGAAGTGGCCAAGTGTATAGAGCAGTGTCTGGAAGAAGGACAGAGCGTGTTCCGTCTGTTTGCCGATGAGTTCCTGGTAGTGGATGTGGAGCATAATTCGGTAGAGGAACTGACAGCTTTGTATGGTCAGGTGAGAAAAAGCATTGATGTGCTGCTGACACTGCATCATTATGAGGTTTTGTATACCATATCCGGCGGTATTACCCAGGGGGATGCGGTAGACGGAGACTACATGACCACCATGAAGTACTCGGAATTTGCTTTGCAGGAGGCAAAACGCCGTGGAAAGAATCAGGTATATCTGTATGAAAAACAGGATTACGAGGACTGGCGGAAAAAACGAAATCTGGTTAACACACTGAGACGGTGTGTGACAGAAGATTTCAAAGGATTTCATTTGTTTTTCCAGCCGATCATTTCCAAAGACGAGGAACTTCTGCATTCAGAGGCACTGCTGAGATTTCAGGATGAGGATGGTACATGGATCTCGCCGGTAGAGGTGATTCCTTTACTGGAGGAGAGCGGACTGATCATTCCGGTAGGAAAGTGGATCATGGAACAGGCTTTTACCTGTTGCAGAGAATTCCAGAAATACCGGAAAGACTATAAAGTGTCTATCAATGTGTCGTACGTACAGATTTTGAAGAGCCCAATCTACACGGATCTGGTGGAGGCCGTACAGAAGGCTGGCATTACCCCGGACAGCGTCGTGATCGAATTGACCGAAAGCGGCTATCTGGAGAAAAGCAAAGCGGTTGTCAGTGTGTGGAACAAGTTAAAGAAATACGGGTTCCGCATTGCCGTGGATGATTTTGGCACAGGATATTCCAACTTGCAGAATATCGGAGAACTGGGGCCGAATATAGTAAAGATTGATCGTACTTTTACCATGAAGGCACTGAGCAATGAGTACGAAAACGAGTTGTTAAAACATATTATCTATATGGCACATAGTATCCAGCTGAGGGTAGTGATCGAGGGCATTGAGACCAGTCAGGAACTGATCCGCATCCGGGAGATGGATCCGGATTACATACAAGGTTATTATTACAGTAAGCCATGCAGTGGCGAAGAGTTTTGTGATAAATTTATTGTAAGCAAAGAAGGAAAAGTGTGAAACGAGTTAAGATTTGTGGAATTACAAAAGAACAGGAGATTGAATGGCTGAATGAGTACAAACCGGATTTTGCCGGTTTTGTGCTCTTTTTCCCTAAAAGCCGCCGGAACATTGAAGTGGAAAAGGCGGCAGAACTGATCCGGGGACTTTCACCGGACATTGAGACAGTGGCCGTTACGGTAAAACCTACGGTGGAACAGGTAAAAGCCATTCAGCAGGCAGGGTTTGACTGTGTGCAGATCCATGGTGAGGTATCGGATGAGGTGCTTCAGGCAGCGGATCTGAAAATATGGAAAGCATTTAATGTAACAGATCTTGCGGAATTTGACCGATATAACAAGAGAGAGGAAATCGACGGTTTTGTACTGGACGCCGCAGCACCGGGAAGCGGACAGGTTTTTGAGTGGGATCTGTTAAAGAAACTGCCGGAGACCGATAAGCTGAAACTGCTGGCGGGAGGCCTGGATCCGGAAAATGTGGGGCAGGCCCTGATGTTGAAAGGTATCGATGGTGTCGATACCAGTTCCGGTGTTGAGAAAGAGGATGGAAAGGGTAAAGACCGAAAGAAAATAGAGTTGTTTATTGAAAAAGTAAGGGAATGGTGATGGTATGAAAGATCAGTGGAAAAAATGGAAAGAGAAGATACTTAGCCTGTGGCAGGGCAGATCTGCCAGAACGGCTATGGGACTGACTTTTGCAGTGGCAGCCTGTCTGGGGATTTTTGTTGTACTTCCGTCGTTTGCGGAAGAAGGCGCCAGCCATGATGGTGTAGAGATCGTAAATGTTACGGAGACGCCGGAAACAGAGGAGACACCGGAGGCAGAGGAGACAGAAGCACCGACACCGGAGGCAGAGACAGAAGAACCGGCGGCTACGAAAGAGCCGGAAGTAACGCCTGCCGAGACAGAAAAAACTGAGAAAGCAGAAGACAAGGCAGAGGTTTCCGAAACACCGGAGGCAGAGGCAACACCAGAGACCCAAAAAGATGAGGAGACTCAGTGGCGCAGCGAGACAGTAAAGAAGAAAGCGGTGGCAGACCGGTCGGCTAAGCAGTCTGCAGTAGCGGAGCCAGTCATAAAGACACAGCCACAGGATCTGCAGGTGGACTATAAAGCCATTGACAGCACAACGAAACTCAGTGTTGAGACAGAGCCGGTAGACAGTGATGTGATCTTGTCTTACCAGTGGTACCGTGACGGAGAAAAGATCAGCGGACCGGCGGCAAAAGAACGAGAGTACATAGTAGATGAAGATCTGAATGCCGGAGAGTATGATTATTACTGCCAGGTAACGGCAACGGATGCAGAAGATGAGAACAATCAGGCATCTGTAAATTCCAGTCATGCTACGGTTACGGTCAATAAAATTGCGCCGTCCAAGGATCAGTTTGTTTATAAAATCGAGAATCAGTATTATTATACAGCCGAAGCCCAGACCATTGACATTTCTGTTAAGAGTGGTATTGAAGGAATGGGTTCTGTGCGGATCAGCACATGGAAAGGCAGCCAGCAGACGAACTTTTTGACGCCGGGAACTTACGATCTGCGTATTACGGTGTCAGAGGGAACGAACTATAAAAAAGACGAATTTCCGCTGACTGAGACGGCTTCTATCAAGCAGATCACACCAAGTGTATCCTATTCCATTCAGGGTGTGAAGGGAAACAAAGTAGATGGAACGCAGTGGTATACAGGGGATGTTTCTCTGAAAGCACCAAGCGGTTACGAGATTGCCACGGAAGAGACGGGAGATTATCAGGATGCCATTGTGTGTGATACGGAAAGTACTACATCCCAGATTGATGTGGCACCAAAAGAGGTGTATCTGAAACAGACGTCCACCGGAGCGGTAACAAAGCCATACAGCGTAGATGCGTTTGCCATTGATAAGACGGATCCTACCGGTACTTTTTCCGTGGACACAGATACATGGAGTGCGGCACTGAATCAGTTGACCTTTGGAAGATTTTTCAAAGATACCGTTACGGTTACTTTAAATGCCAGTGACCCTCAGAGCGAGTCGGACCAGCTGAAATGTTATCTTCTGGTATCGGCAGGGGAGAAAGGAATCCCGGCGGAAAATCTGCCGAAGCAGTCATGGGGAAGTGAACGGACCTCGGTTAATGTAAGTGATGCGGCGAAATTTGTTGTATACGGCAAGATCGTAGATGTGTCAGGAAGAACGGTTTATGTATCTTCAGACGGTATCGTCATCGACAGTGAAAGTCCGGTTATTACCTGCGAAGGCAAGACATTGCAGGATACTTATATTGCAGATGAAAAGACCTTTGAGGTGGCAGATGACAATCTGGATTCTATTTCCTACCAGCCTCAGGGTGGTACGAAACAGACCATTAAAGATAAAGATACATTTACTCTTACCGGTCCGTCCCAGACCGGGGCTTCTACCCAGTACGAAGTCAGTGCGGTAGACCGGGCAGGAAATGAGACGAAAGTTACCATTACCATGGTGAACCCGGTAGATGATTTTGATGTAATGGCTATGGATTTTGGAACCGTTACTTACGGCTATGATAACAGCAGTCTGGAACAGGCGATGAACATTGTCCTGAATGCCAAGTATAATGTGGATTATCAGCCAAAGATCGTCAGCGTAGAGCCGATCGTCCAGGATGAAAAGAGTTATTTTGAAACGGTGCTGCAGGAGGATGGTTCTTACAAGATCCGGCCGGTGGCAGGACTTCATACCGGTACTTATACCCAGCAGATCCGTGTGAATTATGAAGGAGAACGGACGCAGTCTACTACCAAGTTTTCCTGTACGATGACAGTAGACAGAGCGACGCTGATGGCAGCTTATGAAGGACATCAGGTGTACTACAACACCATTCCGGATTTTACAGATCATGTAAAGGTAACGGGATTTGTCAACGGAGATACACAGGAGTCTTTGATGGCCAGCGAAAAAGATGCGTTCAGTGAGGCATTGAAAGTGGCATTTACAGGCCGGGCAACCAGAGAAGCGTACTACGATCTGGCACCGGCAGGTGGTACATTAAAAGATTATAAGATCCAGGCAGCCACAGGTACCTTGACAGTTGTGCGCAGGGATGCAGCCAAAGGAAAAGAATATAAACTGCAGGGAACAGAAGGAAATCATGACTGGTATACATCCAATGTGTCGGTTCAGACAGGAGCAGCCGGCAAAGAGGCAGCCCAGGGATATCTGATCAGCACCAGTGAGGATCCGAATTCCTTTGCAGATACGATTTATTCGCCGGATGACTGGCAGAAGGAAACAACGGTTTCCGGCAGTGCTGTTTCTTTCTATATCATGAACAAAGAAACGGGAGAGATTTTTAACCAGTCTACAGAGACAGTTAAGATTGATAAAACAGCACCATATCTGGCAGAGGGCCAGGGAATGAAAATAGCCTCCAGTTTGTGGAGAGAATTTTTGAATGGAATAACATTTAATAAGTTTTTCAACGACACCATTGCGGTGGAGATCACCGGTTCAGATGCATTAAGCGGACTGGATGAAGATGGCATACAGTATTATGTTTCATCCAAAGCATTGGCACAGAGCCAGCTTCAGAAGGTGGCATGGGAGAGCGGCAGTTCCTTTAACCTGGAACCAAAGACACTGGATCGTTCCGTAGTGTATGCCAAGATCACAGACCGGGCCGGACTGTCCCTGTTTATTTCCTCGGATGGAATGGTCTTTGATAACAAAGTACCGGATATCGAGGTAGTGACAGATGGCGAAGAGTATATTACGGAAGAAAAAGAAATTACCATATCTGATGTGAACCTGACCGCAGCTACTTTATATGAGGGAACCGATACTACGGTTTCCGGTACAGCTATTACGGTAGAGGGACAGGAGGCGAAGATCACGATCCCTTGTCCGGACCAGGAATCCAAGGAATATACGATCATTGCCAAAGACGGCGGTGGAAATGTATCTGAAAAATCGTTTACCATTACAAAACCGATTTACGATATTACGGCAGACCGGGTAAAACTGAAAGATCTTGTATATGGATTTGGAACAGCACCGGGACAGTTGGTTACATGGAAAAACACAGAAGAGGCCAATGCGGATGCTACCGTATCGGAAGTGGTGGTAAAGGACACCCAGCATTTTGCGGTGAAAGAAGACAATGGCAGATTTTACATTCAGGCGGCCAAAGGAATTGAGGCCGGCAGTTATGTGACGAATGTATATGTCAAATACAATCATGGAAAAGTGGCAGAGACAACCGCTTCCCTTACTGTAGACAAAGCGGTGCTGACCGCTCACTATACCGGACAGAATGTGTATTATCATGAAACACCGGATTTTGTGAATACAGTAGAGGTGAAAGGATTTGTAAACGGTGAGACGGCAGAGACAGCAGCCGGTTACAAAGCACCGGAAGTCACCATGAAAGGAAAGGCAACAGAGACTTGCGTACTGGAGCCGTCCGGAGGAGAGGCAGACAACTATCGGTTTACATATACAAAAGGAGTTTTGATCGTAAACCGGAGAGATGCGGAAGCAGGATCGGACGGACAGTATGAGGTGAAAGGTACCCGCTCGGATACAGGATGGTATTTGTCAGATATTACAATCCTGCCGGCATCCGGATGTGCGATTTCCTTGGATGAAGATGGAAAAGATCCACAGGAGCGGCTGGTTTTGACCAAAAACACTGACGCAGGAGTGGCTAATTTCTACCTGACAGACCAAAAGACAGGCGAAGTTTACAAAGAGGTTGCCTTTGATTACCGGAAGGATTCAGATGCACCGCAGTTTACCAATGTAAAAGATGGCGATACTTATACCGTCAACAGCCGGGAGATCACAGTAAAGGATGATTACCTTGCCAGCGTTACAGTCAACGGTGTGGCGCAGGAAGTAGTGGACAATGAGACATCTACCTTTGCCCTGAGTGCGGATGAGGTCAGCAAACTGTTTGTCATTGTGGCTACGGACTATGCAGGAAATGTTTCCAAGTGCAGCGTGGTACTGAAACAGCCGGCACAGATTGAAGACCAGGAAGACAGCAAAGCCCAGACTACAGCGGAGCCGGCAGACAAGACTCTGGATTCATCCCAGACGACAGGCAGCACTACCAAGAAAACGGTCAAGATCGTACAGGGAGCGCCGCAGACAGTTCTTTCCACCAATACGAAAGACCTGACAACTTCCGTGCTGACAGACGAAGAACAGCGGGCGGCGGCACAGGGAAGTAATGTAAATATTGAACTGAAGGTACAAAATATTGATAATTCGGTTCCACAGATGGATAAAGAACTGATCATCTCTAACTTGAATGGTTATTCGGTTGGCAGATATATGGACATAACATTGTGGAAGACGGTAGGAAGCGGATCGGCCAAGAAGGTAACGGAGGCCAAGAGTCCACTGGCAGTGACGATTTCCATACCGGAGGAACTTAGAAAAACTTCGGATACAGTAGAAAGAAGTTTTGTGATCTTCCGTGTACATGGCACGAAAGTGACCATGCTGAAGGATCAGGATGCCGTGAAAAATACCATTACATTCAAGACAGACCAGTTCTCGACTTATGCACTTGCATACAAAGATGTAGTGAAGGAGAGCAGTCAGAATACATCGGTATCTTCAACATCCGGAACCAGCAAGAGCGGCAGTACAGCCGGCTCCCAGACGGGAGAAGGAACCGGTACGGGCAGTGACACATCCCCATCCACAGGAGATGCGGCACCGGTTCTGCTGATGATCATCCTGTTTGTTGTGGCAGCAGCGGCAACGGCAGTGATCGTGTACTTGAAGCTGCGTAAAAAGACAAAATGATGAAATGATTTACAGAAAACCCTAAGATGTAGTTTTGAAAACCACTTCTTAGGGTTTTTGTGTTGACTATCAAATAAAATCGTGTTAGGATACAGTAAAGAATGATTTTGAACTGAGAATGGAGGTTATCTATATGAGTCAGAAGAGAACAAAATTAAAAGATAGAGTGCTGCCTTCTTATACGAAAGGCGAAGAAATATTTAACATGGTTTCCCACATCGTAGGGGGAGCGCTGGCGATAGCGGCTTTGGTGCTTTGCGTGATCTTTGCAGTGATTTACAGTGATGCCTGGGGCGTCGTAGGGGCGGCGATCTATGGTGCTACCATGATCCTTTTGTATACTATGTCCAGTATTTATCACGGACTTCATCCGAATATGGCAAAAAAAGTATTCCAGGTCATCGACCATTGTACGATTTATTTCCTGATCGCAGGAACCTATACACCGGTTACGCTGGCAGGACTCAGACCGGAGCATCCGGTGGCGGCCTTTGTTATTTTTGGTGTTGTGTGGGCGGCCTGTTTTGTAGCAGCGACCCTGACAGCCATTGATCTGGAGAAGTACCAGAAGTTATCCATGGTATGTTATCTGGCGATGGGATGGTGTATCATCTTTTTCATCAAGCCAACGGTTGTCTGTCTGGGATTTGGTGGAACGGTCTTTTTGCTGACAGGCGGCATTGCCTATACGGTAGGAGCGGTATTATATGGAATTGGCAAGAAAAAGAAATATATTCATTCGGTATTTCACCTTTTTGTGCTGGCAGGAAGTATTTTGCACTTTTTTATGATCCTGTTTTATGTTATCATGAGATAGGAAATAGAAAAAAATCCAAATGGAGGAATATAAAATGATAGTAGAACCAAAGGTGAAAGGATTTATCTGTACTACAGCGCACCCGGTTGGATGCGAGGAAAATGTACGGAGACAGATTGCATATTGTAAAGAAAAAGGCCAGGTTGACGGACCTAAGAAAGTGCTTGTGATCGGTGGCTCCACCGGATATGGACTGGCCAGCCGTATTGCTGTTACCTACGGATACGGAGCAGATACCATCAGTGTTGCGTTTGAAAAAGAAGCCAAAGGAAAGCGTACTGCATCTGCTGGATGGTACAATACAAAAGCATTTGAAAAACTGGCAAAAGAAGACGGTTATTATGCAAAGTCTTTTAATGGAGATGGTTTTTCTGCTGAGATGAAACAGCAGGTGATCGAAGCGATCAAAGAAGACTGGGGCAAAGTAGATATGGTGGTTTACAGCTTGGCAGCGCCGAGAAGGACCATGCCGGATGGCACTACTGTTTCCAGTGTGTTAAAAACCGTAGGAAAAGAATTTACAAACAAGACCATTGATCTTAGGAACAATGAAGTAAAAGAAGTGACTGTACCGGTAGCAACGGAAGAAGAGATTGAAAATACGGTCAAAGTCATGGGCGGCGAAGACTGGGAACTTTGGATCCGGGCACTGGCAGAGGCAGATGTTCTGGCAGATAACGCTGTGACACTGGCTTATTCTTACATTGGACCAACGGTAACACATGCGATCTACAAAGACGGAAGTATTGGACAGGCGAAGAAACACCTGTATGAAACATCAAAAAAACTGCAGGAGGAATTTGCTGGTAAAGGACTTCAGGCATACATATCTGTGAACAAGGCGCTGGTAACTCAGAGCAGCGCAGCCATTCCGATCGTCCCTTTGTATATTTCACTGGTTTATAAAATCATGAAAGAAAAGGGACTTCACGAAGGATGTATTGAGCAGATGCAGAGATTATTTGTGGATAAACTGCCGGCAAAAGAAGTGGATGCAGAAGGCATGCTTCGTCTGGATGACTGGGAACTGCGTCCGGAAGTACAGGATGAGATCGCCAAAGTCTGGGATCAGGTGACCACAGAGAACATCGGACAGTTAGGTGATATTGATGGTTATTGGGAAGACTTCTACCAGATGTTTGGATTCCACTTTGATAATGTGGATTATGGAGCCGATGTGGAAGTGGGCTGATAGACCCCCGCAATGAAGTTCCGGTAATTTTGAATAAACGAATGTGAATAACGACGACTGATGGAAAGGGATTCCTTTGTAGTGAGGAAGAGCTTTCCATCTTTTATTTTTTCGCAATATTTCAGATTCACAACGGTGGAGCGGGAAATAGCGCAAAATCCATAAGGAGACAATTCTTCCAGAAGCGATTTCAAAGAACGGCGGCATAAATGGCTGGAACCGTTCCGGCAGTAAAAGGTGCTGTATTTATGGTCGGACTGGATATAGAAAATATCCCGGCACAAAATGGCTGTGCTGTCCTCCATCTGCACAGGATAAAAGTCTTTTAAAAGTCCGGCAGCCGTTTCCAGGGCGTTTTTTACACTACTCCTGAAAGAAACAAGGTTGTATGTTGATAATTCAGTTCGTGACATAGAGTTTCTAAAAGTTCTGCCTCTTTTTTTACATCATCACAGATTGCTATGTTCATTGTAAAGACCTCCCTAAGTGTATCGTTGCTTCAAATGTCTGCCCTGTGTGGGAAAATTGAATCGTTCCGTTATACTGACTGACCACATCCTGCATATTTTGGATTCCCAAACCATGGTTTAGGGAATCGTTTTTTGTTGTGGAAGATAGATCCGGTGGTTCCTCAGAGCCGGAAAAGGTGTTGGTTACCCGGATGGTCAGTCTTTCTTCCTGGGAGAAAAGGCTGACGAAAACCTGTCTGGGTGGGGAAGTCGGACATTTTTCCACGGCTTCCATTGCGTTTTTCAGCAGATTGGATAGAAGGATGCACAGATGTGTTTCGGACACAAAACAGTGAGGCTGGAATCTGCCGTCCACACAAAATTCCGTGTGAGCAGGTTTTATGCTGTCAAAATAGTTAAAAATTGCATCTGCCACCGGATTGTTGGTGGAGATAGAGTGCGTTTGTGTCTGGATGTGGGACAGGTCGTTGAGATAGGTTAAAAGTTCGCCATAGTCCTTTCTGGCAGCCAGTTCCTGCATGGCAAGTATGTGGTGTTTGTAATCGTGGCGGAACTTTCGTAATGCTTGATCTTTCTTTTGCAGATCCAGATAATGCTGCTTCTCCAGTTCCCATTGGTACTGCTGGAGGCGTGAATTTTCCTCCAATTTTTCCTTGCTCTTTTTTAATTTCAGATACAAATAGAATATAGTCGAAAACATCAGCAGCAAGATAAGGGTAAGAATTACCATAAGGCGTCGTCCGACGGTGCTCATATCATAATTAAAAAAGGTGTTTAGTATTCCCATCAGACCCAGATGTAGAAAACAAAGGCCGGAAACGAACAGGTTGTTTTTCGCAGAGAGCCGGGAAAAGGAAAGAATGGTCACTGTGCTGCGGTAAAGCGGGATGCAGAGCAGTAAAAAGAACAGGGAAACAAAAATACGGCAAAGGGATAAGATCAAAGGATTGTCTAAAACATTTGTGCCGGTCAAAAGCGAATAAAAATATATCCCATAACATTCTGTCAGGTAGGAAATCAGTGTGTAAAGGGAAAAACACACTAATATATGATCTAATTTTGCTTGGAAAAGCAGGTATAAACCGAACAGGATAATAATGCGGTAAGAAAAATCCGGGGAGTAGAGATACAGAAAACAACTTCCCAAAACAGCCCAGGCACACCCCAAAGAAATATGGGAAACAGATTTTTTCGGTTTCAGATGGAACACAAAGCAAAAAACGGACAAGTAAGTAATAAAATCGATTATAAATGCAATGGATGTCAAAGTGATGTGCCCCTTCCCTGAGTTTTTTCGTATGACATCATATTACTATATAGATACCGGAAAAGCAAGGGAGCCCATGCGGATT
>JAXDTV010000141.1:0-19556 GCA_034089785.1 Eubacterium sp.
CATCCCCTCTTCCTATGTCATCACAGCAGATAAAAGGGAAATCGATCCTCTGGGTCCCCTCCGGATCATCCATCTGGAATACCTGATTGAGCACTGCGATATAATGGTGTTTTTTCCGTTTATACTTTGTTTCATAAATCACATAAGAATTGTCGTTTTTTACATATCTTGCGGCCGTGTGGGATTTTTTCTCATAATCTGTGTATTTTATTTCGCCTGTATAATACTGCTTTGAGTTCTTATCCACTACATTTTTAAAATTTTCCTCATAGGCAATCAGCCCTTCCTGATGATACATGGATGCATCAATGGACGCACCACCATCTCCAAACCGGGTAAAGTTTATATCCAGACCGTCTTTGGGGTCGTCCCAGTTTTTTACCGATAGTACGCACTCCTTTGTGTCTGTTTGAACCGGATGTTCCACCACCTGGGTAAGCGGCGTCTCTTTCGCCGGCGTGTAAGAAGGAGCTGCCGTCCTTACACTGGTCTCCACATCCTTAGAAGCCGCCCCATTCGGCTCATCCTTTGTACCACAGGCACTTAAAACTCCCATGGCGATCATTCCCAATACAAATAATTTTCCTGCTTTTTTCATACCATCTCACCTCTCCTTTTTTACTGGTATATAAAAACTAACGATGGATCTAGCTGAAACCTTGCAAACAAATTCAAAAAAGGACTACACATTTCTGTGTAATCCTTTGTAAATAACAGGGGCACTAGGAATCCAGGATTATACATTACGTCCCTGGTACTGAACAGTTATTACATATACCTTGTTCCCCACATGATCAATCTTAAAGATGGCACTACTTTTTATTCAACCTTTCTTTTGCATCACCCAGTGCTATTGGTCTGCCACCTTCCGCAACTTCCGTTTCAGCTTCATATATCGCCTGATCAATCTTATTTGTCTGAGCAAACCGCTCATACAATTCTGCACTCATAACAACCAAATCGCTGTAACCGTTTTTTGTTATAAAAATAGGTTCCTGCATTTTGTGCGCTAATTCGGATATTTCCGTCGTGTTTCTCAAATCTCTGATTGGCTTAATCGTAGGCATAATAAGCACCTCCTTTGCGGCATTATTGTAGCACAATTATGCTTCGCTGTAAATAAAAATTTATTAAAAAAAGAGCGATACCAATGTATCGCTCTTCTCTAGACAGGGGCACTAGGAATCGAACCCAGCTCTGGAGTTTTGGAGACTCTTATTCTACCGATGAACTATGCCCCTATGAATTAATGTGTGCTGACGCACAACGGAGAAGGAGGGATTTGAACCCTCGCGCCGCTATTAACGACCTACTCCCTTTCCAGGGGAGCCCCTTCAGCCGCTTGGGTACTTCTCCAATGCTAAATTCATATAGCTGTATTTAATTGAATTCTGTTGTTAAAACAGAAACGGAGAAGGTGGGATTCGAACCCACGGCCCCTTTCGGAGTCACCGGTTTTCAAGACCGGCTCCTTAAACCACTCGGACACCTCTCCACAAGACTGCTTGATTAGTATAACACCCTTTTAGAGGAAATGTCAAGTTTTTTTTAATCTTTTTTACAAATTCCGCCTATTTCATTCTTCTCCCAGTTTCAATCCCGGTACAGCATTGAGATCCCATCCGTGACGGACTCCTTTTTTATACTCATAGTAACCTGCTGCTCCGATCATAGCTGCGTTGTCCGTGCACAAAATAGGACTTGGCCGGTAAAACTTATATCCGCGCTTTTGACAGGCATCCTCCATCGCCTGGCGAAGTGCTGAGTTGCACGCCACACCTCCCGCAATGGCTACTTTTTTAATGCCATAGTCTTTTGCTGCTTTCATTGTGTGATCTACCAGCACCCCTACAACTGCCTTTTGGAAAGATGCTGCTATGTCTGCCTCGTTATATGGAACCTGCTTCATTTTGCAGCCGTTGATATAATTTAACACAGCCGATTTTACACCGCTGAAACTAAAGTCATATGGTGCACCATCAATAGATGCCTTAGGAAACTCGATAGCATCCGGATCTCCCTCTTTGGCCAGTTTATCAATCTTTGGTCCTCCCGGATATCCAAGTCCGATGGCTCTTGCCACTTTATCAAAGGCCTCTCCGGCCGCATCATCTCTGGTGCGTCCCAGTATTTCATATTCTCCGTATTCCTTTACGATCACCAGATGACTGTGGCCGCCAGACGCTACCAGGCATAAAAACGGTGGTTCCAGATCTTTATTTTCAATGAAATTAGCGGAAATATGGCCTTCAATGTGATGAACTCCCACTAATGGCTTGTGAGTGGCATACGCCAGTGCCTTAGCGGCACCTACTCCTACCAGCAGCGCACCTACCAGACCCGGTCCATAAGTAACACAGACCGCATCTATATCCTCCATCGTTTTGTCAGACTCCTCCAACGCCTCCTGGATCACCTGGTTGATCTTTTCTATATGCTTTCTGGATGCGATCTCCGGCACCACACCACCGTATAATTTGTGTATATCGATCTGGGAAGAGATTACATTAGACAGTACTTCTCTTCCATTTACTACTACCGCTGCTGCCGTTTCGTCACAAGAACTCTCAATGGCTAACACCGTTGTCTTTTCCTTACTCAAATTAACACCTCTTTATTTTTTGTCACTGTTTTTTTCTGCTTCTTCCTTGGTACTTTCGGTGTTTTTCACTGCCCGGAAGCCCATAACTTTCCACCGGTCATCTTCCTTGGCCAGAATAAAGTCCTGATAACTTTTTGTATAACTTCCATCGTTATTGATAAAATACGAAAGTCTTACCCGGACACACTGCTTATCCCCCACATTCTTATACTGAACCGCGATGCCGTTATCTGTCGTATAACTGACGATACGCTGCTTCTTATTCTTAAAAAGATCTACCTCTGCCTGAAATTTCTGTACATGTTCTTTTTCCGGATTTTTCTGTGCCAGTTCCTCGCTGTACATATAACGCAGTTTTTTTACCAGTTCTTCTCTCTGCTCATCAGTCATATTCGAATTATACAGGCATTGATTGTATCTGCCCCACAGTTTCATTACTTCCACAGGTGTCTCCGGATACCCCTGGTCCAAGTCTTTGTCAATGAGTTTTTGCACCTCTGTAGTGGGTGTCTGGGTCGTTGACTTAAGCTGCTGCCTCTTCATATACTGATAATAAACCGCCATGCCGCCGATCACTACCATGCACATAAAAAAGGAAAAGGCTGCTAATTTTTTTCCTGTTGATGGTTTGAAAGATTTCATATCCCTCACTCCCTTCTTTTATTGAAACTTCAACTCTACGGTCTTCCTGTCTTTTCCAGGATAGGTCCTTTCAAAGATTTTTCTTGGTTCCTCCATATAAAAATCCGGCCGGATCAACGATGGTGAAAAATGGGTCAGCCACATCTGCCCCGGCTCTGCCACTCTGGCCAGTTCTGCCGCTTCCGCAAATGTCATATGTTTCTTTTCCACGGCTTTCGACGCCATCTCCGGTTCTCCATACATTCCTTCACAAATAAAAAGATCCGCTCCTTTTGCTTCTTCTGCGATCACAGGCACCGGTCTTGTATCGGTACAATAGGTTACTTTAATGCCTTTTCTTTGTTCTCCCAAAACCATGTCCGGCGTGTACACCATTCCTTCTTCCTCTATGGTCTCGCCCTTTTGCAGACGGCTCCAGAACTTCATGGGGATCTGGCTTTCTTTGGCACGATCCACATCAAATTTTCCGGTCCGTTCTATGATCTGGCTGTAACCATAACAGGTCACCGTGTGATTTACACGGAACGCCCGGATGGTGTATCCATGGGCCCGGATCGTTTCCTGTGGCTGTGTCAGTTCCTGGATCGTTATTTCAAAAGGAAGTCCCGGGGCAATGGTCAGAAGTGCTTCTACCACCCGCCTGGTTCCCTTGGGTCCAATGATCAGAAGGGGCTGTCTTCTCTCTGCATTTCCCATGGAAAGCAAAAGTCCCGGCAGGCCGCTGACATGGTCTCCGTGTACATGGGTAATACAGATCAAGTCAATATCATGCATGCTCCAGCCCTGCTGGCGGATACTGACCTGGGTTCCCTCTCCGCAGTCGATCAGCAGACTGCTTCCGTTAAATCTCGTCATCAATGCCGTCAACGCTCGTTTGGGCAATGGCATCATTCCACTTGTTCCCAGCAGACATACATCCAGCAAAACTCTAACCTCCTCATCATTTGTCTGATTTTTCCCGTTCCATGCGTTCTCTCTCAGCCTGAGAAAGTCTCAGATAAATCGGGGCAAAATCTCTGGCCGCAGTCCCTTTCCCCTGCTCCAGATAAATCTTTCCCAAAGCGGCTGTTGAAGCAGCCTTCTGGTATCTTACGCTGTCGGCTCCCCACTGGTACGGAACAGTCAGGGACGCTTCGATCTGTTCTTTAAATACAGGTACACCATCCCCTACAAAAATAACCGGCCGTCCCAGTTTATTTACAGCCTCGATCACTTCTCCGATTGGTGCGGCGGCCTGGGGAACCAGCACCTGAGGGGTGTTTTCTTTCACATCATACACGCCATAATAAGCCTGGTTTCTTCTGGCATCCATCATGGCACAGACTACACTGTCTGCCCCCTGCAGGTTATAGGCAAGCCCTTCCAGGGTAGGGACAGCCACAATAGGAATGTCCAGTCCCTGGGCCAGGCCCTTTGCCGTAGACGCTCCAATACGCAGTCCGGTAAAGGATCCCGGTCCCGCTGATACAGCCAGTGCATCCAGTTCTTCCACTGGCACTTCCGCCATAGACAACATAGCATCAATCATAGGAAGCAATGTCTGGGAATGAGTCTTTTTATTGTGTATCGTGTATTCTCCTACCAGAATATCCTGGTCTAATAAAGCTACCGTGGCGACCAGCCCGGAGCTGTCTATTGCTAAAATTTTCACTCTGTCATCTCTCCTATCAGGGCAATTCCATCCACCAGCTCTACCCGGCGATAGTCAAATCCCCGTTCTAAATCTTTCTCGATACGGATCGTGCGGCACTCAGCCGGCAGCAGCCCCTGGATCAAAGATGCCCACTCGATCAGGCACACTCCCTGTCCAAAGAAGTAACTCTCATAGCCAAGTTCAAACATTTCTTCTTCATCTGCGATCCGGTACACATCAAAATGGTAAAAAGGCAGACGCCCTTGCTCATATTCCTGAATGATAGTAAACGTAGGACTGGTAATGGGTTCTGTAATCCCCAGTCCCAGGGCAAATCCTTTGGCAAATACGGTTTTTCCAACGCCAAGATCTCCCTCTAATAAATAGATCTCTCCCGGCTTTGCTTCCCTGGCCAGGGTCTCCCCGATCTTTGCTGTATCTTTTTCGCAAAAGCTTTCCCAAACCATTATTTTTTCTTCTCCTTCATATAGGCTACCAGTTCGTCAAACCGCTTGCCGCACTGCTCTCTCGGCAGTACAAATGCCTGAACGGAAGTCATGTATACATACACTGCATCCTTGCGGTAACGGATTTTCTTAATATCTTCCCATGGGAACTGCTGACTTTTGTCTCCCTGACTGATGCTGACGCCGCTTTCATTAAATAAGTAACTGAATGAATCCTGAAAATCTTCTGACTGAAGCTGTCTCTTGCCTCTCATCAGAATCATCAGCGGCTGCAAAACCGTAAACATAAGGGCGATCAGGATCAGCACACATTTGCCCTGCACCGTCAGCACCGGCCAGCGCCACACGGCAAACACCAATGCCAGAATGCTCAAAAGCAGACTGAAAAGGCCGGAAACCTGTGTATAATAATGATATAACAAAAATTGTCCTAAGGATTTAAAATCTAATTTCACTTGTACTCTAAACGACACCTTCGATACCTCCATCTGTTCTTTCTCTATCTTAGTATAGCAAAAGCGGGATTCATTGACAAGTGGAAGGATTTTTCAGTTTCCGTAATTTTACCGAAGCCGTTTCATTCCATGAGCGCTTGCGCTACAACAAAGGCGCAGAAGTATCGGCATGCATAAGACGCATGCCTGATACTTGCGTCTTTGTACTCATTCCATGAAACGGCTTCGGTAAAATTACTGCAATACTGAAAAGGGACCTTCCGGTCCGGGAAATCCCCCCCGCAGAGCAGGAACCTCTCCTATGTCGATTTTCTTCCGGGGACGCTGTCCCCTTTTAGTTTTCCAGTCATGTGGCAGAAAAATTTGCAGCGAGTGGGTTTTAAGTGCGTCGGTATGAGATGCCTGTACATGCGTCAGCATAGGCATCCATACCGCTACGCACTTAACAAGTGCAAACGCCCACGGAGCGCAAATCTTTCTGCCACAGGACGGAACCTAACCCCGACAGCCCCCCGGAAGAAAATTGACATCCCCATAGGGATAAAGTATAATTTTCACAACATTGTTTTGATTGGAGGATTTTTTATGTTTGGTTCTATGGCAGGCAACCTTATGGGGATTTTGTACTTTCTTTTGTTTCAGTTTATGGGTATCATCATTGCCTCCTTATTCCTGAAAAAAGAAAAGTGGGGATTTACTTTACTGGCCGGATCGGTTTTAGGCAGTTTTTCGCTGCAGTGGATTCCGGTTCTTTTCGCCTTTTTCCTTGGTTTCAGTAAAACAGCCCACATTCTGGCTCTGGCAGCCATGGCTCTTGTGACCGCCTTTTTGTGGCTGAAAGTATCCGACTGTGACTGGCGCAGCGGACGGTCGTTTCATATTTCATGTAAGCAGTGGATCCTTAACGATCCCATTATCCTGCTTTTGATCCCGGTCTTTTTGTTTACCGCCGTTATGCTGACAGGCCATACTCTGTCTGCAGGGGAGGGGCTTTCCCTTCATTCCGGTCAGAGTACCTATGGTGACATGAATATGCACCTTGGCTTTATCACAAGCATTGCCAAACAGCAGATCTTCCCACCGGAATATTCCATCTTGCCGGGTACAAAACTTGCCTATCCTTTTTTGTCCGACAGCATTTCTTCCAGTTTGTACTTATTTGGTACTTCCCTGCGGGTGGCCTACCTGGTTCCTATGTATGCCGCTTTGGCGCAGGTGTTTTTCGGTATGTATGCCGTAGCCAAAACCATCTATACAAACCTGGGACTTAGTTACCGGGGTAAATCGATTTTGGCCTTTGCCTTGTTCTTCTTCAATGGCGGATTGGGATTTTACTATTTCATCAATCAAGGCTTGGACAGTGAAAACTTCCGCCGGATCTTTACTGCCTTTTACGAAACTCCTACCAACTATGTGCAGGCCAATGTACAGTGGCACAATGTAATCTGCGATATGCTGATCCCTCAGCGAGCCACCTTGTTTGGCTGGGCCATTCTTTTTCCGGTCCTTGCTCTGATACTAAAGGGCCGCAGACAACACGATAAAACATACTGGATTCTGTCTGCCATTCTGTCAGGCGGGCTGGTGCTGATCCACACCCATTCCTTCCTGGCTCTGGGCGTTTGCTGTGCCGTTTTTGTTGCCCAGGATTTGGCCTCTCTGGCGGGGAAAAAAGCCCCTTCCCTTTCCCTTCTATGGCGGGCCGTCCTTGTATGCGGCATATTGTTCTTTATGCAGTTTGTCAGCGTCCGCCAGTTATCAGAAGAACCTTTTTCCGGTTCTATGCTGCTGACTTTCGGTTATATGATTTTGCTTTGCTTTTTTGCCATCCTGGGTGTTCTTACCTACAACAGCCAGGATGTCTGGAAAAAAGATAAAAGTGTATGGCTGCGCTGGGGCTTCTTTTTAGCCATTGTTTTGCTGCTTGCCCTACCTCAGCTTTTCGGCTTTACATTCCGTCAGGCGCAGGGAGAACAGTTTGTCCGGGGCGGCTTCAACTGGGCTAATTCAAATCCGGAAGTTCAGGATACTTACTTTATTTTCTATCTGAAAAATCTGGGCATCATGTTCCTGCTTCCGATTCTCCTATTGATCTTCGGGAAAAAAGAACAACGGCATATAGCCATGCCCGGCGTACTTCTCTGGCTTTTGTGCGAATTTGTCCTGTTCCAGCCCAACAGTTATGACAACAACAAACTTTTGTTAGTGGCATATCTGTTTTTCTGTATCGCCACAGCCGATTTTGTATGGGATATCCTGCCACAGCATTTTGCCAGACTGGGACGCTTTGTCCGGCCGGCCGCTGTGGCGGTTACCGCCGTCCTCGGCGTCTTTGCCGCCATCCTTACCATGGGACGGGAGTGGGTTTCTGACTACGAATTGTATGACAACGGTTACGTAAAAGCCTGTCAGTGGGTGGAAAAAAACACACAGCCAACTGATACATTTCTTACCGCTACCAACCACAACAACGCCATTGCCTCTCTAACCGGGCGCAATCTCGTCTGCGGCTCCTCTTCCTTTTTGTACTACCACGGAGTGGATTATACCGGCAATGAAGCAGCAGTCAAATCCATGTACGAAGATCCGGATGCCAGAGATTCTCTGCTGGATGAGTACGGCGTAAATTATATTGTGATCGGTCCCTGGGAACTGGGCAGTTACCAGATTTCTGACTATGACACGCTGGCCGGTTCCTACGAAATCGTTTACAGCCAGGACAACATTGTCATCCTGGCTGTAAATGATCGATAAGAATTTAATTTTAAAGTATCATGGACAACTGGATCCGCTTTTTCTGCATGTCCACACTGAGAACTTTTACTTCTACTACATCTCCTACACTCACTACATCCAGTGGGTGTTTCACAAACTTTTTGTCCGTCAGTTTGGAAATGTGCACCAGTCCATCCTGATGGACACCTATATCTACAAAGGCACCAAAATCAATGACATTACGGACGGTTCCCTTCAGAATCATACCCTCTTTCAGATCTTTCATTTCCAGTACATCACTGCGGAGGATCGGCTTTGGCATCTCATCTCGAGGATCTCTTCCCGGTTTTTCCAGTTCTTTCATAATATCTTCCAGGGTCGCTTCACCGATTCCCAAAGTTTCCGACATCTTTTTATGGTTTTTCGCCATCAGAGACAAGCCTGTAATACCACCTCTCACATCTTCTGTAGTATAACCAAGGCTTTTTAACAGTTCCCCGGCTGCCTCATAAGACTCCGGATGCACACTGGTTCCGTCTAACGGATTTTTTCCTCCGGTGATACGCATAAAACCGGCACACTGCTCAAAGGCTTTTGGTCCCAGTTTTGCCACCTTCAAAAGTTCACGGCGGCTTTCAAACCGTCCATGCTCTTCCCGGTAGGCAACAATATTTTTAGCAATAGCTTTGGACACACCGGATACATACTCCAGCAGAGAAGCCGATGCTGTATTCAGATCCACGCCGACGCTGTTTACACAGTCTTCCACTACATTTCCCAGTGCTTCACTTAATTTTTTCTGGTTCATATCATGCTGATACTGGCCGACTCCGATACTCTTTGGATCGATCTTAACCAGTTCTGCCAATGGGTCCTGCAGTCTTCTGGCGATGGATACGGCTGAACGCTGTCCCACATCAAACTGCGGAAATTCCTCTGTTGCCAGTTTGCTGGCTGAATAAACAGAGGCCCCTGCTTCGTTGGTAATGATGTACTGAACCGGTCGGTTGATCTCTTTTAGCATATCTACAATGATCTGTTCTGACTCTCTGGATGCCGTTCCATTTCCTACAGAGATCAGGTCAATGTTATATTTATCAATGAGTTTTTTCACGGTTCGTTTGGCTTCTTCCACCTTATTCTGGGGCATGGTAGGATATACTACCACGGTATCCAGCACCTTGCCTGTCTCATCTACAACCGCCAGTTTACATCCGGTACGAAAAGCCGGGTCCCAGCCAAGAACTACTTTGCCGGCGATCGGCGGCTGCATCAGAAGCTGGTGCAGGTTTTTTCCAAAGACACGGATAGCGCCATCTTCTGCTGTTTCTGTCAGATCATTCCGGATCTCACGCTCGATAGCCGGTGCGATAAGACGCTTGTAGCTGTCTTCCAGCACTTCCTGTAAGTATGGTGTAGTATGCTCATTTTCTCGTGTAATAACCTTTTTCGTGAGATAACGGAGAATGTCCTCTTCCGGTGCCTCGATCTTTACCGTCAGGACTTTTTCCTTTTCTCCGCGGTTAATGGCTAATACCTGATAGCCGCTGATCTTTTTCAACGGACTGTCAAAATCATAATAGTTTTCATAAACTGTTTTTTCTTCCGGATCTTTAGCCTTGGAAACCAAAAGTCCCTGATCCATAGTAGTCTTTCGGATGGCAGTACGGTAATCCGCTTCATCTGCCACTGCCTCTGCCAGAATATCTTTGGCTCCCTGCAGTGCTTCTTCTGCCGTATTCACTTCTTTTTCCGGATCGACATAATCAGCCGCCTCTTCTTCCATGGGCTTGTCTGTCATCTGCAGCCACATAATGTTAGCAAGGCCTTCCAATCCCTTTTCCTTGGCGATGGTAGCCCGGGTCCTTCTCTTTGGACGATAAGGACGATACAGATCCTCCAGGAGCACCTGGGTCTGTGCCTCTTCGATCTGCTTTCTCAGTTCCGCCGTCAGTTTTCCCTGCTCCTCAATATTGGCAAGGACGGTCTGCTTTCTCTCTTCCAGATTCCGCAGATAGGTCAGTCTCTCTTCCAGATTTCGCAGCTGTTCATCATTTAAGGTGCCGTGCTGCTCCTTTCGGTATCTGGCAATGAATGGGATAGTATTTCCCTCGTCGATCAGCTTGATAACAGCTTCTACCTGCCACACCTGTATTTTCAATTCTTCTGCAATCTTCTTTGCAATATCCATAATTTTCTCCCTTCGTATCTGTTACTCAGACATGATTTCTTTCCATTTTTGATTGTACAGACTGTCACCGTCTTTTCCTACATACTTAAGTACTTCACAGTTTTTCAGCGAATCCAGTGCCGGAAAAGCGATGGTGCTGTTTTTATATTCATCCGGCAGAAGTTCCCTTGCTTTGGAACTTGGGACGGAATAAGTGATGTATTCAAAGTTCATCTTCATGATCTCCGGACGGCACAAGAAGTTCAAAAACTTCTCTGCGTTTTCCTTATTTTTCGCCCCCTTAACAATGGCAAAATTGTCCATCCACAGGTTGCTGCCTTCTTTGGGGATCACATAAGCCAGATCCTCGTTTTCTTCCATGCAGGTAAGTGCCTCGCCGGAATAGATCACGCCCATGGCCGCCTCTCCCGCAATCATTTTATCCCGGACTTCATCTACCACATAGGCCTGTACCACCCCGGAGTGTTTCTGCTGCAGCAGTTTTTGTTTCGCCTCTTCTAACTGAGCCTCGTCTGTGGTATTCAGGGAATATCCCAGATATTTCAGTGCCACACCAAAAGCATCCCGTACACTTTTCTGCATGAGGATATCGTCCTGATATCTGGTATCCCACAGCACGCCCCAGCTGTCAATGGGACCTTTGACCATTTTCTTGTTATAGAGGATGCCTACCGTGCCCCACAGGTACGGCATGCTGTAAGTATTGTTCTCATCATACCCTCTGGCAAATTCAAAATACTTGTCATCAATGTTTTTTGCATTGGGGATCCGGCTCCAGTTGATGGGTTCCAGCAGTCCTTCTTCTGACATTTTCTGTATCATATAATCCGACGGACAGATCAGATCATAGTCTGCTGCCCCTTTGGCAATGATGGGATACATGGACTCATTGGTTTCATATTCATCATAAGTAACGGAAATCCCGGTTTCCTTTTCAAACAACTCCAGCACCTGTGGATCCATATACTCACCCCAGTTGTAAACTTTCAGGCTGCCGGTACTGGTTGTTTTTGTACTGTGATATCCAAACAACACCACCAGAAACACCACCGGCACCAGGGACAGCGAGATCCACCGGGACGCTGCCTCCCTCCGGGAAGATGACCGGCTTTTGATCTTAGCCACATGGCTTTTGTGCAGGGTGTAAAGGATCAGCAGTACAAAGATGGTCACAAACATCAAAGTAGACAGAGAATAGATCTCCGGCCGGATCCCCTTTTTCTGCTCCGTATAGATCATGGTAGACAAGGTATCAATCCCTACGCCTTTGGTAAAATGGGTAATGACAAAATCATCTACCGACATGGTAAAGGACAGCAAAAATCCGGTAAGAATATTGGGCATAATATCCGGAAAGATCACCTTCCAGAATGCATATGCTCTGGAGGCTCCCAGATCCTGCGCCGCCTCAAAAGCACTGGTGTTGATACTGCCAAGTCTCGGTGCCACACTGAGGATCACAAATGGCAGGTTAAAGGTAATATGTGCAATGAGGACGCTGGAAAATCCCATGGTGTAATTGACGGCGATAAACAACAGCATCAAAGAGATTCCTGTTACAATATCCGCATTCAGCATAGGAATGTTCGTCAAAGACATGAGCGTCGTCTTTTTCCACTTCTTCATGTGGTTCATGGCAAAGGCCACAATGGTGCCAAACACCGTAGCCGCCAGTGCTGCGATCAGGGCAATGAGCAAGGTAGTAAACAAGGCATGCAGAATACTCTGATCCTGGAACAGACTCCGGTACCAGCGCAGACTGAAACCGGCAAACCGTCCTCGTGTCTTGGTTGCGTTAAAAGAAAGGACTACCAGGGTTAAAATCGGCATATACAAAAACAAAAAGATCAATGCCAGATAAATTCTCCCTGCCACATCTGATATTTTTTTCTTTACCATATGCCAGCCCCCTCTCCACTTTTATCATAATGAGACATCACGGCCATACTGCCGATCACCAGCACCATCAGTACCAGAGACAGTCCTGCCCCCAGGTTCCAGTTGCTTGCAGTAGTAAATTCCTGCTCGATCACATTCCCGATCAGCTGGACTTTGGCCCCGCCCAGCAGATCTGACAGCACAAAGGTAGTCAGTGCCGGTACAAAGACCATGGTACTGCCGCTGACAATCCCCGGCAGGATCAAAGGCAGCGTAATACGACGGAAAATCTGTACTTTCCCAGCCCCCAGATCTCTGGCCGCATTGAATGTATCTTCATGGATCTTCATGTACGCATTGTACACCGGCAGCACCATAAACGGCAGATAATTGTATACCATACCAAGGACTACGGCCCCCTCGGTGTTGATCATGTTCTGGGCCGGCAGTCCGAACCACTGGATGATCTGGTTGATCACACCTGTTTTTTCCAGCAGCGACTGCCATGCAATGGTTCTTAGCAAAAAATTCATCCACATAGGAAGGATAAAGATAAAGATCACAAAACCACTGCTTTTTATGTGCAGGCTGCGGATCACCGCCGCCAGCGGCAGTGCCAGCAAAATACAGATCAAGGTGCAGATTACCGACAGCCGGATAGAAGTCCACAATGCCTTTCTGTGAATCGGCTCTGCCATGCTGATGATATTACTCCATGTAAAATTTCCGTTTTGATCCGTAAAACCATAGTACGCCATGATCAGAAGAGGCACCACTACAAACAGGATCATCCACACCACATACGGAAAGGAAAAAAAGCCTGTCCTGCTTTTACTCGTCTTCATGTAGTACCTCCTCTGCCGCATTCTCCGGTTTCTTCATGATCTGGATGTTAAACGGATCCACAAAGAGACCCACTTCTTCTCCTACCGGTGCCATCTGGGTGCTGTGTACCAGCCAGTTTCGCCCCAGTGCCTCTACTTCCATCTCATAGTGCACGCCCTTAAAGATCAGCGACACGACTTTCCCACGAATGGTTCCCTTCTCCGGTTCTACTAAGATCATATCCTCCGGACGGATCACTACATCCACCGGGTTGTTCTGGCCAAATCCCACATCCACACAGGCAAACTTCTGGCCCTGGATCTCCACTTCTTTGTCCCGGATCATCGTTGCCGAAAGAAGATTGCTGTCTCCGATAAAATCTGCCACAAAGGCATTCTGAGGTTCATTGTAGATGTCCTCCGGCGTTCCCACCTGCTGGATATATCCCTTATTCATGACCACGATCCGGTCTGACATCGTCAGTGCCTCTTCCTGATCATGGGTCACATAGACAAATGTAATCCCTAATTTTTCTTTCAGATGGATCAGTCCGTACTGCATCTCCTGGCGGAGTTTCAGATCCAGTGCTCCCAAGGGCTCGTCCAGTAAAAGGATCTTCGGCTCATTGACGATGGCTCTGGCGATGGCGATACGCTGCTGCTGGCCTCCGCTTAAAGACTCCGGCATACGCTTTTCAAAGCCCTCTAAGTTTACCAGTTTCAGTGCCCATTTGACCTTTTCGTCAATCTGGCTCTTGGACATTTTTTTGATCCGTAATCCAAAGGCAATGTTTTCCTCAATATTCATATGGGTAAACAAGGCATACCGCTGGAACACCGTGTTGATAGGCCGTTTGTTGGCAGGTACTCTGGCAATGTCCTTTCCCTGCAAAAGTACCTGTCCTTCATCCGGCGTTACAAAGCCAGCCATGATCCGCAGTGTGGTGGTCTTGCCACAGCCACTGGGTCCCAAAAGAGTCACAAACTCATTCTCCCGTATATCCAGATTCAATGAATCCAGAATTTTTTCTCCATCAAAAGACTTGGATATATGTTTCAGTTCAATACATTTTTCTGCCATGGTTCTTCACTCTTTCTTTTTAATTGCGCATTCTGCGTAGCTAATAGGTATTTTACCATATCCATGGTGACAGTTCTATCTTTTTTTTCGCATCATGCTTTTCATCATTTCCACCTTTGCTTTTTCCTGCGGTGTCATATCTTTTGTCAAAATCTCCAGAAGCAGTGCCGTCTCTTCCGGCGTAAAGGATTTGCCCTGCTGTTTTAATTTGTTACTGGCCGCCATAATGGCCGGTGCCGCATCTTTCAGGGCTTTTCCTTCCATCTGCTCTGCCAGTTCCTTCATTACCTGGATCTTCACCGGATCCATCTTCTTAAAAATTTCATATTGCTCAAATACGGAATTATTCATAGTTCTCCTGTTCCATCTCGCTCTGGGCCATCTGCTGCATCATCTGGACCATCTGCAGCATATCTTTCCACTGGACGATCTGCAGAACCATATCGGCGAATTTTGCATCCTGGTTATCCAGGAATGGACGGACGGCATTTAAAAGCCCTGCCATGTCAATGTCCTGCCCTACCTCAACTTCCAAAAATGGGATAGCCGCTTTCAAAACCTTTACACTGTGGTTGTTCTGCATACGGCTATCCCATTCTATCATTTCTGCAAACCTCCTGCCCCTTACCAGATGTCTTTGTTTTTTAACAATCTATGCAGGAGACAAGGTTCTTATGAATATTTTAATCGATCCTGTGTGATCCCGGTCAGTACCTGATCCAGGTATTTATCTGCCAGATATCTGGCCATTGGAAGGTTCAGATCCAGATAATTGCCACAGCACTCCGGTGCAGCTCCCGGTACTTCTCCTTCATAGTTTCGTATAAACTCAAACATCTCTCTCATCAGCGGCAGAATGTCCTCTGAATCGTAATCTCCTGCTACAATAAGATAAAATCCGGTACGACAGCCCATAGGACCAAAGTACACGATCCGGTCTCCCCACTCTTCGTGGTTTCTCAAAAAAGTAGCACCCAGATGTTCTATGGTGTGTATCTCTGCGGTGTTCATAACCGGCTCAAAATTCGGTCTGGTCATGCGGATGTCATAGGTAGTCACCACATCCTGTCCGGTACTGTCCTTTCTGCTGACATAAATTCCCGGCAAAAGTCTCATATGATTTACTGTAAAACTTGCGATCTGCTCCATCTTTTTCCCTCCATTTATTCGTTTTCATAATATACATTCGGACACGGTGCCGGGATCAGAAGATCCATCAGGGTAGCCACCTGTCCGGAAGCACTTCCATCGTCTACGCCGTTGTAGCGGCGGCAGAAATTCTCGTATCTCTCTTCATACAAAGAGCCGTCGTACTCTCGGATGTCCCGAATCAGCTCCTCCGTGGTAGAAGAGATCGGCCCCGGCATTTCCTTGCGGTAACTGAAATAAAATCCTCGCAGTTCATTCTTATACTTGTAAAAATCATAAGCAAAAAAGAACATGGGCCGCTTCAGGATACTGTAGTCAAACATAACCGAGGAATAATCGGTAACCAAAAGGTCTGCCACTAAAAACAGTTCCGCAATATCACGGCTCTGGTCAAAGTGATACACAAAGCCCTCGTAAGGCGTCCAGTCCACGGCATCCATAATGAGATAGTGGTACTTAACGATCATAATGTATTCGTCACCCAGTTCTTCCTGCAGTTTTTCAAAGGAAATCTTAGGGCGGAACTCGTACTTATCGTCCTCCGAAAACTCATCATCACGCCAGGTAGGCGCATACAGAATGATCTTTTTATCTGCCGGCAGTCCCAGCATCTTTTTGTGCCGTTTAATGGCCTCTTCGTTGTTGTCCCGGAACAAAATATCATTTCTCGGATAACCGATCTCCAGTATCTTTTTGTGGAAATCAAAGGCTCTGGCAAAGGTCTCACTGGAAAACGCATTCTGTGATATAAGGTAATCCCAGGTCTGGACATTTTTTGCAAAATGTTTCTTGTATTCGTTAATATCCGTTTCTCCTACCATAAATACATCTTCCATGTCCAGCGCCAGTTTCTTTAATGGCGTACCATGCCAGGTCTGGATGTAGTAAGTATCTTTGCGGCGGATCAGAAACTCCGGCTGCCTGTTGTCAAACACCCAGATCTTGGCTGTCGCCATATAATACAGATACCGCATCCTTCCATACTGGACCTGGCGGCTCATGCCGGGTATATTGTATTTGTCTTTTTCATAAAACCAGATGCAGTCCCACTTGATATCATAGCCGTTGGCCACCAGATATTCGTAGATGTACTTCGGATTGCCGGCATAGCTTTTTCCAAGACTTGAGTCAAACACGACTCTTTTTTGATTGACCGGCAGAATCAGGCACAAAAAACGATAGTATAAAATGGCCAGTTTTTTTACCAGCTTGTACAGTTTTTTCTCCAAGATCACTACTCCTTCTTAAACATGGTGTTTACCGTGCGCTCACAGGCATGGCCGTCATCTACACAACAAAAACGGTCGTAAAATTCTGCATAACGCTGTTTATATTGTTCTTCTATTTCATCCATATGATGCAGGGCGTGAACTAATTCCTCATTGGTGCGAAGAATCGGTCCCGGCAGTTCTTTTTCCATGTCGATATACAGTCCGCGGATCTCATCGGCATAAGCATCGTAATCATAGGCAAAGAACAGCAGAGGCCTCTTTAAGTTTGCATAGTCAAAAAATACAGAAGAATAATCTGTGATGCAAAGATCCGATGCCAGATACAGCCTTGATACATCCTCATACTGGCTGGCATTAAACACAAATCCCTTATACTGGGAAAAATCCAGCATATCCGCAATGTAATAATGGGTCCGCAGAAGGATCACGCTGTCTGCTCCAAATTCCTTCTGCATCCGGTCCAGATCCATGGCCAGGGTAAATTTATACTCGCCCCTGCGGTACATCTGGTTATCCCGCCAGGTAGGCGCATACAGGATTACTCTTTTTCCCTCCGAAATCCCCAGTTCCTTCTTCACCTGCGCTGCGATCTCGTCCTTATTCTCTGCATATAAAATATCGTTTCTCGGATAGCCGTATTCCAGGATCTTCTCCTTTTCCACGCCAAAGCACCGGGCAAATGTCTCAGTAGAAAATGGGTTGGCGGAAGTCAGGTAATCCCACTCTTTCCCCTGCTCGTAAAAAACTTGTTTCAACCGCTGGTTGGTGGAGAAAAGGTCATCCAGATCAAAGGCCAGTTTTTTCAACGGGGTTCCGTGCCAGGTTTCCAAAAATACAACTCCCGGCCGTTTCTTGCACCAGCCTGCCTGCCGCACATTAAAGATCCGGTAGCCGCAACGGGCTGTGTAATACATATAGCGGAGACTGTTTAGTTTACATACGGTGTGCTTTCCTGTTTTTTCCAGGCTCTCCGACTTGCCATTAAGGATCCAGATATAACGGTACTCATCTCCGTAAGTCTTCTGAAGGTATTCATACAGATACTTGGGACTGTCCGAATAACTTTTTCCAAAGAAACTCTCAAACAGGATCCAGTTTTTCTTAACCGGCAGTTTCTTGAATATAAAATGCTCCGGGATCCGGTACCACTGCACCTTGCTTCCAAAGCGTCCCTGCTTTTTCACCATCAGCGTGTTCATCTGGTCAAAACGGAGTGCCAGTCCCGCCTTGTTTTTGCGGATCGCCTTCAATGTCTTTTTCTTCCAGAAAGAATAGATATCTATTTTTTCGGAAAAGTCCGGTATTTCCTGCAAAAGAGGTGCGAAATTCTTTCCTTCCTCCACCGTCAGGATATGGTGGAACCGCTCTGATACATAGTGGATCAATGTACGATGCAGGATTTCCTGTAAGAGCGGGCTATTTCCCGCCGCCTTTTTCCCGGCCTCATACTGAACCTTATAATCCTGCACACTTTCCTTCTTTTCCTGCTGTGTCAGGGAAGGAAAATGCACCGGGTCATTGCGGTATCTGGACACATATAAAGCCTGTGGCACCATATAACTTTTTTCATAAGCCTTGGACAGCACTTCCATCATGAAACTAAGATCGGTGTGCCATGTCTCATCCTCTGAAAAAAAGATCTCATTTTCCAGCAAAAAGGAACGCCGGATCATCATATGTCTGGCACTGATCAAAGTGGCAAAGCGTTTCTTCCAGCAGTCCTCTGTCATAGGATAAGCTTCCTTTTCCTCCTGAACCAGTTCTTCATTTTCCCACTGAATCCTGTCAGGGGTAAAATTGATAGGACTATACCAGCTGTATGCCACCGGGCCGGTGAGAAGAAGTCGGTCTTCTCCTGCCGCCTCCATCAAGGCTGACAGTGCCGGTTCCACTACATAATCATCGGCATCCAGAAAATACACATACTCTCCCTGTGCCTTTTTTATTCCCAGGTTCCGACAGGCTGCCACGCCACTTTTTCCTTCTTCCGGGAAAAGCACGGAAATCCTCGGATCCTCATAAACCCACTGGGGCACAGCCTTTTCCCCGCCATCTGCCACCAAAAGGATCTCGATCTCTGCATGTTCCGGTATGGTGCTCACGCAGTCCTTTATATATTTTGCCTCATCCTTGTAGGGAATGATCACGCTTATTTTTTTCACTTCTTTTCCTCCTGCTGCCAGATGTTTTTTTCACCTAACACTTACATAATAGAAAAATGTTTCATTAACTGAAACATTTTCCCATTCACTCCTTATTTACCAAATACAGCTTTTACTACTTTTTCTGTGGATGTACCGTCTTCCCATGCACAATATTTGTCATAGAACGCATCGTACTTCTCTTTGTAATCTACTTCAATCTGATCCAGGTGGCGGATAGCATCTACCATCTCATCGTTGGTCTGCAGGATCGGTCCCGGCAGTTCTGCCTCTGCATCAAAATAGAATCCACGCAGTGTACCTCTGTATTTTTCCAAATCGTACATAAAGAAGATCATTGGTCTTCTCAAGTTCGCATAATCAAAGAATACAGAAGAGTAATCTGTGATCAGAACATCGGAGATCAGATACAGTCGGGCAATGTCGTTGTAGACACTTCCGTTGTACACAAATCCTTTGTACGGTGTGAGATCCAGGGCATCTACTACATAGTAGTGGGTTCTGAGTACGATCACATACTCATCT
>JAXDTV010000028.1:0-14175 GCA_034089785.1 Eubacterium sp.
GTGTACCCAGAAACCACTATTTTTGCACCTGATGCAGAGAAATATCCATGACAATGGCTCATTTATCTGAGAAACAATGTAAACAAATCCCTTATTTTAAGGGAAAAAAGACTTGACTATGTAGGGAGGATAATCATGAAACGACTAATAGCATATTTCATTACCATCAGTTTATTATTGGGGTGTGTCGGCAATGCGAAAGAGGCTACTGCACAGGCGAAAATCCATGCCACGGTTAAGGATAATAAGAGACCAATATCAACGCACAAAGCAACGAGAGCCAATCAGGTGTGGATGTGGGATATCACATACTTAAACGGACCGATCAAAGGAATGCATTATTATTTATATATGTTTTCTGATTTATACAGCAGGAAGATTGTTGGCTGGGAAGTTTGGGAAAGTGAAGATGCAAAGCATGCGAGTGAATTGGTGAAACGAATTTATCGGGATGAAAAGATATATATCAGAAATATGCAGAAAGAACCATTGGTGCTGCATTCTGATAATGGAAGTCCGATGAAGGGAACGACAATGTTGGAAACATTGTATGCACTGGGAATTACGCCATCGAAAAGTAGACCACGGGTAAGTAATGATAATCCATATGCAGAGAGTTTGTTTAAGACATTAAAATATGTGCCGAATTTTCAACCGCAAGGATTTGCCACACTGACAGAAGCAAGATTGTGGGTAAAGCGATTTGTGGAATGGTACAATAACGAACATCGTCATAGTGGAATAAACTATGTGACACCATCACAGAGACATATGGGATTGGATCAGGAAGTTTTAAGGAAGCGAAAAGAGGTTTACGAAAAAGCGAAAGAAAGACATCCGGAAAGATGGGCAAAAGGAACTAGAGCCTGGAGTTTTTCAGAAGAAGAATGGCTAAATCCAAGACAAGAAGCAGAAACAAAAAAAGAGGCAAAAGTCTCGTGAAATTAAAAGAAAGGAAAATCGGGTAGGGTGACAACCACCCGAAAAAATTCCGGGTGCGGAGAAAATAGGTAAGCAAATAATATTCAAGTAAAGTTAGCGTAAAAAAACTTTCGGAAAAATAAATATTGAAAAAGGCAGTTCCTTTGTATAAAGTTTTAAGTGACGAAACAAAAAACGCAAAGGAGAACTGCCTTATGTATAACAGTATAATCGATTTTATCGAAAATGACACTACCAAAATTAAAAAAATTTTAGAAAAATATCTTTTTGCCGGAAATACACTTCGATTTGAGGAAGACTTGATGCATGTAATGATTGAGTTTGGCCGGAAAATTTATCAGGAATGCCTGAAAGAAATCGAGGAAAACATCCGTCAAAGTGAGGTTAGAAAGAAAAACTACTATGTCGAACACAAAGCAGACCGGAGGACTCTTCTTACAACATTTGGAAACCTGGAAATTGAAAGAGCTTATTATAAGCCTAAAAATGGTGGGAAATCCGTATATCTGCTTGACAAATATATAGGACTTGCCCCGCATGACAAGGTGAGTCTTGCCGTAAAAACAAAGTTTTTGGAAGAAGCTGTTGAAACCAGTTATCAAAAAGGTGGTGAAAAGGCATGCATGACAAAAGATGTCGTTTCAAAACAAACCGTAAAAAACACGATCCATGAGCTGGAAGTCGAATTAGAGGAAAAGATACCGGTTCAAAAGAAAAAGATAAAAAATCTTCACATTCAAGCAGATGAGGATCACGTTGCCCTTCAGTTTAGTAAAAAGAAAGGGGACCTGACTGTAAATGAAATGGGTAGAAAAAGCAGTACCGCCATGCCGAAATTGATCTTATTGTATGAGGATATTGTGTGCGACGGAACGGAAGGCTGCAAACGTCATAAACTTGTAGGAAAAAAATACTTTGGCGGATTGTACGAAGGAAGTGAAAAAAACGAGGATCTGTGGCTGGAAGTGCAGCAGTACATTTATGACAACTATGATACAGAGTATCTGGAAAACGTATATATTGCCGGAGATGGGGCACCATGGATCGTTGCAGCATGCAGAGTATTGGAAAAGAGTAAGTTCGTATTGGACAAATATCATTTGGGAAAATATATTCACAAGGCAACCACACATTTAGACGACAGTCAGCAGGCGGCAAAAGAATTCATATATGGTGCGATCAACGAAAGAGATTTTGATGGAGTAATGAGACTGCTTCAAAAATGCTATGCCTCGACAGATCAGGAATACAAGAAAAAGGAAGTAACGGAATGCGCACGGTATATTAAAAATAACTGGCTTGGGATCATGGTAAGGATTGATGACGGAGGAGCCGTCTGGGGATGCAGTGCAGAAGGTCATATCAGCCATGTTTTATCGGCAAGAGAGTCCAGCCGTCCAATGGGATGGAGTAAAAAGGGTGTAGATCAGATAAGCCGCCTGCGAGTATTAACGAGGAATGGGGGAAAAATAATCGATCTGATGGAATATCAGGATAAAAAACAGAGAAAGAAAAACCGAATAGAATGTGAAGATCAATTGATACAGGATGTACAGAAAAGGAAAAGCAGCAGAAATGAAGAAGTGTTAAGAAAAGCAATCCCGGGATTGGAGAAAAAGCAATTCTCATGGATGAGATCTATTATTAATACCAGAGGAACTATCGCATAAGCAGGGTGTGTAGAACAAAGGAATTAAAAAGTATAGAAATATAAGGAAAGATGTAGTATAATAAACTGAGTTGAAAATCTTGAAATTATCAAGGGGCTGGTCTGCTTACGTTTTTCCGAAAAACAATTTACGCTATCTTGCGTAAGGCTGATACTGGACAAAACTCCACAGGTGGTATATTATGTAATTTGAAGTAAAAATGGAAAAATGAAAGGAGAAATGTCTATGTTTAGCAAAAGCAAGGCAGTAGTTTGTGTTGCACTTAGTGCAGCCATGTTGTTAGGGCTTACAGAGATCGAGGGGACAGGAGTCAGTGCTGCTACGACAGCAACCGGATCTGCCATCGTTACGACGGGATCCGCTGTTACTACACTGGATCCCGTTACATCACCGGAGCCAACACCGGTTGTGGATACGAGCAAGATCAAGTTAAGCAAGAAGACCATGAACCTTATGGCCGGTAAGAAGATTACCCTGAAAGTGACTGGAACTACATCCAACGTTACCTGGACCAGTAGTGATGAAAGCATTGCTACAGTGTCGGACAAGGGTGTCGTAAAGGGAATCAAAAAAGGAAGCACGGAAGTGCAGGCCAGCGTAGATGGCATAAAACTTACCTGCAAGGTATCGGTTGTGGCCAAAATGAGCAAAAAAGATTTTGACCGGTTTGGTATTACAGAAGCCCGCTATGTCCGTGGTAAGAGAAAGGTAACAGTCCGCAAGATCAACTTTATCTATCTGTGCCAGAAAAAAGGATATGCAGGAAAAGGTGGTTTTTACTATACATTCCAGTTCAAGAATGGTACAGGTAAAAGACGCTACACAAACCGTGGCATTAAGACCGGCTCAAAACTTTCTACGATCAAGAAGAAATACGGAGATCAGATCACAGTGAAAAAGTGCAGCAAAAAAGATGCTTTTTCCAATATGAAACTGGTTAAGAAAAACAAGGCTAAGAAATATACAGAAGTAAGTTACAGCAAGTATAAGATCCGTTTCTTCTTAAACAGCAAGAGTAAAGTGGTCGGAATCATTGTTGCCTGCAACATGAAGAATATTAAAAAGAAACACTTAAAAGCAGATGGCTACCTTTGATGGAAGCCACCTGCCGAGTGTAGACGGTATGAAATACTGATTACTTAGAAGCAGAAGTTTCTGCCTCAGGCTCTGTGGAGTCTGGTGCGGGAGCTTCTGTTTTTTTAGGCGGCTGGGAAAGCCACACTAAAACGCCCATAAGGACAGATAAGACAATAGGAGCCAGATAGACTACCATTTTGGCCTCAAAGGATACCGTATACAGATTTGTATTAAACCAGACGATCACGGCAAAATAAACCGATGCGGTAATGGTTGCCACGATCGCCGAAACGATCCGGGCTGCTTTTTTTGTTTCACCGCCAAGTTTGGCTTTTATGATATTGTAAACAAGAAAAAATGCAACGACGGAATCAAAGATGCCAAAGATCAACATTCCTGCATTTATAGTCATAAGTACAACCTCCTCGTATGATAGTTAGCGCCTCCTCACATTCGTTCGGTGGCAGATCGTCGAAACCAGCTAAAAAGATGACTTCGTCATATGGTTTCTTTTTCTATACAGTATAACATAGATTTGTATACTTGGGGAAAATAAAAAATATTTTTAATAAATTCAAAAAAAGAGTTGACAGATGTCGTATGTGGTGGTATATTATTAAGCGTGCTGCAGGAATGGCGGAATTGGCAGACGCGCACGGTTCAGGTCCGTGTGGTAGCAATACCATGAGGGTTCAAGTCCCTTTTCCTGCATTCTTAATTTTTTTTTTATATTTTCCAAAGAGAGTGATGGATTTACAGGATCCGTCGCTTTTTTTGTTATGTTTAGGCGTGGCCGCTGTCTACAAGTGTATACAGGTTTTTAGATAGCAAAAAAATAAGAAGCACCATCTTTCGGTACTTCCTAGTCAAAAAAATAAGCGCGAGACGGGACTCGAACCCGCGGCCCCAACCTTGGCAAGGTTGTGCTCTACCAACTGAGCCACTCGCGCATGTCATGTGTCAGACACAAGTAAGATAATATCACATTGTGCCTGCACTGTCAAGAAAAAAATCAGGATTTTTGTGGATTCTTGAATACCTTACGAATACTGGCAAAAGAACGGATCGTATAGGTACCTTTCTGACATTTTTCGCAGGTACGGTCTTCCATCTCTGCTTTATCCGATTCAAACGTATAGCCGCAGATCGGGCAAGTGTAATTGTATTTTTGATTCGTTTCCATTTCGTCACTTCCTTTGATTATCACTGTCAATTATTATAGCACAATCTTTTACCTGGGAAAAGAGTATTTTTTCTTGCAATATACACACGAAAAATGTATAATAAACTCATATCGTGTGTATAAAGTGGGTAAAGGTTGGTTTTTTTGAACGGGAAAGAGAGGGAGCGATGAAGAAAAGGATAAACATAACCCTGGATGATGATGTGATCGAGCGGGTAGATTCCTATGCCAGAAAGCATTACACCAGCCGGTCAGGTGCCATCACGATGCTGATCGTAGATGCCACAGAGGTAAATACTACAAAGAAAGAAGAGCGGGAATCATTATGAAATCAACAACGGAATATATGATTGGAAATACAGCCGTACAGATCGTCAATAAGGGAAAGCGGATCTGCGTGGTAGATGTAGAGAAGAAAAAACGAAAAGGACAGATGATCAAGAGGGGATTTGCCACCGTGACCATGGCTGCCATGCTTACCGTGGCGTGTTTTTATGTGGTGCGGCTGAATAACCAGCAGGTAATGCTTGGTGACAGTGTGCAGAGACTACAGGATCAGGTAACTGTTT
The DNA here is from genome assembly GCA_034089785.1 of Eubacterium sp. Classification (GTDB taxonomy): domain Bacteria; phylum Bacillota; class Clostridia; order Lachnospirales; family Lachnospiraceae; genus Eubacterium_F. Next base: position 5,442 of record JAXDTV010000028.1, read on the forward strand.
TGAAAGAAAAGACAGAAGAGATGAAAAGAGAAGCCAGTGATGCAGCACTGGATTATGATACTATATTTTCCAGAGCAAAGAAACTGGGCATGAAGTTCCCGAAGCAGGATCAGGTGTATGATTATAAAGTGCAGAAAAGTACGGCAGTACGGGTGAAAAAATAGGTATGAAAAAATATTTCAAAAAAATTTAAAAAAGTACTTGCATTTTTGAAAATGCTGCGGTATAATATCGCTTGTAGTTGTGATTGGGCTATCGCCAAATGGTAAGGCACTGGACTCTGACTCCAGCATTTCAAGGTTCGAATCCTTGTAGCCCAGCTTCTTAGAAGCCCTGATTTTTATCAGGGCTTTTGTTATGTAACAAGCAGTTTTTTATATAGGAAAGAATGGAGAATAACATGGCAGATACATTGAAGAATGAAGTAGAAAAAAGACGAACTTTTGCAATTATTTCCCACCCGGATGCCGGTAAGACAACCCTGACGGAGAAGTTTCTTTTATATGGAGGAGCTATCAATCTGGCGGGTTCGGTAAAAGGACGCAAAGCAGCTAAGCATGCTGTGTCAGACTGGATGGAGATTGAAAAAGAGCGTGGTATTTCCGTCACTTCTTCTGTACTTCAGTTTAATTATGATGGTTTTTGCATTAATATTCTGGACACACCGGGACATCAGGACTTCTCGGAGGACACATACCGTACTTTGATGGCAGCTGACTCGGCAGTCATGGTCATTGATGGATCCAAGGGTGTAGAGGCCCAGACCATTAAATTATTCAAGGTCTGCGTTATGCGTGGTATTCCTATTTTTACTTTTATCAATAAAATGGATCGGGAGGCTATGGATCCCTTTGAACTGATGGATCAGATTGAAAATGTGCTGGGGATTCGTACTTGTCCGATCAACTGGCCAATCGGTTCCGGTAAGAATTTTAAGGGCGTGTATGACCGGAATACAAAGACCATCGCTCGGTTTATTGCTGGTGACAATGGACATAAAGTAGAGACGGTAGAGGCAAAACTGGGTGATGCCGGACTGGATGAACTGATCACCAAGGAGTACCACGATATTCTGGTAGATGAAATTGAATTGTTGGATGGTGCCAGTGATGAATTTGACTTGGATAAGGTGCGTCAGGGACAGCTTTCGCCGGTATTTTTTGGATCTGCGCTGACCAATTTTGGTGTGGAAACATTTTTGCAGCATTTCCTGGATATGACCACTTCGCCGCTGCCTAGAACTTCAGAAGGAGAAGAAGTGGATCCATTCTCAGATGAATTTTCAGCTTTTGTGTTTAAAATCCAGGCTAATATGAACAAGGCTCACAGAGACCGTATTGCTTTTATGCGGATTTGTTCCGGCAAGTTTGAGGCCGGTATGGAAGTAATGCATGTGCAGGGCGGAAAGAAAATCCGTCTTTCCCAGCCACAGCAGATGATGGCTCAGGAGAGAAAACATGTAGAAGAGGCGTATGCAGGAGATATTATTGGTGTTTTTGATCCGGGCATTTTCTCCATTGGAGATACGCTGTATAAAGGAAAGAAGCCGGTGAAGTTTGAGGGAATCCCGACCTTTGCACCGGAGCATTTTGCCAGAGTGCGCCAGGTGGATACGATGAAGCGTAAGCAGTTTATGAAGGGAATCAGCCAGATCGCCCAGGAGGGTGCCATCCAGATCTTCCAGGAATTTAATACAGGAATGGAAGAGATTATCGTAGGCGTGGTGGGTGTGTTGCAGTTCGAGGTGCTGCAGTACCGTCTGGAGAGCGAGTACAATGTGGAGATCCGCATGGAGCAGCTGCCATACGAGCATGTCCGTTGGATTGAGAATGATGATATTGATGTAGCGTTACTGTCTGTTACTTCGGATACAAAGAAGGTAAAAGATCTCAGAGACCGTCCATTGCTTTTGTTTACTCATCCATGGAGTATTCAGACGGCATTAGACCGGAACGAAGGCTTGCAGTTAAGCGAATTTTCCAGAAATTAAAAAAAGATCGGAGTTTTCACCGAAAGGCCTTGGGGCCACCGGGAAAAGCTCCGATCTTTTTTTGTGTAACTTCTATATATTCTATTTTACATTCAGATGTTTCTTCCAGATAAAACGGATCACAAAGAAGAATGCCACAGAATATGCCACAGCCAGTATGCAGCTGATACCCATCGTGATATTCACACCGGAAAGGGTGGTGGTCAGCGTATCATCAACCGTGCGCTGGGCAGTAAGGATGCTTACCGGCATGATAACGATGGCGGAAATGATCTGCAGGACAAAGTAAATTGCCGCATAAAATCCAATACTGATCAGCAGTCTGTGGTCATTAAACAACTGTCCCAGAGCAATGGCACAGAAAAACTGCAATGCCCCTGAGAAAAGAGAAAGAATAATGGCCAGCAGGACAATGGCAAAGGTAAGCCAGATCGAACTGTCTGCGTTCCTGATGAGAAAACCAAGACCAGAGAAAAATTGTCTCGTTGAATCAAAAGGAATGGCTGTCAGCATCAGGATAAAAAGGCTTAATACGATCACCAGTCCGGATAAAATTTCCCACAAAACAGAGGCCAGAAGTTTGGACCACAAAATCTGTCCGGTGGAGGCCGGCACAGTAAAGGTCAGATAAGCTTCCGTTGTGGCAGTAGTACGGTAAAAGCGGATCAGGATCAGCACGAAAGATCCTACTGTAATACCGGTCAAAAGCAGTATGTAGCCTACCATGGAAAAGGTAGGAACTAAAGAAGCAAGGGTCTGACCGGCTCTGGTGGATAGTGTGACCGAACGGGCTGTAATGCCTGCCTGGTTAAAACGGACCATCAGTCCGATCAAAGGTGAAAGAAGCAGAACAATGATATACATTGGTATAAAATAACGGCTCAAAGAGCGGATTTCGTGTCGGAATAACTTTCTTAGCATCGGAACACCTCCCTGAAAAATGCATCAACAGATTTGTTTTCTTTTTCCCGGATCTGATCAACAGAGGCCTGAAGACGCACCTGACCATCCTGCAAAAAGACCACATCATCTAAAATGTTTTCTACATCGGAAATAAGATGGGTGGAGATAAGTACCGTGGCATCTTCTGAATAATTCTGGACGATCGTCCGCAGAATGTATTCTCTGGTAGCCGGATCTACGCCTCCAATGGGCTCATCCAGGCAGAACAGATTGGCCTGACGGCTCATAGCCATGATAAGCTGGACTTTTTCCAATGTACCCTTGGACATATGGCGCAGCTTCATTTTCGGATCCAGATCCAGTGAATGAAGCATGGACTGAGCCTTGGAAGGGTCAAAGTCATGGTAGAAATCCTCAAAATAGCGGGACAGATCCTTAAAACTCATCCATTTTGGAAAATAGGATGTGTCCGGCAGATAGGAAATATGCTGCTTGGTAAGTATGCCGGGTGCTTCTCCTCCAATGGTAATGGAACCAGAGGTGGGGGTTAAAAGTCCGTTGATCAGTTTCATAAAAGTGGTCTTGCCACTTCCGTTGGGACCAAGAAGCCCCACAATGCGTCCAAGGTCCAGAGACAGACTGACATGGGATAAAGCGGTATGTCTGCCAAAAGACTTGCACAGGTCGGTTGTCTGTAAAAGAATCATAACTCCTCCTTATGTAATTCTGATTGTAAAAAAGTATGCATTTCTTCCCGGGAAAATCCCAGTTCCGTCAAAGCGTGAAAAAACTGTAGATAGGCATCCCGGGCCAATTCCTCCCGCATGCAGGAAAGAAGGGAAGCGTCGGAAGTAACGGTACGCCCGTTGGTACGGCTTCCTACTAACAGTCCCTGCTGCTCCAGTGCCGCCAGGGCACGCTGCATCGTGTTGGGGTTGACAGCTGCATCTGCTGCCAGTTCCCGCACGGAAGGAAAGGAAGAACCGGCATCATAGCGGCCGGCCAGTATCTGCCGCTTGATCTGGTCGATCAACTGCAGGTAGATGGGTTTGTCATTGGATAAATGCCAATCCATTGTGCACCTCCTTGTACTGCTGTATTAAGAACATAATACAATAATACAGGTGTAAATAAAAAAAGTCAAGAAAATTGTTACAACTTTGACAAAAATTGTTTATATGATATGATAGAAATAAATAAAAGGGAGGATGTTACAAAGTGAACACAAAAAGAAAATGGATCAAGTGGATTAGTTTATTTGTATTTATCATGGCAGCAGCTGTGGGAACCAAAACCGTGACCTATGCCAAGACCTATACCATAAAAACTTCATCCAAACCAAACAAAAAAACAATCAAGAAACTAAAAAAAAGCAAAAAGTATACTGCTAAGACCAGACAGTATTACACCATACAGTATTATCTGGACAAGCTTTCTAAAAAAGGTGGTACTTTGAAACTGAAGAAGGGAACATATAAAATCCCAAGAACACTGTATGTTCCATCCAATGTAAAAATTCAGTTAAACAGCGGTGCCAAAGTTGTGAAAACAACAGCCACCGGTACAAAGAAAGTAAAAAGTACCAAATATCTGTTTCAGTTTGTCTCTACGGCAAATTCCAAAAAGAGCAGAAAAGTAGCCAAATACAACGGAACGAAAAAGTCATCCATTATAGGAGTAGGAACGGCTACCATCGATTTGGGTAAAATTTCCGGTGCTACCGGCGTTTATGTGGCTCACGGAAAGAAAATCACCATTCGCAATATAAACTTTAAAAACCGTAATGCAGGCAGTTACATATGGACAGAGGGTTCCAATAATGTAACCGTGGACAAGTGTGTATTTGCCAAAGGTGTTTCGGGAGCATCTTATAACAAGAAGATGGCGGTTCGCCTGGAAACCATCAATAAGACCACAGAAGCATTTGGGGGAAAATGGAGCAAACTGGATAACACAGTAAACGCAACGGTCAATATTACCAACAACCAGTTCAACGGAAGTGATATTGCTATCGGATCGTTTGCCAACACTGTCAGTGGCGGCCGTCTGTACTATCAGACTGGCATCAGCATCCGGAACAACCGTTTTATCAATACAACTCAGTTTGCTGTATACGCTCATGCATGGAGTAAACCTGTCATCACAGGAAACAGCATGACACAGACCGGTGCCGGCAAGGCAGTTACTTATGTGTACGGCCTGGGTGTGCAGGAGCCTGTTATCGGTTCTAACACTTTGTCAGGATGCCAGTACACCGTCCGGTTTGACAAGAGCATCAACTACGGAAAGGGAGCTGCGTTTGCCAGATTCTCATCTGTCATCAGTGATGCTAATGTAGCCAGCCTCAAGACCAATGCAGTAGCCAATATTTCTTATTATTACATTCTGAACGAAAGTACTCGTTTGATGTATTTTGAGGATAAAACACAGAAAAACTTTACGATCAATACAGCTACAGCGCCATTCCATGACAAGTATACGGATTATGCAGATTTTTCCAAGAAAAGATACTATTATGTATTCCGCTCTTACATGGAGCAGCTGGAGTTGACAGGTGGCGGTACGATCACTGTAGAAAAGGGAACTTATCCGGTAACAAACAACATTTGTATCCCTTCTAATGTTACGGTAAATCTGAAAGATGGTGTAACATTTGAAAAATCCGGTTCGACTACTTATGATGTCTGCTATGCAAAGGCACTGTTTGTCCTTGTGCCACCGTCAAAAGATGGTACAGTCAAGACTGTCAGCGGTTATAACGGATCCCAGAATGTCAAGATCCTGGGAAGCGGAACGGTTATCATGGACTGCAAAGATATTTTGCGTGCCATGTGCGTGATCATTGGACATAACCAGAATGTTGAAGTGTCCGGCATCACATTTAAAAACTTATATGGTTTCCATTATATCGAGCTGAATTCATCTAAGAATGTTACTGTTAAAAACTGTACATTTGAGGGATTCAAACCATATTTACAAAAGAGTTATAAAGAGTGTATCAATGTAGACGGAACCGATGAGAACACAGCAGGATTTAACTATGACTGGTCCGCTCACGATAAAACTGTCTGCAAGGATGTGTATATTACCAACAATACATTTAAAAATATTGGAACGGCAGTAGGAAGCCACACTTATATTGCTGATGGCGATACACAGTTGTATCATGATAATGTCCAGATCAAAAACAACAAGATCGAAGGTACTTTTAATGCGGCGATCCGTGCGCTGAACTGGAAAAACTGTGTGATTGAGAATAACACAATCAAAGATATCCAGACTTTGAACGATGAGACAGAGCAGGATGATGGAACCACAACGAAATATGTAGCACTTTTACTGCGAGGTGTTGTGAATCCGGTGGTTAAGTCAAACACATTTGATACTTTAAAATATTATCCGATCCGTGTTTCTCTCACTACCCAGCCAAATGTCGAGGGGGCTGTGACAGCGGGATATCCGGCGACTGTATGCGCCATTACGGATGTGCAGTGGAAAAATTTGTGGAAAAATAATGTTTATAAGAATGTTCCGAAGAAATATCAGAAGATTGTGATCCGACAAGATGATGACGATACAGATTCGATTTCCCAGAAGATGCTTTTGAAAGACGGAAGCACGGAAGATCCAACAGGCGGTGATACAGAGCCGGGTGGTTCGGATGACAAGGAAGATACGGAGGGAGAATAATTGACAAGAACCCATAGGTACGATATAATGTTAAGATGTTAAAAACCTAGGAGGTAGTGAAGTCATGGCTGAAAATAAAAAGAATATTATGACCTATGAAGGCTTGAAAGCCTTAGAGGATGAACTGCAGGATCTGAAAGTAAACCGTCGTAGAGAAGTGGCTCAGAAGATCAAGGAAGCCAGAGAACAGGGAGACTTGTCCGAGAACGCAGAGTACGATGCTGCCAAAGAGGAGCAGCGGGATATTGAACTTCGTATTGAAGAGATCGACAAAATTCTGAAAAATGCAGAAGTAGTAGATGATGATGCAGACAGCGGTGTGATCAATGTAGGATGCACAGTACGCATCAAGGATCTGGAATTTGACGAAGAGATGGAATACAAGATTGTAGGTTCAACCGAGGCAGACAGTCTTCAGGGCAAGATTTCCAATGAATCACCGGTTGGAAAAGCTTTGATCGGTGGCCAGGCCGGCGAGACAGTAGAGGTTGAGACACCGGCAGGTATGATTAAGTATCAGATCATTGATTTCCATAAGAACAATTAAGAAAAAAGTGAGGAGTTAGACCAGTGGCAGAAGATTTAAATCAGTTGTTAAAAGTGCGTCGCGAAAAATTGGCGGCACTGCAGGAAGCAGGTAAGGATCCATTTGTGATCACCAAATGTGATGTGACACATCATTCCCTTGAGATCAAAGATCGTTTCGAGGAGATGGAAGGCAAAACTGTAACAGTAGCAGGACGAATGATGTTTAAGCGTGTTATGGGTAAAGCATCTTTTTGCAATCTCAGAGATCTGCAGGGAGATATTCAGGCTTATGTTGCCCGAGATAATATTGGCGAGGATGATTACAAAGATTTCAAAAAGTATGATGTTGGTGACATCATGGCCATTACCGGACAGGTTTTCAAAACCAAGACCGGCGAGATTTCAATTCATGCAGAAAAGGTAGTTCTTCTGAGCAAGAGCCTTCAGATTCTGCCGGAGAAGTTCCATGGTCTGACAGACACCGATATGCGTTACCGTCAGCGTTATGTGGATCTGATCATGAATCCGGAAGTAAAAGACACTTTTATCAAGAGATCTAAAGTTCTTCGCAGCATCCGTAACTATCTGGATGACCAGGGATTTATTGAAGTAGAGACTCCGATGTTAGTACAGAATGCCGGAGGAGCTGCGGCCAGACCATTCGAGACTCATTTCAATGCATTGGATGAGGACCTGAAACTTCGTATTTCATTGGAATTGTATTTGAAGAGACTGATCGTAGGCGGTATGGAAAAGGTATACGAGATCGGCCGTGTGTTCCGTAACGAAGGTCTGGATACCCGTCACAATCCGGAATTTACTCTGATGGAGTTGTACCAGGCATTTACAGATTATCATGGCATGATGGATCTGACAGAGAATCTGTACCGTTATGTTGCCAAAGAGGTAACAGGTTCTGAAGTTCTTCAGTACGGAGAGCATACAATGGATCTGTCCAAGCCTTTTGAACGTATTACCATGGTAGATGCTGTTAAAAAATATGCGAATATCGACTTCAATGAAGTGGCAGATACAGAGGCAGCAAAAGCGCTTGCTAAAGAGCATGGCATTGAATTTGAGGAGCGTCATGAGAAGGGCGACATTCTGAATCTGTTCTTTGAAGAATATGTAGAGGAACATCTGATCCAGCCTACCTTTGTTATGGATCATCCAATCGAGATTTCTCCTCTTACTAAGAAAAAGCCGGAAGATCCAAATTATGTAGAGCGTTTTGAGTTCTTCATGAATGGATGGGAAATGGCCAATGCATATTCTGAGCTGAATGACCCGATTGACCAGCGGGCTCGTTTTGAGGCGCAGGAAAAAGCCTTTGAAGCAGGAGATGATGAGGCAAACCATACCGATGAAGATTTCCTGAATGCGTTGAGCATTGGTATGCCGCCAACAGGAGGAATTGGTTTTGGAATTGATCGTATGGTGATGATGATGACCAACAGCCCTGCCATCCGCGATGTTCTGCTCTTCCCGACGATGAAGAGCATCGACAAGTAAAACCCAGTGTTTATGCGGGTTTGCAGACATTCATTGCAAGCAAATGACATCAAAAAGACATCAAATTCGCAACCTTAGTTACAACTTCTTGCATTAATTTGCAAGGAAAAT
>JAXDTV010000048.1:0-10470 GCA_034089785.1 Eubacterium sp.
TTAAGCCGTATCAATTATCATAGAAGATCTGAATTTACAGAAAGAATTTCACACCGTCTTGAATGTTTTAGTGGATAAAACCTTTAGGTTCTAGTGGGCACCCCCCGTGCAGGTTCAAGTCCTGTTATCCGCATGAAAAAAGACCCTAATGGGTCTTTTTTTCATGCGGATGGAGACATTGAACCTGGGTTCAATGTCTCCGCTTCGCTCCGGTCCGCGCATAACAGACATCCACCGGATGTCTTGCGCCCTGTCATCCGCACGATAGCCGTGGGACAAGCGTTTCGGAGAAACGCTTGTATGCACTTTTCTAATAAAAAAGACCCTGACGGGTCTTTTTTTCATGTGGATATCAGTCACCAAATAACTTATGCATAAAATCTTCTCTTTCATCGAACATTTCTACAATGATCACTGCATCCTTTTCAACTCGATAAAAAATATAGTTATGACTGACATATATGTACCTGTAATCACACTCAATATCATACATAGCCGACACAGCAACACCTTTTTCCGGGAATTTTCCTAAATTCCTTACAGATGTAGTTATCTGCCTGATTGATTTTTGAGCAACCACAGTCCCAAATTCATCTGTCAAATATGCTTTTAACGATTGAAGTTTTTTTCTTACAATTTGTGAATATTCAATTTGTTTCAATCAGATACCCCCAACTCCGCTTCCAGTTCATCCGCAGATATGGTTCCTTTCTCACGAATGGAGGTTTCTGCTTCATTTAATTTCGTCATTAATTGGTACAAGGACTTTTGCTTGTCAAGTTCATCTAATTCCTTCATATCAATGATGGCACACTGCCCATGTCCATTGCGTGTCAGATAAACTCTATTTCCATAGCCTACTTCATTAATAACAGCAGTGTAATTTCTTAAATCTGAAATTGGTTTGATATTCGGCACAACAATCCCTCCATTTCCATCTAAAAATACTTCACATAATTCTCTTTACTGCTATTATACATGTTTATTATGATTAATTCAATCTATTCACATGTAAATTTGCAGCACATCCTACATTTGTATTACCTTTTCCACATTTTTATCTGTTACTGTCACATTTCCATAGCTTACATTATCCACCGTAATCTTATAGGTTCCCGGCGTACTTACAAGCAAACTGATTTTTCCACTAAGGCTGGTATAACATTCATAGTTAACCGGTGAAGTTTCCGGTCCCACAATCCTAACCATTGTAGAAGTTACGGCCGTTCCTTCACTGTCCTGGAGCGTTATCTGAATCAAATATCCGGGAATCTCAAAATCCTGTTCCACTGTTTCACTGTCGATGGTGACGGTGCCAACTTTTGTCCTGACACTACTGCCATCCAGCGAAAGCACGAACACATCATAGGTTCCATATGCAGTAATATTTGGCACTTTATAGGAACCATCCTGCTTTATAGTCCCTTCAAACGATGTGTCATCGTTTTCCAGACAAATCCAAGGGGTATCTGCGTCAAAGGAACTGCCGTTTTCCCATGTAACCTTTCCGGACAGACTTCCGACGGTTAAATCATAGTTCTTTTCCAGTGCTGTATCGGTTACTGTTATGTTTTCAAAAGCCAGCCTTCCGTCTATATTCCGTACGGAACACTCATATTCTCCAGCCGGTACATACACCGTATATTTTCCATTCCGCATAGCACAGGTTATCGAGTCGGTGTAATTGTTCGTTTTACACACCTCTATATATACATCTTCCGACGAATCTGCTCCGTTTATCAGGCAGCTTCCACTGACTTTGTAGGTTCCTGTTTCGACGGATATCACATCATCCTCTTCGTTAACGGTGATGGTTTGTTTTTCTATGCCCATTATCCTGTTATATCTGGTAATCTGATAGGATCCAGGAACCAACGCTACATGTCCGGAGTAATCTGTCCCTCCCATATATACCTGACTGCTCTCTCCACCTGCGAATTGTGGTGTTAAAGTCAAATAATCGTCTTCCTCCAGCGGGATGATGTTATTTTCCGCATCCAGCAGTTTGATTTTTGCATATTTCAAAGGCATGGTTAAATCCTGTGTCACATCTGAACCATCAATCGTGACTTTACCAACACTGGTATCCCCATAGAAAAACTCATATTCTCCATCTACCGCAGTCAGTTCGTAGTTTCCTGAGCCCTCTCCGTCATCTTTCTTAATGTCCAGAGTCCTGTTTTTGCTTCCATTACGGAAAACCGTGATTTCATAACCACTAAAACGATACGCTGCTTTCGGGATTTCAACGCCGGACAGATCCAGCAGTTTTCCCTTGCAGGAGTGCATCACATAATCTCTCTTCATGTCCCCCAGCGTTACTTCTATCGTATCAATGACCGTGTCTCCATCGAGCACCTCATAAGTTCCCGGGGTCAGATAAACAACATATTTTCCACAATCCAAAATAGAATCCTTTGTATCATCCGTATCCGTATTTTTAAAACAATATGACTTGGAAGCTTTTCCGGCAACTTTTCCTATATCCAGCGTAATATCATAGACTTTGCTGGCCGTCACCTGCATCTCCTGTACCGGTTTCCAATCTACATTGATTTCGTAACTTCCTTTTTTCAGATACACAAAATACTTATTTTCATCATCTATATCACTCATGTAAAAAATACCGCTTTCCGGTTCTGCCCCAAAAATCCACACAGCCGGAAGATCCATGGACTTCGCATCGGTTCTCTTTACACTGCCGGAAATTTTATAAACAGAAAGAGTCTCTTCATACTGCGTAATGTCCTTCTCCACCGTAAAAGTCTTTCCGTAATTAAACTGGTACGAACCTTTCGGTACTTTTGTGGTGAAATTTCCCTCACTGTCCGTCTCAATGTACCGGTTCATAGGGTAACCATCTTCTACATCTTTTCTCTCCAGGTAAGCTTCTGCGTTGGCGATCGGCAGTCCATCTTCCGTCTTTAATTTTCCGGAAACCAAATATTCCTTCTGCTTCTCAACAAGCCAATATGACTGGGTGATTTCCTCTCCGCCCGCCGTCAACACAATGTCAAATGTATAATAGCCATGATCCTCCCTACTGTCGTAAAAAGGTTCTTCGTGCCAGACTACATTGCGGATCGCATTTTGATCATAGTAGGCATTGTTAAAGATTGTACGGTATATTTTCAACTCTTTTGATACATCTGTAAAAACATCCTTCAAGGTCTTGCCATTTCCTATAGTATCCTCATAAACAAAACCTACATAGCCATCTCCTATGGATTCACTGTATTTTACGGTCCCTTTCGTGGATGTAAAGGCATCTATAGAAAAACGATCATCCACCTTCTTGTAGAGATCCACACAATCCAGAACAATCAGCTGTTTCCCTCTTTCATAGACTGCAGCCTGGATCCTGCACATTTCTCCTAAGCCCCCTAGCCCAATATCCAATATATCCAGTGTGATTTTTTCATCTTCATAGAGAACTGTTAATGTTTTCTCCTTTGCCTGACTGATCTCGTTTAAGTCCACATCTTTATCTTTGAAATAGTAATAAATAGAATACCCGTCATCACTGTTTAGATCTCTCAACATTCTTTCCAACTCATATTCTTTGCCGTCGGCTGTGAATTTCAGCAGGGTGATTCCATTGGCAGATCCCCTGTCTGGCGAATCCACTATCCGGCGTCCCATTATCATTGTGACCTTATCTGTGTATTCTTTTCCATCCAGCGCAGCGGTCACCCGGAAGGTATAACTTCCCCTTCCTTTTGCATCTTTAGCATTCCATGTAATATCCAAAACGGATTTTACCTCTGCCTTTTTTCCATAGCAGTAAACGGTAAAATCACATTTTGTCACATCTGGCACTACCTCCTTCAGCGACTCTGCCTCATCCTGAAATACATAAATCTTATTATCATCCAGGTAATAATTCTCAATTTCCTTCTCAAAAGAGACAGAACTGATGACAAATTCCTGATCTTCCGCATAAAGCCCCTGATAAGACTTTTCCGGTTTTACCGTTGGTTCCGGTGTCACATCCGGTGGAAGCATAGTTTTGTCCGGCACCTTCGTTGGCTGTGGTGTGGTACTTGGAGACACACTTGGAGACATACTTTTTCTTGCCGACCTTTGCCTGTACCTTGGCCGTTCCCGGCTTTTTCCCTTTGATCGTAACACCGGTTTTCTTCTTTTTACTCAGTGTCACATTTTTCTTGCCGGAAACCACGGTCCACTTTACCTTCTTTTTGTTGTTCTTCAACTTAAGTTTGAAGGTCTTGCCTACTGTAACAGTCACATTCCTTTTGCTTAACTTTACCTTTTTCTTAGCAGCCAGTGCCGTCTGCGGCATCATGGTAAATACCAGCATAAACACCAGCAAACCTGCCAGTTTCCTTTTGATCTTTTTCATACAACATCCCTCCATTGTGTAATCCTTTTTCTACTGGATCTCACTTAAATTACAGACTACATTTTTATCTTTTACCGTTACCGTACCATAAGAAATCTTGGTCGCATTGACGGTATAAGCATACACTTCATATTCACCTGGTTCATCTACAATCGCAAGAGCCAGTCCCTTATCATTGTCCACATATGCATGGTATTCCTTTCCGCCACTACTAAAATAAACCCACTGATCTTTCACAAAATTTCCATCTGCATCTTTCACGGTGGCTGCAATCCGATAACCATTTATAGTGTAATCCTCTTTCTTTTGCGGTGAATTTATTGTAATGGTTTCTAATTCTGTTTCATCTAATTTCAGCTTGTAAGTGCCATATGGAACATGGGTAAATGAGAAACTGCCGTCTGCACCTAAATCTGCATTAATGCCTACAACCTCACTATCTAGCGGATACAGCCACAGCTCGCTTTCACTATACATATCGCTGGTGCCGTCTTTCCATGTCAGCTGTCCGGACAGGCTGCCGCATTTTACCTCAAAATTCTTTGTAAGAGGTGCGTCTGATACAGTGATTTTCTCCCTTACAAACGGATGCTCTTTTTTATTCTCATCTACAAAGAAACATTCTATCGTATATTCGCCAGGACTCAAAAACAATTCGTAGTTTCCATTTTCTGCATTCTCGCTCTCTACACAAGAATCATTAAAAACGGTTACCTTATAGGAGCTGCCATTCTCACCGGCAATCTGACAGCTGCCGGAAACCCGGTAAACATCGGTCTTGATTTCCACCAGGTCTGTGTCCTTGTCTACGGAGAATTTTGCTCCTTGACGGGATGCATTGAATAAACCATCTATGTTGTTAACTTCATAGTCACCCAGTTCTACCAGCTCACCCTCCTTATTTTTCGGGCTGTACTGGGAATAGGTGCCCGAATCTGTCTTTGTAAAACCAATGTTAGAATTCGGCAGGATCACATTATTTTGTTTATCCAGCACACGCATTTTAATATACTTAAGCGGCAGTACCAGATCTTTTTCCACATCTTCGCCTGCAATGGTCACACTGCCAAGGCTCTTTTTTCCCTCCCAGAAGAACTCATACTCTCCTTTAGGAAGTGCTATTTCATAAGTTCCATTTGCGTTTGGTGAAAACGATGATCCTAACAGGATGGATTTAAACTCTTCTCCATCTTTCTTAATATCAATGGTATGATTAAAATATTTTAAATACGGTAATTTTTTCTCATCGACATTCAGTATTTTCCCTTTACACATGGTCATCTTAATGTCCTTTTCCAAATCACCGGATGTGATTTCAACGGTATCTATCACAATATCCTGATAAAGTACATTGTAAGTTCCCGGTTTTAAATACACCGCGTAAAATCCATTGTAAGAAAATGCCGTTACACTGTTTTTATCTTCCTCTGTATTTACAAATTCAAGAACACTTTTTTCACATTGTCCCGTAACCTTGTACAGATTAATCGTAAAATCCTTTGTGCCGGAACCGGTCACCTCAAGTGTATCTAGTTGCTGTCTTCCCTTTTTCAACTGATAACTGCCGGCTTCCAGATATGCCCGGTAGTGTTCTTCATTCACCTCATCCGTCCCAAAATACAATACAGTATTATCACCTGCTGGCTCTAACTGGTATCCCACATTTGCCGCAGGTGCCCCTTCTCTGACGATGCTTCCACTTATGAGATAAACAGGAAATGTTACATCCTGCTTCAATGCACTTCCCTTTACGGTAATCGTTTGTCCCATCCCCAGGTCATACGTTCCATCGGATGCCTCCAAAGAATATTCTCCCTTGTCATTGGTATACACAGCGTCATAATACTTTCCACTTTTATAGGTGCGCAAATAGATATTTGTGATGGGGGTGCCATCCTCCATCTTCATAACTCCCGACACCGTGTATTTCTTTTCCTTTTCAACCAGCACATAATGCTGTGTGATTGTTTCCCCTTTTACTGTGAGGGAGATGTCAAAGGAATAATATCCTCCATCACTGCCGCTATCATAATACGACTCATCATGCCAGACTACATTGTCGGTCACAGCATTTGTGTAAATCTGGTTATTGCAGGCTGCCTGACGGATCTGCAGATTCTTCGTTAAATCTGTGAAAATATCTTTCAATGATTTTCCACCGGCTAGTGTCTCCTGATATTCAAACGCCTTATCATTCGGATCATAATTTACATTCCCTTTTAATGAAGAGTGTGAAAGAATGGAAAAAGAAGTATCATTCTTTTCTTTTATGATACAGCTGTCTTCTAATGTACCGATCCACAAATCGCCGATTTTCAGTGTAGTGTGGCCAAACTCAAGTCCCGTTCCTGCCCAGATGCTGCTGCCATTCAATTGACAGTCCACCGTGTATTCCTTATCCTGGTAAAGCACAACCGCTTTATATGTTTCGGTAGCCGCCAAGTCATCCTGGGAAACATCCTCTGATTTAAAATAATAATTCCGTATCAGTGAGCCCTTCTTCCAGTCAATGGATGATTCCAACTTGTACTCCTTGCCATCTGCAATCAGTGTGCGGAAAAGCAGTCCATTATCCGTTGTAAAATACCGGATAGAGTCGGTATAAGCTATCATTTTCGCTGGTGCTGTATACTGCTTTCCATCCTGAACTATCGTTATGTTAAATGTATAGTATCCGGGAGCCGCCTTACCGCCATAATAGTCTTTTTCCTCCCAGACCGGATCAGAAATGGACTTTACTTCTGCCTTTTTTCCATGGCTGTAGACAGTAAACTGGCATTTTTTTACATCCGGCAGGGACTCTTTTCCCATTCCACCGTCAGCTGTCAAAACATAAATGGTATTCTGCTGCAATGCATAATGATCCACTTCCTTGTCAAACTTCACCGAACTGATCAGAACATCTTCTGTTCCTCCATAAAGTTCCGCCATGTTTGGCGTTGGAGCCGGAGTCTGGTCCGCAGGCTGCATGGTCTGCACCGGTTCTTTCGTTGGCTTTGGTGTTGGTGTCGTCTGGATTGTCTGCGTCTTTTTCACTGTTTTTTTCGCAGACTTCTTCTTTTTAACGGTTACCTTGCAGACATACTTTTTCTTACCTACTTTTGCCTGTACTTTCGCTGTTCCGGCCCTTTTTCCCTTGATGGTGACACCGGTCTTTTTCTTTTTACTCAGTGTCACATTTTTCTTGCCGGAAATGACCGTCCATTTTACCTTCTTTTTGTTGTTTTTCAGTTTGATCTTAACTGTCTTTCCTATCTTTACAGTCACTGTTTTTTTACTCAATTTCACCTTTTTCTTCTTGGCTGCCTGAGCACTCTGGGGAAACAGAGACAACGCCAGTGTAAAAATAAGTAAAAGAGTAAGCGCTTTCTTTCCTTTCTTCATGTAAAAACCTCCTGGATATTTGTTTATGTCATTTTTGCGTATACTTTGATACTAAGTTGATTCATTATAATTACTTTTTTATAATAATTCAACACATAGGCAAAAATATGTTATATTTATTTTATCAAATTTGCAAAATTGTATAATATTTCGGCAGGTTTTTGCATAATTGTTGTGGTTTTAATTGTAGGTCAGATGATAACTGTGTTTGTAAAATAAAAAGCCCATCCTGCACAAATCGCAGGATAGGCGGTAATTATAAAATCAAATAACTTTTTATACTACATACTTTTATAATAATCAATGACATTTACAAATGGAATTACAATTTTACCATTATTAAAAATATTCGCTGAAATTGCCTCGATCTTACCTCTTGCAATTCCAATAATTGCTGCAACACCATTTATACCGACAAGTTGTTCAAACATATCCTCATCAACATCACCAGAAGAGAGAAAAGCTCCTTCTATCGACATTTCTAAATCATTTTCTTGACTTTTTCTGAATTCCATTTAACAACAGAATAATCAGAATCATTGCATTTCTTCTGCAAATCAATCGTCAATTCCAGATTAATTTTTTCGCAAATCTCATTCAATGTTTTTATAGTAAAATTATATTCCCTGCTCTCCCATTTAGAAATCATTCCTTGAGAAACACCCATATACTTTGCAAATTCCTGTTGTGTCATGCCTTTTTCTAGTCTGCTTCTTTCAATCTGCGCAGAAATTTTTGCCAGCTCAACTGTCGCTTTGACCTCAGATTCCGGCACCTCCTCAGAAATCCAATATGACTCTTTAGCACTTACTAATTTTTCAGCGATTCCCATTATTTTGTCCTCCTATATAAATATAATTTAACTGTTAAGCCACTTTAATCTTTTTCGAGCAACATTGATAGCCTTTTGATAATCTCCATCACCTCTTTCCAGAAATGCCACTAGCAAAATAATTTTATCATTTTCAATCGTATAAATAACTCTAATATTCTTCTTTGCTCTAGGATATCTTATACAATATAATTTGTCTGTTCCACTCAATTTTTCAAACTGTTGTAAATCTATTGCCCGCTCTTTTTCTTGCTCTAATACAGCTAAATTTTTTATCAATTTCTTTTGGTATCTTTCCCATGGTTTTTCGTCTTTCCAAAGTTCATCTGCCGCTTTTTGAAACTCCTTTTTGACACATGAAATAGCGTATGTATTAATTATTCCCGTAATACATATTCTTTCTAACTCCACATTTTATTCCTCCTCCTTTGCCATTACATAATATCACTTATATGTAATAATTTCAACCCAAAACTTCCCCTTCTAACCATGAATCGTGTATTTCTCTTTTTATTATATCATTTTCCCAATACACTGATACATCCACTTGCGGCAAATTACTTCTCTCCCATCACTCCGCCATTCTTTTTTGCCTTTTTTTAGATGTAATACACCCGGTTTTCCTTCCGTTCCGGTGTCTTCGGATACTCACCGTCCACATATCCCAGCGCACAATGTCCAATTCCCTCATACTCATCTTCGATTCCCAGGGACTTCAAAAGGTCTTTGCCCCAGTCCGTCTCAAACTCTTCTTTGGCACGGTGGATCCAGCAGCTGCCCACACCAAGTTCATGGGCTGCCAGCATAAGATTTCCCATCACAAGACTGCCGTCATACACTCTGGTAGGACAGTCTTTCTTAGCCAGCACAATGATCATAGCCGGTGCTCCGTAAAAAGGATCAAAGCCTTCTTCCCAGCCGCCGATCTCACAGTTTTTCGCTGCGATCTCATCCCGCATCTTTGGATCTGTAACCTGGATCATAATGGTATTCTGCTGTCCCCGTCCACTGGCTGCATACAGACCAGCCTCCAGGATCTGATCCAGAATTTCCTGAGGAATCGCATCTTTTTTATATTTGCGAATGCTCCTTCTTGTCTCCATTTTCTTTAATACTTCGCTCATTTTTATCCTTCCTTTCTTATTTTCTATAGGGCTTTATTCTGCCACTACTTGATTTTTACCATTGTTTTTGCCTTTATATAATCTCTCATCTACCAGGTGGATCAATTCCTCCGTATCCCTGGTATCATGGGATGTAGCAAATCCTACTGTCATGCTGATGGTAATGGTATTTCCCTCTGTCTGAAGCAATGCCTCGCACAGCCGCTGACGCATCTCCTCTGCTCTTTTATATCCTTCCTGTGCCGTCAGTTCCAAAATAGCTAAAAATTCCTCGCCGCCCCAGCGGCATACGATCCCATCATCCGCCACACTTTTTATAATAGCATCTGCCACATAAATGAGACATCGGTCACCACATGTATGCCCATAAGTGTCATTGATCTTCTTAAAATCGTCCACATCGGCTAACATCACGCAAAAATCCTCACTGGTTTCCACGATTTTTTCAAAGTCCAGCTTGATATTGTGTCGGTTGCGCAGTCCGGTCAGGGCGTCATGATTGGCTAAGAAATGTAGTTCTTTCGTCTTTTTTTCCAGCAGCATATAAGAGGCCTTGATGGACCGGACGAAATACAGTGAAAAAAAGATCAAGCATACAGCCGACACGATCAGATTGAATCCACACATCCACATCATGATCACATCTGCCCCCTCTATCCGGTTGGCACTTCCCCCTGCCACACAGGATATCAGAACAATGATCAGGCTGGCCACTGACAAAATGTTGGCGTGACGGTATCCCGCTCTCCCATTTTCCGAAAAGCAAC